>CAYYNQ010000054.1:0-50702 GCA_964473105.1 uncultured Candidatus Sumerlaeota bacterium | reverse complement strand
TTTCAGCTTTGCATTTTACAGCGCGGGTCCTGACTTGAGGTGGTGGAATACAGCCCCCGCAGAGTTCTACTACGACCCGACCAACGGGACGATGTCACCTGGGGACCTGTGGTATTTCCAGCATGTGGGCAGCCAGCCCCCGTTGTACAACCAGTGAAGGACTCTTGCTTGAACACCCGTGATTTTAAGGGGGCGCTCTTCGGCGAGGTTGTTGAAGTGCCCCTTGATCCTGTCTGCTGTCTTTTCCCCTGCAGCGAATCATGACAGGCGCCTTCCCCCTGATTTAAGTAATTTCCTTAACTCAAAAGTATGCGGCCCACAGGACGCACCCGTGCCCTGTCGTCAAGATTTCTGTCTGGCCTGCCATAACGGGACACACGATTACGCTCGACATGATCTGGATGAGGCTATAGCCTGCGTGAATACATGGGCCCATTATGGGGCCGGATGGTTTGCCGGGTGGTTCTTCCCGGATTCGTCCTGATTAAATCAATTCAACGGGGGATGGCTGGATCGGGGTGGGATGGTACAAATATCCAGTCGAGAATGAATATGACAAATCCACTGACCGGGCGGGGTGGCCATTATTCAAGCTTGCGCGGGTTCACCCTGATCGAGCTGCTGATCGTTGTTGCGATCATTGCGATCCTGGCGGCGATTGCCGTGCCCAATTTCCTTGAGTCAAAGACACGAGCCAAGGTGACAAGGACGATCGTCGACATGCGCTCGATCGGCGTGGCCATCAATTCGTATATTGTTGATTATAATATCCCTCCCCGGATCAATAATACCCGCATCAATTCCTGGGGTATCATCATGATCCAGAACATGCACCCGCTCGATCCCGCGATCACATCGGTCTGGATGGGCCGGATGCTGACCACGCCCATTGAGTATATCTCGAAGATTCCGATGGACTATTTCAACACCCGGCTGATCCAGGGCTCGAGCTATTCACGCTTCGGGTTTGATGTCGAGTTGTCTGTCCTGGGCGTCTATATTCCTTTCAGCACGAACTCCTCGGGACAGGGGAAAACCTGGAAAGACTGGTGGGAACAGGATTTCCTTGCCCCACTTGGATACACCTTCCCGGGCGGTGAATTCTCGTTCATGCTGACCAGTGCGGGCCCGGATATGGCATGGTGGGATACCCCTCCGGTCGAGTATTATTATGACCCGACCAACGGAACGGTGTCACCCGGGGATGTCTTCTATTTCTCGCATGTCGGGAACATGCCGTCACTTTATAATTGAAACCGGACATGACCCCATATTGGCACGGGTGTTCCGCAAGGCGCTGACCTTGGCGGGCCCGTGTTCAAGCGTTCGTTATGCGACATGAATCCACACATGGGGGGGCATGCGGAACTGCGCCGTGGGAATACGCAGGTGTATCCCTGTCGACCCCCGGGCACTAGGATTTTTTTGTCCATGGATCGCAAAAAACAAAGGCTGCCTGCCGGGTGTGGCAGACAGCCTTCGTCATTTCCCAAATTTTTCGTCCTACCTGTCTCGTCAGTTATAAACCGACCAGTTGCGCACTTCATTGGGCGGGGCAGTCCAGGTGTCATAATTGTTGTCATCCTCGACCATCACATCATCAATGATGATGGCGCCGGCATAAGTACTGAAATTGATCTCCACCTCGGTGTCCGTATCACACCCGGTTCCGGAATTATCCGCCGCATCATTGTTCCAGGTTTGTCTGCCGTCATTGGACCATTCCAGTTTTCCTCCCTGCGTGTCATCAAGCCAGCACCGGATCCACAGTCCCGTCTGTTTGCTGACGGCATTCCTGAAGGCCTCGTGGAAACCATTGCTCAGCAGGTTTGCGGGTGTCCTTGCGTTCCAGTCATCACATCTGCTTGCATATTCAACCTGTTCGAACGTGATCTCCGGAATAAAGCCCCAGTGACGGACGATGCGTACCGAGTGGAACAACCCTGTGCCCGAGTTGTTAAGGCCGGTTTCGTCAGCCTGCGCCATCGCCATCACCCCCGGAAGGTGAAAAGGTCCGCCGCCGGGCATGATATTGTTGGGACTGGGTGGTCCCTGGTCCGCCCAGCTGCCCTCGATACCCTCGCCGGCCGCAGCCCAGCTGCCCGGTACATCGCTGCCGATGCCATTGTAAACCACGAATGTGCAACGCAGATTATTGGCGCGGGTGAACGTCCCTGCCTTATAGCCAAGCAGGGTGATGTGGTCAGAAGCACCCGGGGCTGATGGCCCACGGGTATAGGCGGCAATGTCGCCATCTCCGACATCAACGGTGCCGACATCGGCAACGCCCATGTCCCTCTCAATATTATAGTCCCATCCGGCGGGCAAAACCTCGCTGCCTGGATTCGTCACGCTCTGGAAATCTTCCTGCATCAGCGGCGCGGCTGCAGCCACATTCAGGAGAAAGATGCCCAGAAACATATAGATGACTGTTTTAGAATTGATTATATCCCTCATTCTTATGATCCCCTATGATTATATTTTTTCGGATAACGTTGCCTGAATCAGGAAAAACCCCAACCACAGGCGGGTAACCACAGACCTGCCCTCCTTCGCGAATTGATGTAAACCGAATAATTTTGCTTGGATCTCAATCTACTCTATGGGCGGGGATCAAGGCAAGGAAAAAGATTCGAAAATATGGTGTTTTCAGGAGATTTGACATGAAATCTAGCATGTTCTCCTCGACCAACCATGCCGCTTTACTTCGATGGCCCGAACTGGTCCGGGAAGTCCGTTCGGACCCGGGATACCAGGGCATCCGGGTCGTTTTCCATCGCATAAATCTTGATTCGCCATTGACGTTCCCAGGGCGGTGCATCGATTGGCAGCCAGCGGGCATAATTGTGCAGGCAGTCCAGCCATCCCTGGTAGAGGAATTCGGGTGAATCACTGACCATGGCCACGAGATATTTTCCATTTAACGATTCGGTTGCAATCAATGGGACGGTGAATCGCGTGCGGTTGCAGTAGGGGCCATCGGGAATGAACGAGTCAGGGCCGAAATAAACCTGGGTCACGGGGGGATTGTTCCGGATATCATCTGCATCAAAGTCAGGATGCTTGGAGGCAATCTGGGTTCGGGGGATCCTGTCCAGATAAGTCCGGCCTTCTTCGGTGTAAATATAGCAGCGGCCGGCATAGCGATGCAGGAAGGGCGCATGCACGGCCCTGTTGCGTGAGACATCGAGTGGAGCGGTGCGGAATGTCGGCGAGCGGATGAGCTGGAAACACAGGTCGGGTGCCAAGTCAGGCAGGTCAGGATACCGGTCCCTCAGCCATGGCCAGTATGAACCGATGACCTGATGGGTGTCAGTGAGGCAGGTGTCGACGCGGTCTCCGGCTGTGATCCCGTTGCCACCCGTGTATGTGTCTTCAATCAGCAGGCTCCCGGTTATTTCAACAGTGCCGGGTGCCGCAGCCACCGTTGTGACATGCACGACGGAAGGCTCCTCCTTGTAACGATGATATAACTCAATCGTATTCTCGCCGCGTACCGCCGCACCGTCAAATTCTGAGAAGGCCGAGGCCGATTCATACATCCATCCGTCGGCAACCAGCCCTGGCACGTCAGGGAAGGCAATGGCCAGTTGAGCGTCATCGCGTGACCGGAGCCAGACCCCGATCGAGGGGATCCTTTCCGGGTCGGTATTGACTGCCCTTGCAATCAGCCCCTGGTGGATGTTGTATGCGCCGGGCACACCCTGTGCCGGGCCGAGATCAACCGGGACAGCCTCCGTTTGCAGCGGTTCGGACAGGCATAGGGTCAGGAGCAGGGAAAAACATACGCAAGGGTTGTGTTGAATCATCCGGTCATCTCAAGCTATGAAGGGGTAATGGCCGTCCATGTACTGCGCCATCGGGGTCAGGGGGTTTTCCTGAAAAGTTCTAGGCTGTTGTCCACGGCACCACGCAGCAGGGGAACATCCGCGCCCACGGCAATGAGCTGTTGTCCGGCTGCCCGGGCCTCTCGGATTTCCTCGGCCGTGTAGAGAGGCATTCCCGAGCTGCAGGGAATGCCGGCTTCACGGGCAACCTTGAAGATTCGCCCAAGGGCCTTCTGCAGGTCCGGGTGGCGGGTGTTTGGAAATTCACCAACCGTCCCCGACATGTCGGTCGGCCCGGTCATGATCCAGTCAAGGCCGGGGACACGGACGATCTCCTCGATCTGTTCCGCGCCGATGACGTTCTCGATCTGGATTGCGCAAATGATCGAGTCGTTTGCCTCACGTATGTATTCCCCCCCATCCCGGGAGTATTGGCTGGGTCGTGTCCACCCGGCTCCACGGATCCCGACGGGGGGGTATCGGCAGGCCGCCACTGCCCTGCGGACCTCTTCTGGGGTGTTGGTGTTGGGTGTCAGGATTCCCCCGAAGCCGATGTCAAGCACCTGCTTGATCATGACGGCGTCATTCCAGGGCACCCTGATCAGGGGCACCGTGTCGGTTCCGCGAAATGCCAGCAGGATATGAAACAGGGTTTCGGGGTTGAACGGGTGATGTTCCGAGTCTAAGATCACCCAGTCCAGGCCGGCATCGGCGATGATTTCCGCGGACATCGGGGAGCACATCTGCATCCACATTCCGGGGCAGGTTTCTCCTGCGGCGAGCTTTTTGCGAAGTTTCTGAAGGCGCTTGATCATGTGGAGGTTCTCCTTGAGGGCTGCTGGCCCCAACCAGGTGTCTGGTTTCCCGGCCATGCAATATATTCATGCATCCGTACGGGGGATCGCGTGTCTGCTATCGTAACTTACGACCCGAAAATATCTGCGAAGATCCTGATGGCCTCGTCACTGTCGCCGATTGGGAAACATTCCAGGCCAACATGTCCATCATAACCGGATGTCTCCAGCATGCGTGCGATGTTGTGGAAGTTCAGTTCTCCGGTTCCCGGTTCATGTCGACCGGGCACGTCCGCCACGTGGATGTGCCCGATATGTTCCAGGTTGGACTCGATGGTCTGGATGATGTTCCCCTCCATGACCTGGAGATGATAGATGTCAAACATCATCTTGAGGCGCGGGTGATTGAGGGCGCGAATGATTTCAAAACCTTGCTGGGAATAAGCCAGGTAATAACCGGGGTGATCGACGCGGGTGTTCAGGGGTTCCAGCAGGATCGTGACCCCGGCCTTTTCGGCCATTTCGAGGGCCTGTGAGATGCATTCATAATAACTGGTCAGTTTAGTGATCTCGCTGATCGGGGGATTCGGGGGGATGGGGATTCCCTGCGAGTCGACGACGTCGCTCAGCAGTGCTATGAATTTGCACCGCAGCCTCTTTGCGGCCTCAAGGCTTGTGCTGAATTCCTCGAGGAACCCGTGTCGGTGATTCGGGTTGATCGTGGCATGTTCCCGGTTTCCGCAGAAGAGCATCAGGTTGTGTTCGCCGGAATCTATGTTTTTCTGCAGTGCATCGAGATCGTGATCCAAGGTCCAGAGTTCAAAATCCCGGATACCGTGTTTCCCAATGGACTCGACCCGGCCTGCAAGATCCAGGTCCGTGAAGACAGTCTCGGCACAGATGCTGATTTTCATCGATCACGCTCCATTTTGCTCCCCGGGTCTCCCGGGAGGCGGCGTTTCAATTCGGCCGGAATAACTGCGTAAAAAATCACTCGAGCGCCAAGAACCCGTCCTCCTGCCGATCCGCTTTTGGGGCATCCGCAGCCGCTGGTGAATTTTCCCGTGAATTATGCCGAACGATTTCCTTTCCATACTAGTGGGGCATGAATTTTGTTGTCAATCTTATTCATTGATGGGGCCCGGGATGCTGTTTATGATGAAGCCTTTCAACGGCAGGACAAGGGCGGTGGGGTGATGGGAGACTCAACCATGATTCCCATTGGAACATGAGGGTCGTCGTGTCTTCCCGTCGACCACGGGCCAGCTTTATGGGATCCGGGGATGAACTGCCAAGGTACCATCAGTCGTCTTGAAAAGACAGGGTCGAAGGAGATTCTCCGTGAAATTTATCAATGGCGTTGAAGTCCTGACAACGGTTGAGGAGCTGACCGAACCGTCCAGCACGGCAGTCATCGTGATCGATGTCCTGAACGGTGTGCTGAAGAAGATTTGCTCCTATGAGGGGCAATCGAAGCCGAAACCTGGTGCCAGTACCGAGAACCTGCAGAGACTGGTCCCGCCAATCGGGAAGCTCATCGATGCCGCAAGGAAACGGAAGATCCCGATCATCTACGCGGAATTTGTCCAGCGTATGTTAACCGGCGAATCAACGCTGAACGGGCCGAATATATACTGCCACCGGAACGCCGATGAAGTACCCGAGATCCTGGAGGGCAGCGACGAAGGGAAAACGGTGGACGAGCTGGCGCCGGAGGAGGGAGATGTCATCATCTACAAGACACGCGCCAGCGCGTTTTACTTCACGGAGCTCGACGGGATCCTGAAGGAGAGCGGGATCCGCAGTCTGGTTCATACCGGCCTTTTGTCATCGGGATGTGTGTTGTTCAATGCATGCGATGCCATGCAGAGGGGCTATTATCCGGTCATCCCGCGCGAGTGTATCGGGACCTATGACCTTGAGGACCACGAGCGCGTGATGGGCTGGATGAAGAACAAGTTCCCGATCTTCGATATGGACGAGATCCTCAATGCTTGGGGCTCCCGGGGTCGATGATGGTTCATGGTGCATCTGTTGCAATCGTGACAATCATTGTGATCCAAAGCCGGGGAATATGATGACGAATCATGCCACATCCCCCGTCATGCCTGTTGCCATGATGTCCCCTGTCCCGTGTTATCCGCAGCCTTGAGTAGCCCCACAGGAGTCGAACGGTGTAACTGCAACCGGACTCAACGTGATTGTTTGCATCAGCTCCGGAAATGGGGAGTATCCTTGGGATACAAGAAGGACAGCTTGTCGATAATATCCACCCTGCGCTCCAGGCATGTTTTTGTCATTGCCTGGGCCGTTGCGCTGGCTTCCTGCCTCTATTGGAACTACTCGTTTTCCATGCGTTATTCGAGCCAGAGGGATCAGGCCTATCTCTGGGGTTGGGATAACAACGGTTATTTTGCCTGGGGACGATCCATGGCGCTGGATGGGGACATTCATTTCGAGAATGATTTTGATTTTATTGCAGGACTGGATGGATTCGGAATAACGCGCAAGGTTTACGCTGATTTTCTGGAAAACACACCGCGGACAATCACAGGCCATGTTCCCAATAAATACGGTCTCGGGTCGGGGTTGATCTCTCTTCCCTCCCTTTATCTCGCCCGGTTGATCTCGCTGATATATGAATCGGTCACAGGAATCAAGGTCAGTCAATATGCCGCCATTTATGTCCTTGCGTTTAACTGGACATCCATAATCATTGGGTTTCTGGGATTACTCCTCTCCTTCAGGCTTCTGCGTGATGTCTATGGGGCAAGGTTGGCCGGACTTTCCGTGCTGAGCGGTGCAACAGGCCTTTCCATAACACATTATTTCCTTTACGAGCCCTCCATGGCCCACCTTTTTGGATTTGGCGTCTCGGTATTTTTCATCGCGGCCACGCTTCACTGGTGGAGAGTCCTGATGAGCCGGGGGGCTGGACAGAATATGATGAAACTTCTGCCACCGGCATTTGTGATGGGTTTCCTGCTCGGGATATCCACGATGATCCGATACCCGGACTGTGTCATCGGCCTGGTTCCGCCGGTCCTGGCCATTGCCGGCTACCTGAGGATTGGCAGGGAGGGCAGGATGCCCCTGCTGCACATGTCAGTTTTCAGCCTTTTCCCCGCCATGATTGGTTTTGTCGTTGGATTTATGCCCCAGATGATCGCGTGGAAGACCCTATATGGTTCATATTTGTATTACAGCTATCAGGGTGAACATCTCGCATTCTGGCCCAAAAATATTCTTCTGGTGTTGTTTGGGGAACGGAACAGCCTCTTTCTGTGGACGCCCCTGGCGTTGATATCCGTGACGGGGCTTTTGCTTGGGGCAGCCAGAAAACAGGCTCTGTTCGCCGCAGGGGGTGTTGTGCTTGTGGCCATGCTCTGGATCTATGGGGGATGGGAAAACTACTGGCTGGGGTCCAGTTACGGAATGCGTGGCCTTGTTGACATCATGTTTTTCCTGTTTCTGGGCCTTGGGGAGATCATGAGTCGCATTTCCCGAATACATGGAAGTCGTGTCCTGAGAAACACTCTTTTATCCTCGATAATATTGCTTGTCATGTGGAACCTGTTTTTTTTGCAATGCTACCGTGCCAGGATCCAGCCCCATGAGATGCCGTTTGTATATGGGGAACTGTTTGGAGACTGGGACAGGCTTGGAAAGAGAATCAGGAGGGATCTTGGATGTATGGGCGGGAAAAAATATACAATATTCACGATTGATCGGGATGCATCACGAACATTGGCCCCGACTGGTGTTCGTGATCGAAATCAAGATCCCGAGATGCAGGATGGATCGGACGACCATGTTTGATCACCATCATGACAGCATTTCATGCCGATATCATCCTCGATTGTCATCGGGAACCGGCCGTGTGACTTTCCCGTTTGGCATGATGTCGTTGTGCGGCCACCCCTGTCCCCTGGCGAGGCGATGGATCCTGCTCGGCGGGTCGTGTGGCATGACCCGGACGGGGGCATATGGCCTCCATCCTTGCATTCACAACATATCGTGTAGTGGGACTCAATGCGGTGCGATCGCGGATGATCAGGTTTCCGGTTCCGTTTTAACCGGTCCGGAATGGGTTCTTTCATGGGGGCGGGCCTGGCCACTGCGTACCAGCCAGACCATGAGCATCGCTGTCGCCAGCCCAACTCCTTGCTTCAGGGTGATCTGCTCATTCAGCAGCCAGGACCAGCCCAGTGCGACCGCGGGAATCAGGTAGGCCGCCAGGCCGGCGTGTAACGGGCCGTGCCGCTGGACGAGCGTGAAGAACAGGTATGTGGACAAGCCCGTCGAGATAACGCCCAGCGCCAGCACCGCCGCGATGGCATATACCAGGCTCCCGCTGCCGACGGTCCGTTCCTGCAGGGGTGCGAATGGCATCAGGCCGATTGCGGCCATGGCCAGCAGGCCGAAGGTCAGGGGTATGCGGTCGATGTCGTTGAACAGGCGCCTCATGAGTGTGTTCAGGACGGCATAAAGTAGCGGAACCAGCAGCGCCAGAGACAGCACGTGAAGCGGAAAGTCACGGGCGCTGCCGTCAAGCTTGACGATCAATAATGCCGCCAGCCCGACGAGCACACCGGTGACCTCACGCCAGTTGGGCCATGTCCCGAGCAGAGGGATTGAGACGATCAGGGTCATCAGGGGGACGAATACCTGAATCATGCCTATGAATCCGCTGTTTTGTGTCTGGTGAATCAGCCAGGGCTGAAGCGCAAACGGAAGCCCGATGCCCGCGATCGAGATTATGGCCAGAGACGGCCATTGGCGGCGGGGAATGCCCGGGATACCGTTTCTGGTAAGCCAAATAAAACCGAGAAATGCCGCTCCGCCCACCAGGCGATAAATGGCGATCTCGATCGGCGTGAAGACGAGCACGGCATATTTCATCAGGATGAAGGCGGATCCGCCGGCCAGTGCGATGATCAGGAAGATAAGGGATGATCTCATGGGGCAGCCCGGCTTCCAGGAGATTCCGGGCACGACGAACCCGGAACCAGGGAAGCTCGCGTTTTGTCGGAGAGGGCAAAAATCATGACCTGATTCAGGCTGCGTCCGGCGACTTGGAGTGTGCGGTCCATGCCGGCGGTCGGTGAATGTTTTCCTGAACACGGCCGAAAGCCCTTCAAATCCGGTAGATTTTCTCCGGGTTGTCATGGAACCACATCCTTGAAATCTGCCGGGCATCATCGAGGTCGAGGCGGCCGAGCGCAATTCGCTCCGCCAGCGCCTCGGCGAGGGTTTCACGCGTCATCACCAGGCAGCCGTAGGTGTTCTCGACATCACCCGCGTAATCACCCCCGAAGGCGATGACCTTGTTGACAGGAACGGCATCGAGGATCTCATTGATGGCGGTACGGGTCATCGATTCAGATAGCACGGGACACCAGCACAGGTTCAACGTCGTGTTGGCATACATTTTTGCAATATAGATGATCTCACGTGTAAAGGGGACGCCGAGGTGGAACAGGTCGAACCGTGTCTCGGGGTAACGTGAAACGGTATCGATGATATACCGGGTGTCATAGGTGCGGGTGTCCATGTAGGCCCCGCCGCAGTGGACGGAAACCGTCCAGTCCCACTCGGCCGCCTTCTTGAAGACGTGATCAAGGATCACGGCCTCGACAATCGGATGGGGTTGTCCCGGGTCCACAAACTCCATGAAGACCTTGCGGGCGGCATCGTAATCAGGAACAAGCCGCGGTTTGGTCGCATAATACTTGAAAGCGGCAAAACCTGATTCCCTCAGGCCGGAAAGGAAACGGGTGAGGATCTCCAGGTAGGTGTCCAGGTCATGGATCGGCCCCCCGAATTTTTCCTCCAAGTGTTTCACCAGAGGCCCGATCGGATATTGGTAGCAGGACGGCCCGCCGTAAACCGGTGTCAGGACACCGTCATGGGTCGGCAGGTTTTCAACATATCCCAGGGACACCAGGTTCTGGACCAGGCTGGTCCGGATGTTTGAGCGGTCTCGCAGGACCCAGCGGTAGAGTCCCGGCTTGTTGGCCGCCCGGATTTTTTCCGAGGCCTCACGGTAGGTTTGGTCATTCAGTTCATTGATCCCATAGAGGTCCCTGAGCGCGATGGCCGTAGCGCGATAGCTTGTGCCGTATTTGATCTGGTCCAGCCAGGGTGAAACGAATTTCCAGCGTTCATCCAGCGGGGTGTCCGTATCGCGCAGGATGTTTTGTCCGTGCCCGTGGTCTCCCGGCCGGACCTTCATCCCCGCTGACATCAGGTCATTGAATGCGTAGGTGTGGAACAGCAGCAGGATGTCGGCCTCGACGGCAACGCGCTCGGACTCGGGCCAGAGATGCTGGTGACAGTCCAGGGTCCGGATGCCGGCCATCTCGTCGAAAAGGACCTGCCTGTTGCGGTCCATTGTGGTCGGGTTGTAACCTGCCAATGATTCTGTGGTTGACGTTGCCGGGTTACCGGAACGGTTTCCGGTTCCGGCCTGGAAGGAGGTGCATGCCGCCCCCACGCCAACCGTCGAGGCGGCCAGCGTATTCTTGAGGAATTTGCGGCGGTCCAGTGAATTCGCCATAATGATCTTCTCCCATCTTGCAATTTTCAGTTCGACAGGCCCTGTTTTCCGGTTTCTCCCATGGCAGGCGGCATTCGCCCCTGTCGTTCATGTCCTTCTCGTGGCCATAGCCTTCATCTCATGCCTGTTCCAGCCCGTATATTTTCTCCGGATTGTCGTGAAACCAGAGCTTTACGATGCGCCGTGCGCCTTCCATGTCCAGCCTGCCCCGCCGGATCCGTTCAGCGAGTGCCTCGGCGATCACCTCGCGTGTCATGACAAGGTGCCCGTAAGCCGCCTCGATGTCCTCCATCACGTCGCTGCCGAAGGCGATCACCTTGTTGACAGGAACCGTCTCAATGATCTCATGGATGGTTGATCGGGTGATGGTTTCCGACAGCGCGGGTGCCCAGTTCAGGTTCAATGTCACGTTGGGGTATTGCTTGGCCAGCCCGACAATCTGGCTTACCAGCGGAATGCCGAGATGAAAGATGTCAAAGCGTGTTTCGGGATGGCGGGTGATGACATCGGTGATCCTGCGGGGTTCATACAGTCGCCAATCCATGTAACTCCCGCCGCCATGCATCGAGATCGTCCAGTTGATTTCCCCCGCAATCCTGAAGATGGCATCCTTGACGGTTGCCTCGAGCAGCGGCTGCCCCGGTGCGCCGGCAAGCATATCCTGGAATTCCCGGTCGGCCGTGGCCATATCCGGATCATGGTACATCCAGTTGTCCCAGCCGTAGACCTTCAGGCCGACCGTTCCCTGCTCCTTGATCTCGCGGAGATAACGACCCAGTGCCTCCAGGTATTCATCCAGGCGGGCAATGTGCAGGTCGTACCGGTTGTTCAGCATCTCCACAAAAGGGGTGAAGTTGTGCTTGCTGGCCGTCGGGCCACTGTAAACCGGTGTCAGTAGTGGGCGCGGTGCCAGGTCATCCAGTTGCGAGCCGCTGCACTGGACAAGACATCTTTTGATACCGCAGCGTTGGGCCAGGATTTCATGGTAGAACCCCGGCTTGTTTGCTTCCCGCATGCGCGCGGAAACTTCATGGATATTATGGCTGTTCAGCTCGTCAAATCCGTATATTGCATGCAGGGCGATCTTTGAGGCGCGAAAAAATGACCCGAAACGTGCATTTGAGAGGAGAGGCTCGAAGTATTTCCATCGGTCCTCCAGGGAGATCTGTGCATTGGTGAAGTATTGATGATCGAGGACCTGCCCCGAGGCGTTCTTCCTTGCAGGCCCCTGCGATGAAATGGCGTCGATGATCGGATAGGTCGCGAACAGGGTCAATGCGTCGACCGGCCATTTCAATCTCCAGGACTCGGGCCGGATATGCGTATGGCAGTCGTACACATCCTGGGTCTGCATGGTTTCCAACAAGGCTTCGCGATGGCGGTTCATATTCACCACCAGCCGAACGATTCGTCTGACACAAAGCGCGTGACCTTCTGCCAGAGAGTTTGCCCGTTCCGATAGTGTGCCCGCTGGTACATGGGTGCGTATCGGCCGGGAGGATCAACATGGACCACATCGTTGCCACGCACGATGAACGTGTAATCGAACCCCTCGATTGTGCGTTTCTCGGTGCGTTCATGGATGGGGAAAGTCATCACGGCCACGTGTCCCTTCCTCACGCGTCCGACTTTTGCATACCGGCCGTCAAATTCAAGTTCCCTGGGTTTTCCGTTGACCGTGATTGTGACATCGTCAGGCTGGACCCATTCGGGAATCCTGATCTCAAGATTAAGCTTCCTCTTGATGCGGATGTCGACCCGGCCGGTATAGGGGACATGGCTGTCCACATCCGCCCATTTCGATGCACGGTTCATCAACAGGTGTATTTTCAGCCGCCCCTCATCGTATTCAATCATGTCGCGCCAGACTGCGAAGAGCGCTCGGGCGCCGCCGCCGGTGCAGCAGTTCATGATGGTCGAGAGAATCTGGTGTTTGTTGTCGCCCCACCAGTCCTCGGCGCCGATCCAGTCATTCGCCGCCGGCCAGCCGGCGAACCCGCCCAGAGTGCGTTCCGCCACGTTTTCGGTGGTATACTCCCCCTCCTTGAGGTAACCCGCGGGGATCTCCGAGCGCGAACGATCCAGCCGCCCGTCGGTGATCCATCCAACCTGGGTCAACTGGTTTTCGGCAAGCTGATTGCGGGTCCAGCGGTCGACATGGTCCCACTGGTCATATCCCATCGTGGAGAGGACCACGGCCGCAACAATCATGTCGGCCACCTGGCACGTCTCGGCGGTCTGTGCGCCCACATATTTATCATACGTGACCATCGGGAAATAACCGACCATGGGATCACCCTTGCTGATCCCGTACTCAAAGGCCCTGATTGCCCGTTCAAGGTGTTTCTCGTTGTTCCTCTGTCGTGCCACGTACAGGCCGGCAATGATGTTCATGGCATGGGTGTGGAAGTGTGCACACTGTCCCTGGATTTCCCCGGCCCCGACGCCGGGTCCACCCCACTTGAATTTCCCGTCGGGCTCGTTGTATTCAACAGTGAACATGTTGTAGTTCATCATCTTCTCGGCCAGTTCCGATGCCTCCGGGACTTGTCGCGCGCGATCATATACTGCCAGGTACTTTGCAATCCAGCCCTGTGAACCTACGAGGTAGATATGTTCACCAAACGGCTTCTCGGGCTTGATTACCTCCTTGCCCGGGGCGGTCCAGGTGTTGTAGACATACGCGTCTTCATCATCCCGGATGATGACCTTCTGGTATCCTGACCACAGCTTGTTCACGGCTTCCGTCCAGGGGCCTTCAGGGTCCTTCTGTGCATAGATCGAGAGGGCCGCTAGTGACCGGGCCGTGCTGTAGCCAAGCAGGCAGACATAGGGATAGCCGTCGTTGCGTCCCGGATAGCCCGAGGCCGGGTCGAAATTGGGCGGGAGAATCCATGGGCGACCAATTGTCGAGGCATAAATCAGGCCGTCGGGGCCCTGCAGCCTGAGCAGGACCTCCATCCAGGCTTTTTCCACATGCATGTTTTCGTCACTGCCGCTCATCACCCGCATCAGGGGCAGCACCTCCATGAACTTGCCCTGGCACGCAAGGTCGCCATTGCTAAGCAGCAGGGCGGGAGGATCCGCCATATGACTGGCCACGAAATAGATCTCATAATCGAGGTTGGGGTTGGTCATGCTGGTGATTCCGTGCAGGGCCAGCCGGGCACGTTCTGCCAGGTCGAATGTGGCGGGCACGACAGCCTCATAATGGTCGCCCGGGTATTCAGGCGGGTCAAATACGGGAATGTCCGGGTTGATATAGCCGATTTCGCCCTGAGAATGCGGATCGGGAACAACGGGTTCTTCCCTTGCCGCGATGGCGGTTGAAGACGTAATCATGAAAAACCCTGCAACCAGGAAATGAAGGCGATGTCTGCATGCTCCCTGGCTCATGATGGCCTGTTTTCCTTTGCTCGCGACGTGGACCGTGGGGGGTTCAGGTGCCTTCTCCCGGATAATCCAAAGATGTTCAATCCGATTCGAGGTATGAGATGGGCTTGGGATCCATCATCTCGACGAGCTTGTCCTTGATGGCGAATGCCTGGAAAAAGTTCCCGGCGGGCCCGTAGTGGCCAATGTAGTAGCGTTCGCAGTATTCCTCGGGTGTGATGCTGAACATCGCATAGTCCGAAGCATGGGCTTCCAGCGTGTCCACATAAGGCAGTCCCTTGCGGTCCAGGAAATCAACGACCGACTGGTCGAAGCGGCTGCCCTTCTTCAGGCGTTCGATGACACGGGGGTGTGAATAGGAGAGAACCCAGAGGATTTTCCTGTCGTTGGCGCTGGCAAATTCCTCGGCCAGCTCAATGATCCGGGTGGTTGCATAGAGTGCCGCCTTCATGAAGACCTTGTCGGCAATCTGCACCAGTTGCTTTCGGCTTTTGATATCCACCGGTATTCCATGCTCGGCTGCAAGATTGCTGATGACCTCTGAGATGCCGGCTTCCCGCAGCCGGGCCTCCATCTCATCCCGCTCACCGCCCTCGGTAGCCTTCTCGACATTCTCCTGGGCCAGTGCAACATCGGTCGGCCAGTCAAGGCTGCCCTCGGGTGCCGATTTTCGGCCGATCCGGTGCGCAAGCGCGATCTTGGTGATGAAATTGTCCTCGAAGCGATTCATGGTCCATTCCAGATCCGTCAGATTTTCCAGCGATTCCCTTGTCGGGCAGGGATTGGAAAACTCCATGAAAGAACCGGTCTCGGGGTTGGCCTCAACATACGGGAGTGTCGGATGATAGGACTTCGGATGGGATCCCCACCAAATGCGCTGCCAGCTGATGAAGTTTCGTTTGTGGTCGTCATCAAAGATGTTGATGATGACATATTTTGCCGGGGTGGCCGGCTCTTCCTTTTTCATGCGCAGGTAGCTTTGGTAGACCGAGTATCCCCCTGCGCCGTAGTTACGGACCGGTTCCCCAAGGTGGGCCGCCAGGAATTCCTGCCATGTTTCTCCATCATTGACCTGTTCACAGCTGGTGAAGCTGTTCCCGTAGGTGTTGATGCGACAGGGTTTCTCGGGATACATCCAGATGCGGCGCGCGTCGTGGATGTCATATGTATAGGTGACCCAGGACCTGTCCAGCCCCTCCTTGAAACGGCGGTCAACATGAATATAGCCCATGATCCCGTCGTGTTTGCAGAACGGGAACGAGTTCCGATCAAACCAGTTGTTAGTATCGGCCTTGTTGTAGAGGAGGCCCCCGATGTGTTCCCTGGCTTCAGCGATATAACCTTCAGGCAGCTTCATGGATTTTTCCTTTGCCGAGACCGTTGTCGTTAACATGGCGGCCAAGATACAGGCGTTGTAAATGACGCTAGCGCGTAATAATAATCCCCTGGAACACATGAGCTCTTGTCTCCTTGCAAGCTGAAAATGAAATTAACACCCTCGCCGATCAGTCACTCTATATGACCCGGATTGAACTGTCAAATGTATGGCTGGATGCGGTCATGTCCCGGGCGAGCGCCTGAGGGGAGGGGAGAATGCCATGGATGAAATCTGTGCAGGGGAATCAGATGAAGCGATCCCCCGGAGTCCCGCCCGATTCAATCAGACCAGTTCCTTGATCGGCATGCCCTGTGCGCCGTCGATTGAGCTGGCAATCTTAATCGGGCGGCCGATGGGATGCATGTACTCATGCGTCCAGTCAATTCCAAAGGCCTTGTAGACCGTCGCATAAAGGTCGCCAATCGTGACCATGCGGTCGGCAACATACGCGCCGCGTTCATCACTTTCGCCAATCACCTGTCCACCCCGGATTCCCCCGCCGGCCAGGGCCATGGACCAGCATTCAGGCCAGTGATCACGACCCAGGTTCGGGCTGATATCCGGTGTGCGTCCAAATTCACCCATGACAATCACGAGTGTGGACTCCAGCATGCCGCGCTGTTCAAGATCCTCAAGCAGTGTCGAGAGTGATCGATCCAGCGGGGGCACAAGGTAATCACGGTGATTGACGTCGTTGTCACTGTGCGAATCCCACTGCTGCGTGCTGTATCCGGCAGCCGTGACGAACCGGCATCCCGCCTCGACAAGCCTTCGTGCCAGCAGCATGCTGCGTCCTACTGCATCGTGACCGTATTGTTCGCGCACCTTTTCGGGTTCCCTGGACAGTTCAAAGGCCTCACGGACACTCGGTGACAGGATCATGTTCCATGCCTGCTCGGTAAACTCATCCATCTTCAGGAACTCGGCCTGGTCCGCCTTCTGCCGATAGAACCGGTCGACGATACCGGAAAAATCCCTGCGGTTGCTGACCCGTTTTTCATTGATCGACTTCGGCAGGCTGAGGTCTGTGATCTGGTAACTGACATCCTTGTCCACGTTCTTCTCGCCGATACGCACCGGACTTGGTTCCGGGATGATCATCGGGTCATACTGTGCACCCAGGAACTTAGCCTTGAAATATTCCTCGACCAGGTCGTTCACGCCCGAGATCATGACATTGGGCGGCATGCTGCCGCGCTGGCCCATCTCCTTGCCGATCATCGTGCCTAGGCTGGGGAACTGCAGTGCCGGGTTGGGGCGCTGCCCGGTCAGGGCATAGTGGTGCGCACGCATGTGGTTGTTTTCTTCGGTATGCATCGACCGGATCAGCGAAAGCTTGTCCATGTGCTGTGCGCAGCGGGGAAGGAGTTCGGAGACCTGGATGCCCGGTACATTGGTCGGGATCGCCCGGAAGGAACTGGTTGATTTCGGGTCCCACGTATCCATCTGGCTCGGCCCGCCATCCAGCCAGACCATGATGCAGGCCTGGGCTTTCGCAGCGTTGACCGCCGTGTTCGCTGCCACCGCGTTTTTCAGCTCAAGGAACTGGCCGAGATTGATGCCCAGGTAACTCAGGGCTCCCACTCGCATGAAATCGCGACGGCTAAAGTGGTTGCCGTCACAGGAACCACTGGATTGAGGGGTTATTTCGCGGGGAGGTCTTGTCATGGTCTGGCCTGGGTTTCCTCAATGGTTTCTCCCGGGTGAGTCCGGGCTAGTGATTATACGCAAATTCCCGGGAACTGATCAATCCCCAGATGAAATCTTCGAGCACCTTCTTGCGCTGCGGGTTGTCCGCGAAGAAATCGTGACTGACGATGGGCGACTGGTTTTGCATCAGTTCCCCGATGGCCTTCAATTCCTGCTCCAGTGGATAACGTGACAGGGCGGCGAGGTAAAATTCCTCGATGATGTCCTCCATGCCGGTTGAGGAGTGTTTCATCAGCTTGCCCAGGCGCCCGTGTTCCCCGGAAAGCTGGTCGGTGTAGGTGTTGCCGACAAGCAGGTGCATGGCTTGCTCGATGTTCGGCTGTACATTGCGCTCCGGCACGGACTGGCGTGTCGGCCGCCCATAGATGTCCATGAAACGGGAAGGCCAGGTTACCGGGTCGCGTAGCTGGACGGCGCGTGTCCCCTCCGGCATTTTCCCGACGTTGATGCCGGAGACGTTTCCGCTTGTCCGGTCAAAGATCACCGGAATATCGGTTACAGAGGCAATGGCATCAAGCAGCACCTCGGCATCCAGTGCCCGCGGGACCTGGTGGGAGAAATTGATTCGGTCATGCAGATTGTTTTCAAGCGGCACGCTGGACAACTGGTAGGTCCTGGAGTTGACGATCAACCGGATTAACGACCTGAGGTCATGACCATTTTCCCGGAAATCGGAAGCCAGTTCCTGCAGTAACCCGGGATGGCTGGGCAGGTTGGTCGAGTCGAAATCATCGACGGGATGCACAATGCCGCGGTCAAAAAAATAGCCCCACATCCGGTTCACGGCGGCCTCGGAAAACCAGGGGTGGGAGGTCATCCAGTTCGCCAGTGCCATTCGGGGATCACGTTGATGGGCCGGGCTGATATCCGTCCCGTCGAAGAATGCAGGGGTCACGGGTTCCTTTGTCCGGGGGTTGAGAACCTGCTTGAATTCAACCTCGTGTCGGCCCAGTTCTCCCCAGTCATATTCCTGGCCGTCCGGGTCGTCATAAACAATCTGGTCATTGACCCATTCGGTCTGCGTGATTTTTCCGTAGAAGGCCGCCAGCCCCCAGAATTGTCTTTGTGACCGTGTTTCGTATGGATGGTTATGGCACTGTGCACAATCCAGCCTGCGGCCGAGAAAAACCTGGGCATCTTCCGATACCAGCGCCTCGATCGGCCGTCGCTTTGAAGCCCACATGAAATGACGACCGGGACCGCCCCAGCCCTGGGCTGAGAGTCGCTCGCGGGCGATCTGGTCATACGGCTTGTTTGTCGCAATGCTTTGGCGGATCCATTCCCAGTAGAGTTCACCATGATTGGTGCCGCCCCCCACCCGGACACGAAACAGGTCGGAAAAGCGGTAGACCCAGTAATCGACAAACTCCGGTGTCTCCATCAGCAGCTCGATCAGTTTTTCACGCTTGCCCGGGTCCGGGTCATCCAGGAATTCTCTGACTTTGGCCGCAGGTGGCAAGGTTCCGCAGAGATCCAGGCAGACCCGCCGCATGAAATCCTCGTCCGAGGATAGCGCCGAGGGGGGAATGTGGAATTTCCTCAGCTTCGCATAAATGTATTCATCGATGTAGTTGTTCGCTTTGAGGTCGGGAAAACTGCTGAGGGTTTCCACGATGACGCCGATCCGTGCATTGGTGCTGGCTCCCGCTGCACGAATCATGATGTTCGTCTCACCCGGCATGACCCCCTCGACGATACCATCACGTGAAACCCTGACAACATCGCGGTTGTTGGAGTGGAAGTGGACCTGGTCGGTCACGTCCTCGGTGCTTCCGTCCTGCAGCGTGGCCGTGACGAGAAGGCGGTGTTTTCCACTGCGCTCCAGAACGATCTCAGCCGGCCAGGCATCCAGGCGGACAATCCTGAGCTGCTCGGCCGGATTTTCCGTATAGGGTGCACCCGCCCTGATCCAGTTCAGGATGGTTTCATAATCGCCGGATTTCCCGGGGAGCCGCAGACCACCCTCATGGTCCATGCCCAGTGTCGGCTTGAGCAGGATCAGGCTCTTCCCCGGTTCGTCCATGCTGATTCGCGGGATTCGTTCACCCTTGACCGCATCGGTCAGGACCTGGTATCCGCCGCCGCGAACAATCCAGTCATAGTCCTCCTCGGGATAGACGGCGTTCAGTGCCAGCTTGAATCCACCACGGCCCTTCACGCCACCGTGGCAGTTCGACGCGTTGCAGCCCCTCCGGGTCAGGACACCCTGGATCTCACGCTGGAAATTGAACGGACGCCGACCGGATGCTCCTTCGATGCGGACCTCTGCACGGGCCTCCAGTCCATCCAGTTTGGCCGTGACCAAGGCCTGGCCATCCCTGAGTGGTGTCAGGCGGAGGTCCGTGCCGAATTCTCCCAGCGAGGGGTCGTCGATCAAAATTTCACAATGGTCGGTCACGTCCCGCTCGATCTTGTCGGCGAACTGGCCGAGGACGACAAAAGCCTGGGTGACATCAGGTCCCCATAATGTCACCGCCGTGGGATGAATACGTATGGATTCGGGCTTTGAAATCAGGACCGGGACGGGTTTTGCCGCGCCATCGTCCATCGAGGACGTATCCCCGTCTTCCGCATTCAGGGGTTCGCCTGCGGCGTCGGGGGCGGGCCGACTGAGCATATAGACAAAATGTGCCAGCCCGGTGATTTGTTTCGGGGTTAGTTTTTTCTTGTGGGGCTTCATCTTGGTGCCGGGAACCCCCTCGCCGATGGTACGTTCGATATCCGTAATGCCCCCACCGTGCAGCCATATGTTGTCAACCAGGTTCAGAGCCTCATCTTCCGCATTACCGTCGGATTCATGGCAGATGGAACACTTGTCCTCGAATACCTCCTCGATTTCGCGCTGTATCGCCGGATTATCACCAGCCTCGGCTGCTTTCCCTGCGCGTGAAGACAGCATGACAGGCGCGAGAAGTGTCAGGGCCGTCAGGAACGAAGCCATACCAGCCTTGTGATCGATGAGGCCGCTCAACTCAGTTCACCACCATCATGGGAATTTTCTGGATGATAAAGGGTTCGCCGGACTTGCCTTTCACGATAGGAATGCCCTTGAGTCTCAACTCCTGGGGTGTTGTGGATGGCTGAACCTCATCCTTGGGAGCGAGAAGCAGGATCGTGTTGATCAGGCGTTCTGCGCGGTAGAGTTCCTTGTTTTCCTGCCCACGATGCTCATAAACACCTGCTGTCAACTCAACATCCGGTTCCTTTGAGCTGGCCGTGTAGGTTTGGACCCCATCCGGGAGGTTTTCAACGATGATGGCGACCTCCCCCGCGTATCCCTCCTCCATCTCGGTGATGATACTGATCTTTTCCGCCTCGCCGATTTTCAGGTTCAGGTGCTGTTTGCGGGGACGGACCCGGCCCGTCTGCTGAATTTCAACCGCGGACATTTCACCGATGTGCGGGATCTGTGGCCGGATCACCAGGCTGTAGTGATATCTCTCCCCGCCGCTTCGGGATGTCAGGTCCTGGATCTTGGCCGTGTATGTGCCGGGTTTGTCGAAGGCATACACGATTTTCGGTTCAACCGTCTTGTCCCAGTCGTCACCGTCACCGCCCACCTTGCGGTAGATGTTGTCGAACATCTTTTCACCCTTGTTGTCGAGGACCGTCAGCCTGGGGCTGAAATCGGGCGGAAAAACGTCCGGCGTGCGAATCTCGAAGACAAGGGTTTTGGATGCGTCGATTATGAAACTGAAATGGTCAAGATCACCCGGTGGGTTGATGGCACCCCGGACAATCAGCGGGAGTGTAACGGTCGTCGCCTCACTTGATTCACTGTTGGGTTCTGTCTCCTGGACAATGGTGAGGGGTTTGCCGGACTGGTCAATGTTCCCGTCATTGATGGACCGGGTACGAATGCGGTCCATCCAGTCATCGGAAACCACTTTGCGATAATCACGTTCATTCCATTCGGTCGGATCCTCATGCGCCAGTTTGCGGTCTGTCCAGGCAGCCTCTGCCCCACCCACCGTGACAAGTTCCGGGACGATCCTGAGCTGGTAGTTGAACGTGGGACCGCCATGGTGGCGGACGTTTCCGACCTCAAGCAGATACCAGCCTGCCTCATCGAACCGGTACCTGAGCCTGGGTATATGAATCGGCATCGAGTAGCCTGGAAACCTTGCGGGGAAATAATAGACAAGTGTCTCATCGGTGGGCTCAATTCGGGTTGGTCGGCCCGATCCAAACCAGCTTTCACCGGCCTTGTAAAGCGCCAGTTCCGCATCATTCATCATGTCGGGGGAACGGCTTTTTCCCTGGAAAATCAGACCGGTCGGCGTGATGACCTCGAACATGATTTCCTGGCCGGCATCCACTTCGAAGGCATAAAAGTCGACCTCACCCGCTTCCTTGATCACCCCGTTGACCACCCCCGGGTATTCAACCTGTTGGGCCATTCCGGGTTTGGTATGGGGTTTTTCGGATTCTTTGGTCGAAGGTTCGGTGTTCACCTGCAGGATGAGCGGTTCGGAGAGGCCATGGGCTGTCAGTATTCTGCAGACATGCGCCCCGGGCTTAGCCGTCGGGTCGATCTTGACACGGATAAAGACACGGGTTTCATCATCGTTGATTTCGGTCCTTACCTCACCCTGGAGCAGGTCACAATCGAACACGACAGAATGCGCTTCGTCGAAACCTTCCCCGATGACCTCAGTCTCAAATTCAGACCCCTGCTGTCCGCCCATCGGGGAAAGGGCGACCTCGGCATGTAGCAGTGAACCAGCATGGACGCAGGCCAGATATAAAAATACAGTAAATACTTTATTTGCAGTATTATACATTAAAAAACCAGTGATTGATGGCATATGAAACCGCACGATCTGCCCGTTTGGGTCCTCTCCGGTGAATGCAGTCGGGTATGCTACACGATGATCGGGGTCGATATCAACCCGTACCAGATCGGTTCCGGATCAAACATCGCTGGGTTGTGGATGGTCTCCTGAAATACGGGCGTTACGTAGCCCTGTAACCAGGCGATCCCTGTATTCAACATGTTCAGGCATTCAATATTGCTGACAGGATTTATCTTCGACTTGAAGACGCGCGATAGCTTGTCTTATCATGTGGATGTTGTCCCGGAAGGCGGACGTTAACCGGGGGTGAATGCCCCCCCCCTAGCTTTCTGCCGGGGGATTCCATCGAGAATCAAACAGGCCATGCGATTATTCATTTATTCATTTGTCGCTATATTTCTGGTTTTCCACGTTTCGGTTTACGCCCAGATATCCATCTTTCCGGTCGGCGGCCAGCGTGGCACAAGCGTTGAAGTTGAGCTGATCGGCAAGGATCTCAAGGGCTGGCATGGAGTCCAGTTGGGGTGCAGTCAACTGAAGGCCTCGATACGTTTGGAGCAGGAGACGGTTGAGGAGGAAGTCAACGGTGAAAAGAAGGAGAAGGAGTTATCGAGGTTCTTCCTGAATTTCGATATTCCAGCCGATGTTGATCCTGCCATTCATGACTTCCAGTTGATCGGTGATACGGGTCTCTCTGGGCGCCTGACCTTCCAGGTCAATGCCGAGCGGAATATCCTTGAGCAGGAGAAGCCGCACGACCGGCCCGGCCATGCGCAGTTCATCGAGCTTCCGGTGATCGTCAACGGTCGGGTGGTGGAGGATGGTGAAGTCGATTATTATGCCTTCGAGGCCGGGGAAGGCGAGCGACTGCTGTTTGAGGTGATCACCGCAAGCGGTTTGATCCGTGAAAATTCCCACAAGCCCCTCTTCAATAACCCAACACTGACAATTTACGAGCCCTCGGGCAGTTGGTTCGATCCGCAACGCGCGATGCGTCTGGCAGCATCCGACCATTCAATGGCCTACAACCTCCTCTTTGAGGCCACGACCATCGGCAGTTACAAGGTCCTGCTTCCAAGGATCACGCATCGTTTTGAGAAATCCGGGTGGTATCTCGTCCGTGTTGGGAATACGCAGGATCGGGGTGACCCGGAGAATGCCTACCAGTTGCGCGTTGTTCAACTCAAGGATGCGGATCACGTCGACGGATCGGAATGGACCGCCCGCAAGTTGCTGCACGACAGGGTAATGGTCTGGGAGGAACGTGCCTTTCCGGGGGCGTTCCCGGCGGGATGGATTGATATGTTGGAGGCACGATCCCTTGGGATACACATTCCTGCCTCGTTACCGGATTCCCTGAGTACCATCCGCGAGTCGGAGCCGAATGATGACATCAGCCGGGCAGAGGAGATCCGATGTGCATCCTTGATCGAAGGTGCGATTGATCAGCCAGGTGACGTGGATTGTTATCGGTTTCATGCCGACAGGGGACAGAAGCTGGCCTTTGAGATCCGCACTCCCCATAATCGCCCCCCCGATTTTCATCCATGGTTGACCATCCTGGATGGTCAAGGTGAAATACTGATCGTTAATTTTTACCGGCGTGTTTCCAATGGGAGTCCTGTCTGGGTCAAATATCCACAGCCCAAGAGCCTTTATACCTTTGAGGATGAAGGTGATTATTACCTGAAAATTCGAGACCTGACTTCCCGTGCGGGTGGCGATAAATTTGAATATCAGGTCGTGGTGCGTCCACAGGTCCCGCATCTGGGGAAGATCGCCGCGGTGACCATCAACGAGTTCGGCCAGTTGAATCGCAGGGATCCATTGTCCGGCATCAATATCAAGGCCGGACATACGGAAAAGATCAACATCATCAGCGAATGGGAGGAGGGTTTCGCCGGTGAGGTTGCCTTCAGCTTCGAGGGCCTGCCCGAAGGTGTCGTTGCCCGCCCGGCCAGCGCAAAGCAGCTTGATGTCAAGGTGTCGGGCAATGTCTTTGAAAAACTCGGTGCGGTCAACAAGCCGAATTTCCGGCCATACCGGCAGGTTGACACGATGGCCCTGACAGCCGGCAAGGATGCCGCGAGCACGGAAAGCCATCAGGTGCGCCTTGTTGCGCTGCCGGTGGTCAACAGCCAGGTCGGGAGCCCGTTTTATGTCCAGGACATCCCCATGATGGTGGTTGAATGAAAAGACCCATCCCTTCCCCCTTCTCTTTTGTCGGCATGCCCTTCATGGTGTTTGCGCTGTTGCTTCAGGCTGCGCCCATGGGACAGGGGATATCCGGCGTGGAGGAAGTGTGTCCCGTTCTTCCTGAAGCCCGGATGACCCAGGTCCAGGATGAGTTTGTCGAGAGTTGCGGGATCTGTCATGGAGACGATGGCAACGCGGAAAAGGAGCGTCTGAATCTGGTTGATGACAACTGGATTCATGGAGGCAGCCTGGCGGAAATCGAGCAGACAATCCGTGAAGGCGTGCCGGACACGAAGATGAAGGCGATGCAGGATCGCTATACGCCTGAAGAGATTGGGGACTTGGCAAAGTATGTCAAAATCCTGAAATTCCGACATACTTCGCCCCTGCCGGATGTCGAGATCTCCCGCGCCGAACCGGAATTACCGCCCGTTGATGAATTATTGAGCTTGAGATTCGTGCCTGCCGAGGTGGTCATGGAGAGGTCCGGTTCAAGTCAAAGATTCGTCGTTGTAGGGAGTTATCGTGACCGTATTGAGCGTGATGTGACGGCTGCCTGCCGGATGGATGCGGAGGACCCGGGGGTTTTAACCGTGGACAGTTCCGGCCTTGCGGTTGCGGAGGATTCTGGTGAGTCCATTTTACACGCGAGGCTAGGCCCGCACGATGCACGGGCCGAAATCCGGGTCAGGGAAAGAGACCGGGATCGTCCGTTCAGTTTCCAGCGTGAAATCGGCGAAATCCTGACGCGTCGCGGGTGCAATGCGACAACCTGTCATGGCGGCGTCAAGGGTCGTGGGGGATTCAAGCTCTCGCTCAATGCTCTCTACCCGCAGGAGGATTATGACTGGATCGTCCGGGGCGGGGGTTATCAGGTCCTGACTGACGAGGTGAAGGGGGAGCGGGTTCCACGCATCAATGTCAGGGAACCTGAAAAGAGCCTGATCCTGCTGAAACCGACGCTCCAGGCGGAACATGACGGTGGGAAGCGATTTGAAATTGATTCCGATGACTACCGAACCATCCTTGAGTGGGCACGGGCTGGGGGAAGATTTGATGACAATGACGCTGATAATCTGAAAATTGAATCCCTTGAAGTTTATCCACCCGATGCGGTCCTGGGTGTCGACGGCCGGCATCAGTTGATCGTCACGGCCAGCCTGGCCGATGGTCGTCGTGAGGATGTGACCGACCAGGTCCGGTTTGTATCCAACAACCGCGAGATTATCCGGGTGTCACCGGAGGGGCTGGTTGAGGCGGTCGGTCCCGGTGAGATCGATGTGGTTATCAGTGCTGCCGGCGCCAGTACCCGGGCACGTTTCGGGGTGGTTGAGAACACCATCGAGGTCTACCCGGAAATCCCGCGTAATAATTTCATCGATGAACATGTCTTCTCGAAACTCAAAAAATTCCACATCCTTCCTGCCCCACTTTCTAGCGATGCGGAATTCCTGCGGCGTGTTTGCCTGGATCTGACCGGGACGCTGCCTCCGGCAGGTCGAGTGAGGGAATTTCTGGATGACAACGATCCGCAGAAGCGAGGCAGGCTGATCGATATCTTGATGGACACACCCGAGTTTGAGGATTACTGGACATTGAGGCTTGCCGAGTATCTTCGCGTCGAGGTTGCAAGCAGTACCGATGCTGCCAATCCGGGGACATATGCCGCCTGGCTGGCCCGCGGTATCCGTGTGAACAAGCCCTATGATGAGATTGCCCGTGAAAGGATAGAAGCCCAGGGAGAGGGTGGGCCCGCTTCCTTTTACCCCTTTAACATGAGGATTCCACTGATGGTTGCAGAGGATGTGCGCATCTTTCTGGGACGCCGGCTTGATTGTGCGGAATGCCACAACCATCCCTCGGAGGCCTGGACGCAGGATCAGTTCTGGGGATTGGGGGCTTTTTACGGGCGTATGACCCATATAGATTTTCATATTCTTTTCGATGATCCAGAAGGCAAGGAGTATGATTACGGGGAAGAGGGTCGGGATCATCTTGAGTTCAAGAAAGTTGTGCAGCCGCGTAATCGCACGGAGATGCCACCGACTTTTCTTGACGGCAGCATTCTGGCCGGGAACCGGGTGGATGATCCCCGACGGGCCTTCGCGGAGTGGATCACGGAGCATCCCTATTTTGCCGAGGCCGCGGTCAACCGGATGTGGGGGTTTTTCTTTCACCGCGGCATCGTTGACCCGGTCGATGAATTCGATTCAACGAACATGGCCAGTCATCCGGAATTGCTGGGCGCGATGGCCGATGATTTTCAAAAGAACGGGCATGACCTGAGGAGGCTGATTCGGCAGATTGTCAGTTCCAGGACCTACCAGCTTTCGGACGGGATAAATCCCTCTAACCGGTATGATGAGCTGAATTTTTCACATGCCCGCCCCCGTCCCATGGTCCCGGAGGTCCTGCTTGATGCCATTACCGCGGTCACGGGTGTCCCCGTGAATTTTGACAAGTCGCTGGGCGTGACAGTCGGGGCAGCCGCCGGGAGAGCGCCCACGGGCACGCGCGCCGTGCAGTTGATCGACTCCTATAACTGGCCAGTTCAGTTCCTGCAGTCGCACGGCCGGATTTCACGCGGGACGGTTGCCGAACGCAGCTTCGCCCCCAACCTGATCAAGGCCTTGCATCTCGTCGTGGGGGACACCTATACCCAGAACTTGGGTGGTGCGGGAGGCCGCATCGAGCGGTTGATGAATCGGGGGGCATCTAACCGAGAGGTTGTGGAGGATTTCTATCTTGCCGCACTGGGCCGTTATCCTGCGGAGCCTGAAGTCATCCCGATTCTGGAATTCATCAATTCCAGGTCGTCAATGCTGGGCGACCCGTTCTTCGAGCAGAATGAATCCCGCAAAAAAATCCTCGAGGACCTGCTGTGGGCATTGCTTTGCTCCAAGGAATTCATTTACAATCACTAGGCATATCCTGGAGGACCGGGCACCGAGTGTGGAATTGGTTGACATGGTTCCCCGTCCCGCCCAAAACATGAAGACAAGAGGACTTTTTTCCGGATGACATCTAGCTTGAATACCAGGCCCTGGTATGCCTGTGGGGGCAACCATTTCAGCCGGCGTGATTTCTTGCGCGTCGGTTCCCTGTCATTTCTGGGCATCAACCTCAGCCAGTTCATGCAGCTCGAGCAAGTCATGGCCGCACAGGATTCCGTCAACAGGGCGAAGGCGAAGTCGTGTATCCTGCTCTGGCTGGATGGCGGCCCGAGCCAGATGGATACCTGGGACCCCAAGACGAACAGTCCGTTCAAGCCGATCCAGACCAATGTGGACGGGATCCAGATTTCCGAACTGCTGCCGCGCAGCGCGAAGATGATGGACCGCATGGCGGTCGTGCGGTCCATGCACGGTACGGAAAACAATCACCGCCGCGCCCAGGGATACATGCTGACCGGGCACCGGCCCAACCCGGCGATGGAGTTCCCCAGTTTCGGCTCGATCGTGACCAAGGAACTGGGAGCGCTGAATGACCTCCCGCCCAATGTCATGATTTCAGGACTCGACCTCGGGCAGGAGGAGTATTTCAAGGGAAAATTCATCGGCGCACAGTATGACCCGATGATCATACCGGGTCCTCGGACCAATCCTGCGACAGAGATCGATGCTGAGCACGACTACCGCGTCCCGGATCTCAGCCTGCCGAAATCACTGACGGATGAAAGAATTGAGAACCGGCGCCGGTTTCTGGAATTAGTTGATGAGCATTACCGTGAACATTCCGATCATGCCGAGTTCAATAACATCGACACATTCACCGATCAGGCCTGGAACATGGTCCTGTCGTCCAAGGTGCGCGAGGCGTTCGACCTTGAAAGTGAACCGGAAAAGATGCATGACGATTACGGCCGCTATCCGTTCGGCCAGAGTGTTCTGATCGCCCGGCGGCTGGTCGAGGCTGGCTGCCGTTTTGTCACGGCTGCCGGTTACCGCACACAGGCCTGGGATTCGCACGGCCAAAATGATGTTCATCACCGGGATTATCTCTGCCCGACACTGGACCAGACGCTGCCCACGCTGCTGGACGATCTCGAGGACCGCGGGCTGCTCGAGTCGACATTGGTGGTCGTGACCGGCGAGTTCGGACGCACACCCGAGAAGAATCCCTATGAAGGCCGGGACCACTGGCCGGGATGCTGGTCCACCGTGCTGGCCGGTGGAGGGATCAATGGCGGCCAGGTGATCGGTTCGACCGATGAGCAGGGGGCATTTGTCGCCGACCGACCCATTTCCGTAGGCGATCTGCATGCCACGATTTACAAGGCGATGGGTATCGACTGGACGAAGGAATACATGCATCCCGTCGGCCGACCGATCAAGATTGCCAACAACACCGATGACGAAACCGGCGTCCCCATTCCCGAGATTGTTTGACCTGATTGTTCATTTGCATGTGCAAGGGCCTCCCTTCTCCCGGTTGTGCCTCTACAGCCTAGGCACGTGACCGTGCCGTATCACCGGCAGGTGGCCAGGTCCGGGGCATTGGAAAACATGATTCACCATGCCTGTGTCATCGCCAGTTGAAATATTCCAGCCACGAGGGACACGAAGATCACGAAGGATGCAATTCAATATGAAACATACCGGGAATCTGGCGTGCAACTTGACTCTTGCCATGATCGCGATTGTCCTTTTCTTTACACCATTTTGTGACAGCGTTCACGCCCGGTTCGACCCGTTTATTGTAAAACCCTACCTGCAGATCGGGGATGCCCCGCATTCAACGAATCCGGGGTCGTTGGTCCTGATGTGGCATGCCGGGGATCGGGATCGGGCCTGGAGCGTGGAGATCAGGAATGGCGATACCGGGGACTGGGACCGGGTCGAAGCCCCCACATGGCGACATATTGCCGTGCCGACGATCGAGCCGCATCGTGTCTATCGTGCCGTGTTGACACCGCTTGAGCCGGGTACAAGGTTCGAGTACCGGGTCCTTGATGGCGACCAGCATGTCTTCTCATCCCATGGCCGTGCGCGCAGGCCGCCCGGCATGTCCTGCCGGATCGCCGTCTTTGCCGACGCTGCCCGGAATACACAGGGCCAGAGGGCCGTGGCTTATCATGTTTATCAGTCTGAACCCGATCTTGTGGTCATCCCGGGAGACATCGTCTATGACTCCGGCAGGATCAGTGAATACCGGAAACATTTTTATCCGATCTACAATGCCGACAGGGCATCACCGGACATCGGCGCACCGCTGATGCGCTCCATTCCATTCATCGTTGCACCCGGCGCACATGATGTTCAGGAACAGAATCTTTACGAGGAAGTCCCGGACGGGTTTGCTTACTACATGTATTGGTCGCTCCCCATGAACGGTCCCGAACTCATGCTGGGTGATCATAATACCGTTCAATTCCGTGGCGGGCTGGAACGCCGGAGGACTCTGGTTGAAACCATCCAGCCAGCTTTTCCCCGCATGTCGACTTACTCCCTGGATTTTGGAGATACGCACTGGGCGATGCTCGACACCAACGATCACGTCGACTGGAAGGACCCGGTGATGTGTGACTGGCTGCGTGCTGACCTTGAGGCCGCCGAAAATGCGGCCTGGAAGTTCATCGGCTGCTATTCACCGGGGTTCCAGTCCGGCCTGTCGCACCTCAACATGCAGAAAATGAGAATCGCAGCGGCCCTGTTTGAGGAAGGCGGGGCCGGCATCGTCTTTCACGGTTGTAACCATCACTATGAGAGGACAATGCCCCTGCGGTTTCACCCGACCCGGATATCTGAGGGCAAGATCAAGGTCAGGACCCAAGCGGTTGTGGAGGGGGATTACACTCTGGATAAGACATTCGACGGCAGGACACACACAAGACCCGAGGGTGTCATCTATATCACCACCGGTGCGGGTGGTGCTTCTCTGCAAAATCCGCGGCAAACCGGTGATCCCGGCAGTTGGGAAGTTTTTACGGCCAAATTCATTGGCGACCAGTATTCATTCACGCTGATGGATATCACCGAAAATCAGGTGACCGTGCGGCAGATCTCCGAGACCGGAACAGAACTGGATCGAATCATCATCGACAGGTAGAATCCGGCTTGTGAAGCGGGTGATGAAAAATGAACCTTATTGCTGCATTTAGGATCCGGATGACTATTCCCGGAATCCACCTGTTGCCTAGCATTAAGGAATGCATTATGAACAAAACCGCACATGAATCAGTTGGGGATTTAAGGATTCATAACCAATGATGGGGCGGGTGCCCATCAGCCATATTCTGATCAAACCGGGGAGGCCGTCCATGAACGTGCACAAGAAAATGGGAAGAATATCGCCATTTGTTATGATCTGCTGCCTGATTTCATCTTTTTCAGGTCCATTCCATAACCCGCTTTTTGCGGAAGATTCCACGGGCCCGACTTTCAGGATCTTCAGGTATCCGAACACGTCATGGCGATACGATGAGGCAATGGGCCAGTCTTATTCGCCGATCTGGGAACAGGGTGCCATCGTCAAGGGCGCGTTTCATTCCTTTGAATCGGTTGCGCCATTGAACAAGTACGGAACCTACGGCGAGGCGATTGGCAGTTATCTTGACGCGGAGGTCAAGGTCGCGCTGTTCGGCAGTTCATTCACTCCACCCAAGTGCTCGAAAATGATCCAGCAGAAGCTGGGAAAGGCGCTTGGAAAGTCGGTTCACGTGTTGAATTTTTCTGTCGGTTCGAATGGTTTTCTGAGCATGTTCGACATTGCACGGGTCAAGATACCCGAGTTCCGGCCCGATATCATGCTGTTCACCAACAATGCGAGCGCCTATCTCTACTCGCGGATCTGGCGGTTCGACAAGCCGGCGGGCGAACACATCTGGTACTTTGTCCAGTCGTTCGAGCCGAAACAGGTCTTTGATCCCAATGTCGCCCATATTCATCCCGCCACGATCACCACTGACCTGATCACGGATGAATGGATCGCCAGGATGCGGGAGGCGAAGGAGCAGGGTGATGAAAAAACACTCCGCGGGGACCCCCTGGTCAAACGACTGATCGCGGAGTATGAAAAGCTGCAGGATTACACCCGGATTCTGGATGAAATCCACGGCCCGGCGGTGATCGCCTTGCCCGATGAATACAGCTATCACCAGGACCAGCGTTTCCTGGATGCCGTCGAGTATGTCGAGAGTACCGGTATCCCGTATTATGTTGTCCACGTCCCCCAGCACGCGGAGGTCAAGAGTGAAAACCCGAGCGACTTTTCGTTCCCGTCGGCCGGTGTTCCCGAGGAACAGGGACGACGCTACGCTGCGGAACTGGACCAGATAACGGGCAGGGACACCATCCACCTGGTCGACTATTACGATCCAAAAGACATGGAGAACCCGTCCCTGATGTTTGATTCACCGGTGGGCGGACATCCCTCGGATCATGGCAATGAGGTTATGGCACGCGCGTTCGTGAAGATGTTGATGGAGAAACAACCCGGCGATTCACAGTGATTGAACAGTGTAATGGAATATTAACCATACAAGGACACGAAGGTTATCATTCGCATCTGGTCTGATCTATTTCTCACGCAGCAACGCAAAGGCCATGACAACCAAGATTATTCAAAGGAGCTAAAAGAATGAAGCATTTCAAAATATATACCGGAATCCTGATGGTCCTGCTGATCACTCACCCGCAGCCCGTAGGCGGCGCGACTGAGGGTAAAACCTATCCGGAAAATCCATACCGCCCGGATAACCCGGAAGTCTTTGCGGTGGCGTTCAATCCCGACCCGTCGGTTTACCCGACCCTGAGCCTGAGGCTGCATTCCAGTATTGTGGCTTTCATTGACATCTCATTTCCCGATGTCCCGGAATCCATGGTCAGCGCCTGCGTCTATGAGGCGACCAATCCAATCATGCAGTTCCATCTCATGGAGGTCGTGCTGTTAACCGAGAATAAAATGGCCCTGCGCCACCGTGTGAGCCACCTGCCTCATCTCAATGTCATCACCACCATGACCGCCGAACCGGGTGCGGTCGAAGTGACGGCAGGTCTTGAACTTGATCCCGGCTGGGAAGGCAAGGACGTCGAGATTCCTGAGCAGCTCGTCTGGCCCAACATTTGCTGGTCCGCTAGCAAGTCACCCAACTTCGCGCCCGGCGGCCGATCCGGGGGCTGGGCCTGGAGCAAGGATGACTACTATGACTGGATCGGCCGATGCTTTATCTTCACACAAGATGGATTCACGCACCTGGACAGGACCCGGCGGGTCAAGACCATCGAAGTCCCGGAGGATGATGAGCGTAACAGCCCCCCGCTCCATGCCTGGTCACAGCATTACAAGGGAGTCTGGCAGCCGGACCAGCCGACACCGCAGAATGTCAGCCCGGATCACTATACCATCCCGCTGCTCGGTGCGGTTTCCTCGGATGGGGGCCATCTGCTGGCCCTGGCCAGTGACTGGACGGATTACACCGCCCAGGCCTGGGGTGCCTGTTTTCATCATATCCCAAGGTGGGTTCCCGAGAACGAGCCATTGCTCGAACGCAGCTTTCGGATGATCCTCTACGGGATGAAGAATGACCCTGCCGCCCTGCTGAAACGTGCCGGGGCCGACTTTCCGGACGCTGCCGAGCGAATGAAAAAATAAGTCGATATGCCCAGGACTGCAGTTCCTGGATGAAAAAACAGCCCCTCATGGAACAATGAATGCCTCTCCCGGTCATCTTGTTTCATGAATACCAGGCATCCGGACCTCAAGATCAGTCGATTATGAATTTCATTCGGTGCCGATCCGGCCGGTGTGTTCAGCACCGGATTTCATCGGCTTGGCTGTATTATGGTTGGGGGATTTCAGCCCAGTTGAATAGCTCCGCCAAACGGCCCCGTTCATCCTTTTCACGCTCGATCAGTTCAGGCATGGTGAACTCCCCTCCCCATCGACCCTTCAGTTGCCCCGACTGTTTGTCAATATGCACCCAGATGAAGTTGATGGCTTTCTCATAGGCGTCAACGGCATCGTCGGCATGGCGTTCAGCATCAACCCTGTAGGACTCATCCCCCCCGAATCCGTAAACAAGGGCGGAAATCGCCGCCAGGACCTTTTCCTCATAATAGCCGGTCAATAATTGATATGCCTTCATCATATTGAAGACCCTTTCGGCCTCCTCAATATTTCTGCTGACTGTTTCCAATGCTGCCTCAGCCTCACGCAATGACTGCATCCCAAGCCGACGAATGTTGCGCATATGGCTTTCAGGGGTGATGGGATAATATCCAAGGCCCCAGAACAATTCCTGCGCACCGGGGTGTTCCTTATTTCGAGAAAAAACCGAGCCATTGTTGTCCCGGTATGAGTCGCCGTGTTTTGCCACAACCCGTGCGTAATGCCTGACCGAGAGGAGGACCCCAGCCCGTGAGGGTGACACCATCGAGCTCCACCGTGGGTCCTGGTCCGTCCAGTACCACCAGGGCAGCATCAAAATATGTGATACACCTCGATCCATCGGGCACCAGGCAATGGCACTCAACTCAGACGGGATCTGCGCTGAGGCATTATAGGCATTCAGCATATGCCGTGCTGCTTTTCGGTCACCGAAGCGTTCCTCGAGAATATCGACCCAGGGTTCGTCGGAATAGGGCACGTCGTTTTTCCCATAATATCCCAGGGCCTCGCGGAACAGGTCATTCGGGTCGTAGCGCAGGAACCAGGCGAGGAATCCCCTGCTGTTCTCCACCTTTGCCAATTCCCGGACAATGTCATGTGCCAAGCGCGGAGAATTGACGGGAAAATTTGCCTCGTGGTTATGGTGCGCAATCTCGAACAGGGCCGGGAGGTCCGATTTTTCTACCCAGCGAAGGGCCGCAGGGTAGGGTTTCGGGTCGGTGAATATTTCCACATTACTCATCACCGAGATCCCAAGATTCTCATAGATGCTGCCTGCCGCAATATCCTCCAGAAATTCATCCAGCGGCAGCATCCAGTTCATCATGAAAAAATCCGGCTTGCGTCCTGATCGTTCCAGGCCAGGCATGACCGCTTCCCGGAACCAGGTGCTGCGTTTTCCCGGCAACCCCTCGCCCATCTGCCCGACCAGGCCGTCCAAGTCCTTGTATGTCTGGAACAATTCCGCCACGGCTGCCTCGGTGAAGGCACGCGTCTTTTCATTTCGCACCCCATAGGCCGCTCCCATGTACTGTTTCAGGTTATGCCGATAATCCACCGTGTCGGACAACGGCATCTCCCTGTCCATTCCGTGGGCGTGGGCGAATGACTTTGTTGTGACAATCTGGTATGCGAACAGGTAGTTTTTCAGCCCCAGTTCATGAGCTCTGCCGAATATCCAGTTGACGTGGTCGATGATACGATCATACTGCTCGTCCGTGAGCATTCTGGCCTCGGGAAATTCCCTGTAGCGGACAAGGAAACTCTGGAATGAGGCCTCTGTCCAAGGCTCCGGCCAGTAAAGCAGGGCGTTATATCCCTGCCTGGCCCACTGCTTTAGCACATTCTCCCAGTGATTTTGATCCCAGAAATATCTGGCTTCATCCGGATAGCCATGATCTTCATACCAGAAAGGATCCCGGAGTTGCTCAAGACCGATACGGATTTCCAGCGCGGGCTTGTCTGGAGCCACGGCTGCCTTTTCTGTTGTGCTGGCTGATCCTTGTTCCTCGATGGCGGAACCCCGGACGGGTTGGGACGCAAGCAAAACCAAGCTCATCGCGAGCAGCAGGCGCACGGCAGCCGGGAGTAACTTTTTTTGTCTGTGCATTCTCTAGACTCCTTTGTTGATTATATTGAAATCAGGCATGAATCAAGCATTATCGGGGACCTTGCTTGGCAGGGTAAGTACATAGCCTGCAACAACCAGCAATACCAGGATCAGGCCGATCGTCAGGTATGGATTCTGGAATGAGCGGTGAAATAGAATGACAGCCGTTGTCTGCAGGATAACCATCGTGACCTTTGCCTTTCGGGGGACGACCTTGTGGGAGTTCCAGGCCCGGAGAATGGGGCCGAATTTTCTGTGATTGAGGAGTCGATCGTGGAGGTATTTTGAGCTGTTTGAGAATGCCCACAAGGCTATGATCAGGAATATGGTGGTCGGAATTCCGGGGACAAATATACCTATGAATCCAAGTCCGACACAAATCCAGCCCAGGGATGATAGAAGGATCTTTTTCATAAATTATACCTGGGATCAGGGATGGGAAGCATGGGGACGGCGAATGTAACATGGCTGCATGGATGATGCCAGCCTCAACACCGTGAAGGAACCGGCCATGCCGATCCGGGGCCCTTATTGCTCCGTGATTTTATTTTCTTTTCCTGCCCCGCATCAGCAGCCCCGTGATTTCTTCCAGGCTCTTGCCCTTCGTTTCGGGGACGATGCGCCAGACAAAAACAATCCCGGCCATACACAGGATTCCAAACAGGATGAAGACCCCGCTGGGTGATCCCCTGAGCTTCTCAAAATATTCGGAGACAATTGGAAACAGGTGCAGGTTGCAGTAGGACGCGCCGAACAGGACAAAGGTCGTTACCGTCATGCCCTTTGCACGGATATTATTGGGAAATATTTCAGCCATGACCAGCCAGGCTATCGGTGCAATGCTGATATTGCTGATACAGGTCGTGATGAAATAGACCACGATGAACGGAAGCCCGATGATCCCCTGCTCAAAGAATACGGCGAGCACGAGATGGCCGGCCGCCTTGATGCCCAGGCCGGTGATCAGCAGCGGTTTTCGCCCCCAGCGTTCCACAAAGATGATCGCGATCACGACACAGGCCAGGTGACAGGCATTCAACAGCACAGCCATCCCGATGGCCTCCTTGGGACTTGGGTAACCGGCCTTCTGATAAATGATCGGGGCATACATCGTCAGGGCCGCCCCGCCCGAGAGGTGCTGGAGGACAGCCAGGCCGACTGCGATCACGACCGCCATGCGGATGCCCGGTGTTAGCAGGTCCCGGAACCGGCTGCTGACATCCTGGCCCTGACGGATCGATCGATTGATCGATTCGAGTAGGACGGGGGCCTCCACATGGCCGTTCAAGCGAGTCAGCACATCCAGTGCCTGATCATGGCGTCCCTGCGTCGCAAGCCAGCGAGGACTCTCGGGGATGAAAATCAGGCCCACCATCAGGAACAGCACGGGAAGGAGTTCCGATCCGAACATCCAGCGCCAGTTGATGGTGTGGTCCCAGACTTCATCCATGTACTCGGTAATCGCCCAGCCAATGAGGACCGCACAGAGCGCCCCCAATACCATGACAAACTGGTTGCATGTCACCATGGGCCCACGCATCCTGGCGGGCGCAATCTCGGCCAGGTACATCGGTGCGTTGACCATCGCAATGCCGATACCCGCCCCGCCGATGATGCGGAACAGGTTGAACTGGAACATATTCTGGGGGATGGCCGTCCCGATGGCCGAGACCGCACACAGGATTCCGGCGAGCAGCAGGCCGTTTTTACGGCCCCAGCGGTCACTGAGCATGCCTCCCGCGGCCGCGCCGATGATGCTGCCCAGGATGACGCTCGCGCCGGCGAAACCAAGTGCATTGGAGGAGAGTCCAAAGGTTTGCTTGAGGAATATGGATGCGCCGGAAAAGATCAGCTGGTCGAAACCGAAGAGGAAAGCGCCGATGGTCGCCACCAGCGCAATCATGTAGAGGTGATTGCGCCGGTGCTGGTTGTACGCCGTGCTCATCATGGTTTAAAAGTTCTTTTCACGTTCGGGCAGCGGGTCGACTGTCCATGCCATTCGGTCGCACACCCTCTTCATCATGGCAAGCTTGATATCCCGGTACCCCGGGTCGTCCCAGCGATTCACGGATTCACCCGGGTCGGATTCCAGGTCATACAGTTCGCCCGCATCGGCACTGTGTAGAACAACCAGCTTGCAGGCCTCGGTACGGACCATCGTGAGATAGGGTGAGGGATCCCTGTACATTGCGCTGGACTTGTAATGTTCGCAGTAAATATCATCCCGATGCCGGTCTGGCATGTTTTCTCCGGACAGGAGCGGGTAAAGGGATCTTCCCTGCATGCCCGAATCGACCGGCAGGCCTGTCGCCTCGAGGACAGTCGGGGCGATATCCACCAGTTCAACCATGGACTGACCGGGGTTTTTCATCGCTGGAATTGTTCCCGGCCAGGCGATGATCAGCGGGACACGGACCATCGGGTCATAAAAGAACGGACCCTTGAGATACATGCCATGGTCGCCCAGCATCTCGCCGTGGTCCGAGTGGAAAATGACCATTGTGTTGTCCCGTTGGCCGGTTCGCTCCAGCGTGTCCAGGACACGGCCGAGTTGTGCATCGACGAGGTCGATGTCCGCCCAGTAGGCTGCGCGGATCAGTCGATGGTCCTCCTCGCTCATCTCATCATAACGAAATATTCCCGGCTGGTTGTACGCGCCTTCATGTGTCCGTTGCTGGAATGACCCCTTGTTGTCCAGTTCACCGGGTGTGTAGTTCGGGAGAGGGATGTCTTCAAGCCGATCGAGGTAGGGTTCCAGGAAATCAAGTGGCGGGTCGAAGGGATGGTGTGGTGCATTCAGGTTCAGGTTCAGCATCCACGGGGAACCGAGGGTGGTGTTGGCCTTGATGAACTGGACAGCCATATCGGCCGACCAGGTCGTGTCATGTAGTTCGGGCTCAATCCCGGCCTGGACATATCTGGACCCGCGCACCGCGCGGGGTGAATCCTTGCCCGGGTCCCAGACATATTGCTCGTGGTCCGTGACGCCCTTTTCCCGGAGCCAGTATGCATATTCATTCGTTGCGGCGTGGTCAAAATCTCCCCGCCAGTCACGGAATGGAACGGCCGAGTAATGCCAGTATGCATAACCATCATTGTTGCGGCGCCTTTCGGAAAATTTGCCCGCTGATGCATGAAGCCGTCCCACCATGCCGCAAAGGTAACCGGCGTCCGCCAGACGCCTTGAGACTAGGACCTCGTCATCGGGGAGTGTTTGCCCGTTCTGCCTCGCGCGGTTGGTTCTGGGATACCGTCCGGTCATGAAACTGGCCCGACTCGGCATGCATAACGGGTTCTGGCAATAGCAGTGGTTGAAAAGGCGACCGTTTGCCGCCAGTCCGTCCAGGTTCGGCGTCGTCACGAACCGGTTGCCTAGGCATCCCAGTGTGTCGTGACGCTGGCTGTCCGTGGTGATCCAGAGGATATTGGGCCGGTTCATGATTGGATTGCCTTCAGCCTAGGGTGTCATCTTAGCCCGCCGTAATATTCGCTTTCCCTGCGGCAGAAAAGGTTGTGAAAATTGATGGGGTACGGTTCGGGCACCCTGCTGGCCTCGTTCAACTTCCCAATTTCCTCGCCGGAGAGGGCAAGGTCCAGGACCTGCATGTTCTGCTCGAACTGTTCAATCCGTGAGGCCCCAAGGAGCAGTACATCCGCACTGCCGCTGTCAAGTTGCCAGCGTAAGACGACGGAGGGTACCGGCACTTGATGTTCCATCGCGATTCGTTTCAGGATGTCGAGGACTTTCCAGTTCCTGTCAATCGCGAGATTCTCCCACGAAAAGGATGCAGAATCCAGATCGGGGGACATGTTTTTTGCACGATCCGACTTCTCACCGTCCCGGGTGTATTTCCCGGAGAGAAAACCCTGGGCCAGGACCCCGAAACAGATGATCGAGACCCCCTTGTCCCTGCATGCCGGGATAACCGAGTTCTCGGCAGAGCGATCGGCAAGATTATGCCAGATTTGGTTGGATACCAGCGGGGTCAGTCCGCTGCATTGCGGCAGCATGGTGGCCTGGGTGACATGCCAGGCGTCCCAGTTGCTCACCCCGATGTAGCGGATTTTACCGGCCCGGACGAAATCATCGAGGACACGCAGGGTCTCCTCGACGGGCGTATAGAGGTCACGGTTGTGGCATTGGTAGAGATCGATGTGGTCTGTGCCGAGACGGCGCAGGCTCTCATCGATATTCTTGGCAAGGTAGGTCCGGGAAAGCCCGACGGAGTTGGGGCGTACCTCGTCCTCCATCAGCCAGTATCCCTTGGTTGCGATGATAAAGCGGTCGCGCCGGCCCCGGATGAGTTTTCCGACGGTGTATTCAGCGGTGCCGGCTGTTTCGGCATTGGAGCCACGCTTGCCGCCACCGTAGAAGTTGGATGTGTCGATCAGGTTTCCGCCGAGGCCCTGGTAATGGTCGAGTATGTTGCGGCAGGTGTTTTCGTCCATCACCGTTCCAAACGGAATGGTCCCCATACCCAGTCGCGACACTTCAAGGCCCGACCTGCCGAGATGCGTATACTCCATTGTCGCTTCGATTCAAATATGATGATCGCAATCGTAATGGTAAATTTTCCGGTTATCGAGGGGAAAATGGATCCCCGGGATTTGCTGGTGATCCATGGGTTTTTTCTGGATGCATCCGGGGGGTGCAGGCATGACTGAAAATTAGTGATCGTGTGGAAGAATGGCCTTGTTGGGGACCGGATAGAAAGATATCATCCGACCGGCTTCGAGCGGGGAATCGCGGGTGGAGAATACCGGTCATATGAGATCTGATTGCAAGGCGTCCGAATCTTCCTGCAGACTTCCCCATTCCAGCGGGCTATTCCCGGGGTCTGGCTTCACCCTGATCGAGCTCCTGATTGTCGTGGCAATTATTGCGATTCTCGCCGCGATTTCCGTGCCCAATCTCCTGGAGGCACAGAACCGATCCAAGGTGGTGCGGACGATCTCCGACATGCGTTCACTGGGACTTGCTGTTGCGAGTTATTCAGTGGATTATAACGGTCCCCCGCGGCCCAATAATCACCCGGGTGCCTCAACCGGCGTGATCATGATTTATAACATGCATCCGTTTGATCCTGCCAGCTCGTCGACGTGGATGGGCCGGATGCTGACGACTCCGGTGGAATATATCTCAAGAATTCCCGGGGATTACTGGAATACCCGGATGATCCGGGAATCAAGCCATTCACGCTGGGGCTGGGATTATGAGATGTCGTTTCTGGGGACCTATGTTCCAAATATGACCGCTGAGCTGCATGGCAGCGGGTATACCTGGAAAGACTGGTGGGAAATTGAGTTCATGGCTTCGCAGGGGTACACTGAACCGGACGGGGATTTTCGATATGCATTCTACAGCGCCGGTCCGGATCTGGCCTGGTGGAACACCGACCCGGACGGATCAGGCCCACTGGGTGCAGAATTTTTCTACGACCCGACGAACGGGACCATTTCGCCGGGAGATTTGTGGTATTTCTCGCACCGGGGAAATATCCCGTCCTTGGCAAGGTAATTCATGTCAATCATGCTTGAGTCCGACGAAGCGGCACCCGCTGTTCTCGCAGGTGAACAGCGGGTGATTTTGGCAGGTTATCACCACCATGAAAAGTTCTCGTCGGAAACAAAGCGGGTGACTTTGGTGTATAGCGTTTCGCCTCCGCGGTAGTGGGACCGCTGATACATTGGGCAGTGCCTGCCGGGGGGATCGACATGCACCACGTCGTTGCCGCGCACGATGAATGTGTAGTCGAAGCCCTCGATGGTGCGCTTCTCTGAGCGTTCGCTGATCGGGAAGGTCATCACGACCTCACGGCCTTTCCCGACCCACCCGACTCTCGCATAACGGCCGTCGAATTCGGGTTCGCGTGGTTTTCCATTGATTGTGATGCTGACCTCGTCGGGCTGTATCCACTCGGGGACCCGGATCCTGAGATCGAGTTTCATCTTGACCCGGATGTCAACCCTGCCGGTGTAGGGGATATGGCTGTCAATATCCGCCCATTTTGATGCACGGTTCAACAGCAGGTTTACTTTCAGGGATTTTTGTTCTTCATTATAGTCTAGCATGTCCCGCCAGACGGCATAGAGACCCCGGGCACCGCTGCCTGTGCAGCAGTTCATGACGGTCAGCGTAATCGGGTCTTTCTTTCCGGCACCCCAGTCACCGGAGCCGACAAAGTCATTGGGTGCAGGCCAGCCGGCGAATGACCCGAGTGAACGCTGCGCCGCATCGGCCGTCGTGTATTCACCTTGCGGAATGGATATGGACACGTCCGTACGGTCCAGCCGCCCGTCTGTTATCCAGGCGGTCCAGGTAAGTTGGTTTTCGGCAAGCTGGTTGCGGACCCATCGATCCACGTCGTCCCAGCGGTCGATACCCATCTTGGAAAGAGTCAGGCCGGCGATGACCATGTCAGCCACCTCGCATGTTTCCGCCGTCTGTGCACCTGCATACTCGTCGTAGGTCACCATCGGAAAGAATCCTACCAGCGTATCGCTGACGGACTTTCCCCATTCGTAAGCCTTGAGGCCCCGGTTAAGAAGCTTATCGTTGCCTGTTTGCATCGCAACGTAGAGGCAACCCAGGATGTTCATCGCATGGGTGTGAAAATGCGCGCACTTGCCACGGATTTTACCCGCGCCGACCTCGGGCCCGCCAAATCGGAATCGCCCGCTTGCCTCGTTGAAGTTCACCTTGAACATGTTGTAATTCATGATTTTTTCGGCCAGCCGGGATGCTTCCGGAACGTTGCGGGCACGGTCATAGATGGCCAGATACTGTGCGATCCAGGCTTGTGACCCGGCGAGGTAGAGGTGCTCGCCGAAGGGATCGTCGTTCTTCACGACCGGTTTTCCCGGTGCTGTCCAAGTGCTGTATACATGCGCCATGTCACCGTCCTCGATGATGACCTTCCTGTAACCGGAAAACAGTTTGGTCACGGCATCGGACCAGGGCCCGCCAGGATCCTTCTGGGCATAGATCAACATGACGGCGAGTGCGCGCGCCGTGCTGTAACTCAACAGGCAGACGTAATTATAACCATCGTTTCTCCCAGGATATCCCGAGGCCGACTCAAACTGCGGTGGCAGCATCCACGGCCGGCCCTCGGGACTGACATAGAGCAATCCATCCTTTCCCTGCATCTTGAGAAGGGTTTTGATCCACGCCATTTCGACATGCATATTCTCTTTGCTTCCACTCATTGTCCGCATGAGGGGCAGGACCTCCATGAACTTTCCATGGAGGGTGCCGCCGCCGCTGCTGTGCATCATGAAGGGTGGATCGTTCATGTGCCCGACCCCGGAATACATTTCAAAGTCACAAAGGGGGTTGGTCATGCTGGTCATGGCATGCGCGGCCAGCCGTGCCCTCTCGGCAAGGTCCAGTGTTGCCGGCACGATGGCCTCGTAATACTCTCCCGGATATTGCGGGGTCTCAAATTCCGGGATGTCGGAATTCATGTATCCGATCGGTCCCTTGGGCGGCGGATCGGGCGCATCGGCGGCCTGTGATCCGCTGACCTGCGCCCGTGCTGAACCGGTGGCCAGCACGATCATCAACAAAGTCAGGCAAGTTGTTTTCATGATTCCCCCTCACAAATTCAATGGCTGGGCTTTTTCAAGGGTGACGTGGGCAGACTACCTTGCACTCAGAACCACGACGGATCATAATCCTCATCTGAAACGAAACGTTCGGTCTTCTTGTATAGCGGATTACCTGTGCGGTAGTGGCCTCGTTGATAAAAAGGGCAATACTGTCCCTGCGGATCAATCGAAACCACCGTGTTGCCTCGAATCACCACCGTGTAATCTGAGCCGAGGGGGTTGCGTTCATCCTGTATCTTAACGGTTTCCGTCCGTTCGGTTATGGGAAAATTCAATGAAGCTGTCTGTTTTTTCTTCAACCTGCCGATCTGAGCATAACGTCCGTTGAAACTGATGGGTCGTGCCTTGCCGTCCACGGTGCAGCGAACCTGATCCGGCGAGGTCCAGTCCGGAATCCGGATCTCGAGATCCAGTTTTCGCTTCGCCTTTACATCCACCCGCCCGGTGTATGGGATATAACTGTCAATGTCAGCCCACTTGGAAGCCCGATTGAGCAGCAGGTTCACCCTCAGTTTCCCATCCTGATAATGGACGATATTGCGCCAGACATGGTGAAGGGTACGGCTGCCGTTTGCACTGCAGCAATTCATGATGGTGAGACCAATATGGGGCGTGTTGGCGTGACCAGCCCAATCATTGGCACCCGGCCAGCCGCTGAAACCACCCAACGTTCGTTCAGGCACGCGGTCTGTGGTAAACCATCCATCATGCCGAAACATGGCTAGGCGCTCCGCGGGGATTTTACGGTTGGAGAGATCCATGTGTCCGTCGGTCAACCATCCGGTCCATGTCAGCTGATCCTCAGCCATCTGATTCCTGACCCAGCGGTCCACGTCGTCCCACTTGTCCACGCCCAGGTGCGAAAGCATGATGCCCACGCTGACCATATCCGCCACTTCGCAATGCTCCGAGGTCAGATAGCCGTAGCCATGCGTGCCTGTGGGTTCGGGACCCGATTCGTGAACCGCCTCGGGGAAAAATCCCACCAGCCCTTCACCGGCGTGGATCCCATACTCGAAGCCTTTAAGTGCGCGATCAAGAAGATCCCGGTCGCCGGTCCGTTCGGAAACGCACAACGCAACAAGCATGTCCATCGTATGGGTGTGAAAATGCGCCCAATTGCCCGTGGGGCCATTGATGAAACGTCCATCCTCGGTAAAAAACTGTCCATCGCGCATGATGTAGCGCATGATTTTGTGCGCCAGATCGAGGCTTTCCGGATCCTCGAAAGCCTGATGATATCGGAGCAGACCGAGTGCCATCCAGGCATTTTCCCCGGCAGACTGACCCAGGGGTTTCTCCTCCGGCTTGACGACGGGTTTTTCGGGAACGGTGGCCTTGGAAAATCGATATGCGGTGTCTCCCTCGACAATGAGCATGCGCTTGAATCCCTCGTTCAGGCGCCGGGCAGCCTTGCGCCACGGGCCCTTCGGGTCTTTCTGGGCGTAATGGCAAAGCGCGCTCAGGAGCCGGCCGTTGCCGAATCCATCCAGATAAGCGATCTGTGCTTCCTCTCCCAGGCCCTGAACGGCATTATCCCATATCCACTTCTCCCACGGACGGCCCTTGATGGACCAGTAGATCAATCCATCATCGGGGTTTTGCATGCTGAGTACAACCTTCAGCATCTCGGTTTCAATATCCAGGTTCTGCCTGCTGCCTGAAGCGACGCGAAGCAATGGGATTGGCTGCATGAACTTTCCAAAGATCATGATGCCCTGGTTGTGTTGATACATGGCCGGTGGGTCGGCCAGATGATCCACGAAGGAATAGGGAATATAGCCGCAGTTTGGATTCAGTGTCTCCGTCAGGTAATTGATCGCCAGGGCGCACCGCTCGGCCAGGTCCAGCGTGGCGGGAACCAGTGCTTCATAGCGCTCGCCAGGGTATTCCGGCGTCTTGAATGTGGGGGGGTCCGGGTTGATATACTCTATTGTTGCCTGTGGCGTGGGGTCGGGAATGACGTCCGGTCCGGCAAAGCAATCCAGGACACCGGACATGAATGGGCTCACGATGAACATAAACAACCTGGCCCCGGGAGGGTGATTCTTCACAGTCTTTCTCCTCAATTTGAGTTATCCGGCTTTATTGCGCCTGGATCATCTTGAATCCAACCCGGTTGTCTCCATCCGCTCGGCGGCGGCCGGGAAGTCCTTTTTCATTCTTTCCAGCAGGGCATCCGGGTCATTTTTCGCACCGTAGAGCTTCATTCGCCAACTGCGCTCGACCAGGGGGACATCCTTGGGAAGCCATTCCTGGATATGATGGTAGCAGACACCCCAGGCCTGGGCGATGTACTGGGTCGGGTCACCCCCCAGGGCGATGATGTAATCCCCGTCATTCGAAACCGCCCCGATCAGGGGAATCGTGTAACCGGTATGACAGGTATTATGTGGAAACGGCGGTGATGTGGGTTTGTCCCACGCCCCGATGTAATGTTGGGACCAGGCGTAAAGGGGCGGGCTGTTCCGCTCATCATCATCGGGAACCTCGGGTGTCCTCACACGCTTTGTCTTGTCCAGGAATGTCCGGCCATCATCCGTGAAGATAAAGCAGCGTCCGATCCAGTCGTAGTACTTCTCCCGGGTTGCAATATCGGGAGCGTTCGGCACACCGCCGGGTGTAAAATTTGGAGCCTGGATCATGGACCAGCAGAGGTTGGGCCACATCAGGTAATCCTTTGGCAACTCCGGTGCTTCGCCCTCCCACTCCGTATCCAGTTCCAGGGTTGCCACGGTCGTCACCGCTCCGGGTTCGGCGGTGAGGGTTGTGATTACAAATAATTGGGGATACTGGGTGGAACGGTGGCGCAGCTTGATCTGGTTGTCGCCGGGCAGTTCGAGGCTGATGAAGTTATAAGGGTTCTTGGGATCCGTCGGTTCGTAGGTGCATCCATCCACCCGTGACCCGGGCACATTCGGGAATGTGATCGTGATGAACGGAATCCGGCGATTGTAGAGGCGGCAGTGCATGGTGGGATATATTTCGGGATCAGGATTCATTGCAGTTGCAATCACCTTCTCCACCCTGTCCAGCACATCCGGGGGTGTGGAAAAAGGCTGATTGCCGGCGGCACTCGCGCCCAGGCATGTGAACATGCAGGACAGCGTGATCATCGAAATCAATCCTATCGGGACTGTTCCCACGAGTTGCTTGAAAAGATTCATCATGTTGATTCTCCGTTCCATGTTTCGCTTTGCTGACCAGGAAGGCCTTATTCCGCATGGACCACGCCGCGTTCCATGCACTTGATCTTGTCCCGGACTTGGTTTGATCTCATGTTTAAACCCCAATTCTCATGGCCTTAATTGCCATGTGCGTCATTTTCAACCACGATATCGTCAACAAATACAGCCGTGCCAAAGGTGGCAAAGCCCAGATAAACCTTGCCATGCTGTCCACCTCTGCCCTGGCGGGTATCAACTTCCTCCATCCATGTCTTGCCGTTATCGCTCGACCATTCCATTTTTGCGCCGATTTCGTCACCCAGCCAGACACGAATCGTCAGCGCGTCAGCCTTGGATGAACTGGCTTCGAAAGCCTCGATGAAGTCGGGGGAGATCTCATGGCCGCCGTAGGGCCACTCGTCCCCGTCTTGGGCGAAACGGGGCGTCCCCCAAAATCGCACCATCGCCTCGGGATTATTGAACGGATGGACGATTGTTTTGATTTTTAACTCACTGAGGCCGCGGGCCACGAGCACCGTCATCTCGGCGTCCGTAAGGGCCTGGAAACTCTGACTGGAGTGCCAGGGGCCACCGATTTGCGCGTGGCTCGGACTGCCCTTGACCCAGTTCCCCTTTTTTGAGGGATCCACCCAGGTCTTGAACGTGCAGCGCAGGTTCCCACCGCGCCTGAAAAACCGATTGGCATAAAAATAGGTCGTGTGATCGGTCGTCTCGGACGGCCCTTCGGTGAAGATAGCCCAATCGCCCGGGCTGACTTGTTCCAACTGGCATTTGGAGCCGATGGCGGCCTGGCCGGCGTTGACGATCCAGTTTTTTGGATCAATGGTACCCGAATCCCAGTTCTCCGTGAAATAAACCGCTTTTCCGTCCCAGACGGGGGGCCAGCCGAAAAGATACTCCATGTCCTCCATATCCTTCTTCTCGACCTCGATCAGGCCGGGAAGATCACGCCTTTGATCGTACCACCCCCCCATGATGTTGCCGGATTTATTGTCGATTTTCTCATAGATGAAATGAGCGGCAATGGTGTAAAGGTCGACGGCTTCCTGCGCCAGCTTATTGGCCAGCTCGCGTTCTCTTGGATCACGATTGAACTTATGAATGAGGGCGGAGACAGCTGCCAGGACCTTGCGCTCGTAATAATCGGTGAGCAGCTTGTAGGCCTTCATCTGGTTATAGAGGGCCGTTGCCTGGTCCTTATTCCTTTTCACGGTTCGCATCGCCGCCTCTGCTTCCCGCAACGCCTCCTCGCCCATTTCCCGCATCTTGGACATATGCATCTCGGGGGTCACCTGGTAATCGGAGTTCCCCCATATCGGACCCTGGGCTGTGGTTCCACCTTTCAGAATGCTCCCATCGTTATTGCGATACCGTTCGCCTTGTTTGGCCACGACTTCGGCGTAATAACGCATGGGGACCAGGATATCGGCCACTCCGGGCGACACGAAGGGGGTTTTCATCAGTTTTTGCTGATCGGCCCAAAACCAATAGCGCAGGCTCAGGATGGTGACGGCACGACCATCGTGGGGATACCAGGCGATCTGGTTGAGGGCCGGGGTGATATAACCGGAAACATTCAACGCATTAAGGAAATGCTGCGCGGCGTCCCGGTCGCCATAGAGGTCCTCAAGGGGTTTGATCCAGGGCTCGTCTGAGTAGGGTTCATCGTGTTTGCCGTAATAACCGATGGCCCGGGCGCTGAATTTATTCGGGTTCTGCAGGTTCGCCCCGGTAATATGGCTCATGAAGCCGGCACAGTGATCCACCTTGCGGATTTCGTTCATCATCTCGGAGATGAACTTGGGCGAATTCCAGGTCAGCTGACCGGTATTGTGGAAAACGAGCTGCATGACCGTGGGCAAACCCGTTTCGTATCCCCAGCGCGCCGCATTGGGAAACGGCTGTCTATCGCAGATGATTTCTCCGTTGAACAAGGGTGAGGTCCAGACGTTGTCATAAGCCGGGGCGATATCCCCGGTGAAAGCGTCGACCGGCATGAGCGGGAACATGATATACGGCGGTTTGCGTCCGGTCCGGTTCAGGCCGGCGACGATCGCCTCCTTGAACCAGGTGCTGCGCTTGCCGGGCAGGGGTTCGCCCAGGACGCCGTAGAGACCGTCCATTTCGGGATAAATACGGAAGAATTCCTCGATGGCATCCTCGGTGAACTGGCGCGTCAATTCACTGCGCACACCGACATGATAAAGCCTGGGGAATGCCGCAAGCCCCGGGGCGGCCTTGCGCTCGTAATTATGCCGGTAATCGACGGTTTCGCTGACGGGGAGATCTTTTTCCAGGTCGTGCGCGCGGGCAAAGGCCTTGGTCGTGTATATCGTTTGATCGTAAACAAAATTCCTTATGCCCACGGAATGTGCCAGCTTGAAGATCCAGGTCGCCTGTTCGATGATCTGTTCGTGCTTCTCCAGGGAAAAATCGCGCGCCTCGGGGGCGAAATCATAGCGCAGCAGGAAGTTATGCCAGCAGTATTCCGGCCAGGGACTCATGAAATAAACGACGGCATTGTATCCGCAGGCCGCGTCGTTTTTGAGCCTCTTTTCCCACAGCGCTTTGTCAAAAAAGGATTGCGACGGATTAGCCTGGTAAGACCAGGGATGGTGGAACGATTCAATCAGCCCCCTGAATTCAAGGGTATCCTTGCCCGCCCGATTTCCGGGAGCGTCTGTATGGATGGCCTCCATCTTTGTGGAGGCGGCCAGCGCCTGTCCAGCCGGCGGCAGTGCACCCGCAGCGGTTGCCGCCATGCCAGACTTGAGCAGGGTTCTTCTCGTCAATTTATTGCTACGCATGGTAATCCTCTATATGTTCTTCCTTGGGCTGAACCATGATGGGCGGGGCAGCAAGGTTTTTATCATCAGCCAGGTCCGTGGGCAAGGCAGCCGCCTATTTCACAGGCTGATCTTCAAGTTTTTCCCAGATGTCGATGATTTCGTCGGAGCTGTACATCGGGAACGGACCGGAGGCCCACTTGAGGAACTTTTCGTCCTGATGGTCGACACAATCACGCACAAACACCGGGTAATAACCGCGTGTCATTGCTCCATTGGCCGTCCTGAACACGCTGTCCCGAGTTACCGTGCCGGTCAGCAGAATCGACTTGATCCCACGTTCTTTGTAAAGCTCACCCAGACCGGTGCCATGAAATCCGTTGCCGTTGATCTTGTGCACGACCAAGTCGCCGGGTTGTGGCGCCAGTTCGCGGATCGTTTGCGCTTCCCATGTCCCCTCGGACGTGCGGGGAACCCATCGTGAATTGCGATGCACCCACAGGTCCGGCCCGGTCGCCAACGGGGTGTCATAGCGGTTGGCGTGGATATGCTCGGCATAAGAAATCAGCACACCGGCCTTGCGCGCGGCTGCGAGGAATTTTTCCGTGTTTTTGACCTGTTTCATATATTCCGGCCTTACAGAGTGCCGGTCTGGGTCGGCCGGAATGGAGCGGTCGGCCCGGCAACAACCCCCCTCAGTCGAGCAATTCTCATTTTGCATGTCGATGACGAGCACGGCTGTGGTGTCCGGTTCGACCAGTTCTTCCAGTTCTATCAGCATCTCCACGCCGTTGATAATCCTCTTTGCAGGCGTGGTGACGGCCAACAGGAAAAGTAAAATGGTGGATACGAGAACTTTTTTCATCTTCAGGTCAGTTTTTCATGAGTTATGAAGGTGTGTTTTGATTTTCCCATGTTTCCCGGGATCTAATCGGGTAGCCAATTCTTTAATTCTGCAGCGCCGCTGCCGGAGTGTCTTTGTTCTTTGCCCGTTTATCGTGTTGTTCATCCCAGGTTTTGTAAACATCCTTCGAGGCGACCATCGGGAATGGGTCGTCAAACCAATCGGGGAGAAAAGGGTCCAGACAGTCGGTTATAAAAACGGGATAATAACCATGGTCCAGAGCTCCGAGCGACGAATAGAGCACACAAGCACCCGTGGCTGTACCCGTCATCAGGACCGATTTGATGCCCCTTTCCTTGAGAAGGTTATCCAGATGAGTGCCGTAGAAGGCATCACCATGCACCTTATGGATGACCAGGTCACCCTTTTGCGGCGCGATGTTGGAGACCGTCCGGCCCTGCCATTCACCATCCTTCTGGAAGGGGGTTTCCGGGTGATTGCGCTGGCACCACAGGTCTGTCGCACAGACAAGCGGCACTCCATTTTTATCGTTATGGATATATTCAGCGTAGATGATGGGCAGCCCTTCCTTGCGCGCGCGCGCAAGGAAGGGCTGCAGGTCACGGATCTGCTGTTCATAAGTGGGAGTCACCTTGTGTTTGGAAGGATCCGCAGGTGTGGATTTGTCCTCCCGGCTGAAGCGCCCTTCGGTCGATACCCAGTCGTTCTGCATGTCAATGACCAGGACCGCCGAGTGGTCCGTGTCGACCAGTTCTTCGGTCTTGGTCAGCACTTTCACCCCATTGATAACCCGCTCGGCGACAGCATTGACCGGCAGCAGGACAATCAGTGAAAGGATAAGGATGAACTTATTCACAAATGAATACCGTTAGCCAAATTTCC
>CAYYNQ010000053.1:0-68899 GCA_964473105.1 uncultured Candidatus Sumerlaeota bacterium | reverse complement strand
TTCCCGAGCCCGAGCGCGCGTTGGACCTGCCGTTTCTGATGCCGGTTGAGGACGTGTTCTCGATCGAGGGCCGGGGGACGGTTGCAACGGGTCGCTGTGAGCGTGGGATCGTGAAGTCGAGCGAGGAAGTGGAGATTGTCGGGATCCGGGATACGACCAAGACGGTGTGCACGGGTGTGGAGATGTTCCGCAAGACGCTGGACGAGGGTCGTGCGGGGGTCAATGTGGGGTTGCTGCTTCGTGGTGTGAAGAAGGACGAGATCGAGCGTGGCCAGGTGATTTGCAAGCCGGGATCAATCATGCCGCACACGAAGTTCGGCGCGAACGTGTATATCCTGACCAAGGAGGAGGGCGGCCGTCACACGCCGTTCTTCAAGGGTTACCGTCCGCAGTTTTATTTTCGCACGACGGACGTGACGGGGATGGTTCACATGCCCGAGGGCGTGGAGATGGTGATGCCCGGGGACAACATCGAGCTTGAGGGCGAGTTGATCGGCCCGATCGCAATGGAGGAGGGTCTCCGCGTTGCGATCCGGGAGGGCGGCCGGACGGTTGGCGCCGGGGTGGTCAGCAAGATTATTGAATAGGTGCCTGGACAAGGCCGGTTCCAACGGGAGGAACTGGCGGAGCTTTAAGATTCTGGATCTTTCGGCATACGATATTATTTTGATCCCGGATCAGATACACGGGATGCGGACAGGAACAGACGGTAGCACAACAAAAAATCCGGATTAATCTCAAGGCATTCGACCACCGTCTCCTTGACCAGTCGGTGGGGGAGATCGTGGACACCGCCAGAAGGACAGGCGCACGGGTGGCTGGCCCGATCCCATTGCCGACAAGGATCAGCAAATACACCGTCTTGCGTTCGCCATTTGTTGACAAGAAATCTCGTGAACAATTTGAAATGAGAAGACACAAGCGATTGATCGATATCCTTGAACCGAATCAGAAGACGCTGGATGCGCTGACAGAGCTGGATTTGCCGGCAGGGGTTTATGTTGAAATCAAATTGACCTGATCGGGGATGGAAGAGGGTCTGTGCGGATTGCGCCCGAGGGATATCGGGGATGGTCTGCCAGTGAAGAAACGGGTCGTTAATCCGGCCATCGCGGGCCCGACGCCAAGGGGGAGCATGTCTCAATGACGATTGGATTGATTGGCAAAAAACTCGGGATGACGAGGATTCATGATGAATCAGGAAGCATGATTCCCGTGACGGTGTTACAGATGGGCCCGTGCCCCATCATTCAGGTCAAGGATATGGAGAAGGATGGTTATCGTGCCGTTCAACTGGGTTTTGAATCGAGGCCGGGGCGCAAGGTCAACAGGCCACTGAGCGGTCATTTCAAGCGCGCGGGGGTATCGCCGTTGCGTTTGGTGCGTGAGTTCAGGGTGGATAACCTGGATGGGTATGAAGCGGGCCAGACGCTGGATCTCAGCATTTTTGAAACCGGTGAGAAGGTGGACGTGACGGGTATATCAAAAGGCCGGGGTTTCACAGGGCCGATCAAACGGCATAATTCGAGCCGTGGTCCCGAGACTCACGGATCGCATTATCACCGCAGTGCTGGATCACTGGGGATGTCGGCAACGCCGTCCCACGTTTTCAAGGGGCGCAAGGCTGCCGGACAGATGGGTAGCGGCCGGGTTACCGTCCAAAATCTGGAGGTGGTTAAGTTGGACCAGGCGCAAAACCTTATGGTGGTTCGCGGCTCTGTTCCGGGCCACAATGAGAGTTATGTGATGATCAGGAAGAGCATCAAGCTTGCGCGCAAGCAGAACGATGGTGACAAATAGGGGGGGTATATCCCCAGGGACCTGGAAGTATGGCAACGTTGAACACGCACAAGTCCGATGGCAGTCAGGACGGATCCCTGAAGATCAGTGATAAGGTCTTCAGTGTTGAGCCGAACCTGAATTGCGTTCGTGCGCTTGTCAATCAGCAATTCAACAATCAGCGTTCCGGTACGGTATCGACCAAGAATCGTGCCCGTGTCAGGGGGGGTGGTCGCAAGCCATATCGCCAGAAGGGTACCGGCCGGGCTCGTCAGGGGTCGATTCGTGCGAATCAGTGGCGTGGTGGGGGAATTGCGTTTGGGCCTTTGCCGCGGGATTTCAGTGAAAAGCTCAACCGCAAGGTCAGGGCATCCGCCTATCGTTCAATTTGGTCGGATATCGTGAAGGAAAAGCGGCTGATTGTCCTGAATGATTTCGGTATTTCCGAGCCGGGGACTCGTGGTCTCCTTGGTCTCCTCAAGCGTCTTGGTGTGGAGGGGAGTGCATTGATTGTGACATTGGAAACGAATATACCCGTTGCCCTATCTGCCCGGAACGTGCCCTATCTGCAGGCGCTCAATGCGGATAATCTTAATATCATTCACCTGCTTAATTATGATTGGGTGGTCACGACGGCCGATGTGATCAAGCGGATTGAGGAGACGTATTCATGAGCCTTCACCCCTATCAGATCCTTGTCAGGCCGTTGCTGACTGAGAAGGCCACCAACGGACAGCATGAAGTGCGTCCCCAGTATACGTTTGAAGTACACAAGAGCGCCAACAAGGTGGAGATCAGGAAGGCTGTCGAGAAGGCATTTTCGGACGTCACGGTTGTTTCCGTCAATACGATCATGATCAAAGGTAAGAAGAAACGGTTGCGTACGGCCAAGGAAGGTAAGCGGCGCGATTGGAAAAAAGCCGTCATTACTCTGAAGGAAGGACAGTCAATCCAGCTGGTCTGATGCTTGGAGGGAGGCCGTCCCGGGTCATTCCCCGGACACGGACAGGTAAGATATCAATGGCTATCAAGACTTACAAGCCGGTCACGCCCAGTCGACGGACGATGAGTGTCGTGGACTACACGGTTCTGAGCAGAAAAGGACCCGAAAAGTCCCTGCTTGAACCGTTATCTCGCAAGGCAGGTCGGAACAACCTGGGCAGGATAACGGTTCGCCATCGTGGAGGTGGGCATGCAAGACGTTATCGAAAGATTGACTTTAAGAGGCGGAAGGACGGGATTGTGGCCCGCGTTGCCGCGATTGAATATGATCCAAACCGCAGTGCGTTCATAGCACTGTTGAATTATCTGGATGGAGAAAAGTCTTATATCATCGCGCCAAAGGGCCTGAAAGAGGGAGATACGGTCATTTCCGGACCCGAGGCTGAAATTTCAGTGGGGAACGTCCTTCCGCTGAGGAGAATCCCCGTTGGATCAACTGTTTGTTGTATCGAGATGAAGCCAAATAAAGGCGCCCAATTAGCGCGGTCGGCCGGTTCTTCGGCCCAGTTGTTGGCGAGGGAGGGATCCCGGGCAACCCTAAGGCTACCCTCATCGGAGATGAGATTTGTTGAGGTGGATTGTCGTGCAATGTTGGGTGAGGTCAGCAACTCTGATCATTCGAATCAGGCCTTGGGCAAGGCGGGACGTGCCCGATGGGGAGGTCGGCGTCCCACCGTACGGGGCGTAGCAATGAATCCGGTTGATCATCCCCACGGAGGGGGGGAAGGGCGGACCTCAGGTGGTCGGCACCCTGTGACACCATGGGGAAAGCCGACGAAGGGTGCGAAAACAAGAAAAGTGAAAAATGAGAGCGACCGTATGATTATCCGGCGCCGTAAAAAGAAATAGGTGTGGCGTACGCTTGAGCACGAGGTGATTGATGATGGCTAGAAGCCTTAAAAAAGGACCCTACGTTAATGCGAAACTGGCGGAGAGGGTCAGGCAGTTGAATAATCAGGGTATCAAGAGGGTTCTGAAGACATGGGCGCGGAATTCGATGATAACACCCGATATGGTCTCGCACACGTTTGCCGTGCATAACGGGAAACAGTTCATGACAGTCTATGTCGATGAGAATATGGTTGGGCACAAGCTGGGTGAATTTGCCCCCACACGAATGTTCCGAAGCCATGGAGGTAAGTCTGCCAAGGCTGCGGTGAAATAACCGGGGAAAATGAAAGATGGCCAGGGGAAAAAAAATCAACAGGGGATTGCTTGGCGATGAAATATCATCCGCCAGGGTGCGTTTCACACAGGTCGCGCCTCGCAAGGCGCGCAGCGTGGCTGATCTGATCCGAGGGCTGTCCGTGGCCGAGGCGCGTCGTCAGTTGCAGGCATTGCATCGGCCGTCTGCAGTCCCGTTGATCAGCAGACTTTTGAAGTCGGCTGTTGCCAATGCGGAACAAAGCGAGGAATGGGACGATAGTACCGACGAATTGGTAATCGGTGAGCTTACTGTTGACGGTGGGCCGGTATTGAAACGCTGGAGGCCTCGCGCGATGGGTAGGGCATGCATCATACGGAAGAGAATGTCGCACATGACTCTGAAATTATTCAAACAGGTATAATTACCGGAAAGAGATGGACCAGGACAGTGGGCCAAAAAGTCAACCCGATCAGCATCCGGCTGGGTGTTAACCGTTCATGGGATTCGCGGTGGTACACGACCCCCCAGAATTATGCCGATTTTCTTCATGAGGATATTCGCGTTCGAGCACATATCCGTAAGCGATTCGCGCATGGGGGTATTTCGTCGATCATGGTTGAACGGGCGGGCAATCGCTGCAAGCTGACGATATCAACGGCCCGTCCGGGGATCATCATCGGCCCCAAGGGTTCTGAGATTGACAAGCTACGTCGTGAGTTGGAGCGTCAGACCGGCAAGACGGTTTCGATCAATATCGAGGAGGTCAAGAAGACCGAGCTTTCCGCACAACTCGTGGCGGATAATATAGCCAGCCAATTGTCACGCAGGATCGGCTTCCGCAGAGCGATGAAGAAAACAATGCAGGCGACGATGGATGCCGGGGCCCAGGGCATCAAAATAGCTTGTGCGGGAAGGTTGGGCGGATCCGAGATGTCTCGTTCCGAATGGTATCGAAGGGGCCGTGTTCCGTTGCATACATTACGGGCTGACATCGACTATGGCTTGTCTGAGGCCAAGACAAAATTTGGGATTATTGGGGTGAAGGTCTGGATCTTCAAGGGGGAAAAGTTTCGGGCGATAAAGTCCAAGTCGGCCGCGCAATGACCGCCCGGGACTGTCAGCCTTGTGGACAAGGGGAACTGCAATAAATCATGTTAATGCCGAAACGAGTCAAGCACCGGAAGATTCAGAAGGGCAAGCGGCGTGGATTGGCCTGTCGTGGAAACCGGCTGAATTTTGGCCAATACGGTATCAAGGCGATGGAGTGTGGTTTTATGACGAGTCGCCAGATTGAGGCCGCTCGTATTGCAATCACACGGCATGTGAAGCGTGGCGGTAAGGTTTGGATCAATGTCTTTCCTTCCAAGCCGCTGACGAAAAAGCCGGCGGAGACACGAATGGGTAAGGGCAAGGGAAACCCGGAATACTGGGTTGCGGTTATCCGGCCAGGGCGCATCCTGTTTGAACTTGAAGGTGTTGATGAGGCCTTGGCTCGGGATGCCATGACACGTGCAATTCATAAGCTGCCCTTCAAGACAGCTTTCGTGAAGCGCGTGGAAGAATAATACTGGGTGGTGATGGTGTCATGAAGGCAGCAAAGTATCGTGAACAGGCTCTTGATGAGCTCAGTGAAACCCTGAATGAGTTGAGGACAGAGATGTTCAACCTGCGGCTTGGGAACGCGACCCGGGAACTTCAGGACACGTCTAAAATCAGCCAGTTGCGTCGTGATATCGCAAGGGTCATGACTGTGATTCGTGAGAAGGAGGTGCCGGCAGAGGCAGATGAGTAGCATGCATGGCTCGGCTCCGCATGAACGGCACGTCACAAAGAGTGAGGATATTTATGAACCAGAAGGATAAAGAACGCGGAATAGTAAAGGAACGCACGGGTAAGGTCCTGAGTGAGAAGATGGACAAGACCGTTGTCATTGCCGTTGAGCAATTGGTTCGGCATCCTTTGTACCGGAAATACATCCGCCGCACGAAGAAATTGTATGCCCATGATGCAAAGAACCGTTGTCACGTCGGGGACACTGTCCGGGTCGTGGAGACCAGGCCGTTGTCCCGTACGAAGCGTTGGCGAGTCAGCGCGATACTGGAACGTGCGAAATGATAATCCCGCATTCCATCAGGTCCGTGAACTTGACCCCCGGGAGGTAAGGGAACCCATGATTCAGGAGTACACAATGCTGCATGTGGCTGATAACAGCGGGGCGAAGAAATTGCGTTGTTTCAAGATACTCGGTGGAACGCGCCGGCGTTACGGGAGCGTGGGTGACATTGTTGTCTGTTCAGTTCGTGAGGCCGTGCCTGATTCAACTATCAAGAAAGGTGATGTTGTCAGGGCGGTGATCGTGAGAACACGCAAGGAAATTGGACGGGAGGATGGATCCTATATTCGTTTTGATGATAATGCCGCGGTTGTGATCAACAATAACAAGGAGCCGATCGGGACACGTATATTCGGGGCAGTTGGCCGGGAACTGCGCAAGCGTAATTTTATGAAAATCGTGTCGTTAGCCCCCGAGGTTATTTGAAGGATGGATAAACAATGAGTCTGAGAATTAAAAAGGGAGACATGGTCCGTGTCATATCGGGCAGTGGGCTCAAAGGCAAGGGGCAGACCGGCAGGGTTTTGGCTGTTTTTCCCAAGCAAGAGCGCGCAATTGTTGAGGGGATCAATCGTGTCAAGAGGCATCAAAAACCCCGGAGCCAACAGGATCCGGGCGGTATTATTGAAAAAGAGGCACCGGTTCATTTGAGTAATCTCATGCTTGCCGAGCAGTCCGGTGAAAAAGCCGGAAGATTTCTGACCCGTGTTGACAAGCAGGGGAACAAGGTTCGTGTTCTCAAATTGAACGAAACGGACAAAGAAGTGACTGTGTAAATATGTCATGATCATGTTTCGAGTGATGGGGCATGGCTCGTGGACCGATGGATGGATTAACGATGGTTGGGAGATGGTAGGATGGTTGACAAAAAAAAAGGGTACAAACCGAATTACCGCAGGCTTTACGAAGACCAGGTCCGCAAAGCCCTTCAGGAGGAGCTCGGCCTGGAGAATGTCATGCAGGTGCCGAGGCTCAAGAAGATTGTCCTTAACATGGGTGTGGGTGAGGGGTCCCGGGATGAGAAAGTGCTGATTGCCGCCGAGAAGGACTTGACGGCAATATCAGGGCAGAAGCCCAAACGTACGCGTGCGAAGTTATCGGTCGCGGCATTCAAGGTTCGGGAAGGTATGCCGGTCGGTTGTATGGTCACGCTGCGCGGGAATTATATGTATGAGTTTCTCGAGAGGATGATCAATGTGGCGATCCCGCGAATTCGTGATTTTCGCGGTCTATCCCCCCGGGGTTTTGATCATAACGGGAATTATAATTTCGGAATCAAGGAACACCAGATATTCAAGGAGGTGGACACCTCGGGTGGTTTGATCACCACCTACGGGATGAACATTACGCTGGTAACCTCCGCGGCGGATGACCGGGGATGTCGGGGTTTGCTTAAGCATTTTGGAATGCCTTTGCAGGAACAGCAGGCATAAAAAAGCCTGATATGACAACTCGGGGAAACTTGGCATTGATATCGATTAAATCGAACAACGGAAAGGAAAACAGCCCGTGGCAAAGACATGTTTAATAGCGAAGCAGAGGCGCAAGCCTAGATTCAAGGTCCGCTCCTACAACAGGTGTGAGATTTGCGGGCGTGCGCGGGCCTATATGCGTCAGTTCAAGATGTGTCGAATCTGCTTTAGGAAATATGCAAGTCTCGGGCAGATTCCGGGTGTAACAAAGTCGAGCTGGTAGGGGATTAGGGATATTTAAAGATGCTGGATATCCCGTTGAGACTTATTGGATAAAGTGCATCAACGGTATTTGGAACAAGAGGAGATGTCATGGCAGTCATTACCGACCCGATTTCGGACATGTTGACACGGATCCGCAACGCCGTGCATGTCAAGCAGGAGTCCGTGCGCATGCCCTCAAGCAAGCTGAAGGTGTCCATTGCGAAGATCCTGCGTGAAGAGGGCTTTATCAAATATTTCAAGGTGGTACGTGCGGGTAGCGTCAAGCGCAATCCAAAGGCAGGTGACAAGAGGGATGCCCGGCCATTGGCCCATAACCTGCTGATCATCTATTTGAAATACGGTCCGGGAGGCGAGAATGTCATTAACGGATTGAAGCGGGTCAGCAGGCCCGGCCTGAGACGTTATGTGTCATGTTTAGGTATTCCCTGGGTGTTGGGAGGTATGGGTGTTACGATCATGTCAACCAACCAGGGTGTCATGTCGGGACGGGAGGCCCGTAAGCGGAAAGCGGGCGGCGAAGTTGTCTGCAATATCTGGTAGGCGCTGCTGTTATATTATGGGCGTTTGAGAAGACAAGCATTGACGGTCAATTGGAGTGGAACAGGTGTCTAGAATAGGAAAATCCCCGATCTTAATCCCCACGGGTGTCAATGTCGACCTCCAGGGCGCCGTAATATCGCTCAAGGGTCCAAAGGGAGAATCCACGCTGGATACGCGGGGACATATCAGGTTGATTCATGAGGATGCTAGAATCAGGGTTGAGCGATTGGGTGATACGAACCAGGATCGTGCTTACCATGGATTGTATCAGCGATTGATCAGCAATATGGTGACTGGTGTGTCCGATGGTTTTCAGAAGGAACTTGAGCTTCAGGGGGTGGGTTATCGAGCACAGATGGATGGGAAGGTGTTGGTTCTCAGCGTGGGTTACAGCCATGAGGTGCGATATGGACCCGTTGACGGTATTGAATTGAGTACCCCGAAACAGACATCCATCCTGATCGTCGGGTTTGACAAGCAGCAGGTGGGACAAGTTGCAGCCAATATCAGGAATTTCAGGCCACCCGAACCCTATAAGGGTAAGGGGATCCGCTACAAGGGTGAGTATGTACGTCGCAAGGTTGGAAAGACGGGTGTCTGAGATATTAAAGCGCTGATGATCGCGATGATTGAGGCCTGACCTGACAAGTAATGGAAGCGGGAGCTATGCGGGATGACTTATGATCGAAGAAAATCGCTGAGACGTCGGCACCTGAGGGTCAGGCGGAAGATAGTGGGCACGGGTGAAAGACCCAGATTATGCATCCACAAAAGCCTGAAGCATCTTTATGCACAGGTGATTGATGACAAGCTGGGGCATACCCTGTGTGATGGCACAACCAACATCAGCTCCATACGTGGCAAGGGAGGAGGATCGTTCAGCAATGCCAAATTTGCACGGCAACTGGGGGCGGAACTCGCCGTGAAGGCCCTGGGGAAGGGGATCAAGACTGTTGTCTTTGATCGTTCCGGTTACCGTTATCATGGAGTGATCAAGGCGTTTGGTGATGCTGCCCGTGAGGCGGGACTGAAATTCTAGCTATCCCCGGGTAGGCAAGTATCCTGACCGGGATTACGGAAAAGGGAGATTCATGGGACAGAGTAGTGAAAAAGGACTGGATTCAAAGCCCATAACTGCACGTGGTAAACAGCTGAATCCGGATGATTATAATCTGCGTGACGAGCTGATTGTGCTTAATCGATGTGCCAAGGTGGTCTAGGGTGGCCGGCGGTTCAGTTTTTCAGCGCTTGTGTGTGTTGGCGATGGAGAGGGCCATGTCGGACTTGGTTTCGGGAAGGCAAACGAGGTTCCTGAGGCAATCTCAAAAGCTATCGAGTCAGGGAGAAAAAATCTCCGTGCAATACCTCTCATGGGCAGGACACTTCCTCATTTGATCACCGGTTGTTATGACACAGCAAGAGTTTTGATGAAGCCTGCCTCACAGGGGACCGGGCTGATTGCCAGCGCACAGGTCCGCAAGGTGCTTGAGTTGGCAGGAGTCCACGATATCCTTGCGAAGAGCCTTGGATCCGATAACGTAATGAATGTGGCAAAGGCCACCCTGCAGGGGTTGGTTTCGCTCAAACGTCCCGAGGAGATTGCGAGGTTGAGGGGAAAAAAGATTGAAGAGTTGATCGGGACCCGGAAAAAAAAGATTTACGAGGAGTCAATGTCTCGTAACTCAGGGCAGGGGTTGGGTGAAGAAAGGTCGGTTGACAAGGAAGGTGTTAAAAACGATATCGGAGTTGATTCGAAACCGAATCAAGACCCGGCTGATGACCCCGGACCAACTTCTCCAGAACCCACGGTAACGGAAGGATCGATCCAAGCCGTGACTGGTGATAATAACCCGGCAGCCGCTGGGTCCGTGAAGGTAGATGTGCCTCGGAGTGATGCTGCCGAGACATCGCCAGGGGAGGGCACCAAGCCTCCCAAGGAACCGCTGAAGGATGAACCTACCTGAAAGCGATGATGATTTGAAAATATCGGGATGCGAGTCAGATGGCGAATAAGCTCAAAATAACATGGACCAAGAGCGGGATCGGGACCCAATCCCGACATCGTAGGACAATAAAGGCGCTGGGATTAAGGCGACTGAACCATTCAGTCATCAAGGTAGACAACCCGGCTGTTCGGGGGATGATCGATTCCGTGAGCTATATGGTGCGTGTCGAGGAGGTTCTGAGTTCATGATCAGGCTTCATACATTGAAGGGCGATCCGGGTCGGAGGCGCAAGCGACGCCGCATTGGCCGGGGTGACGGTTCGGGATGGGGCTGTACTTCGGGTAAGGGGCACAAGGGTGCCTTAGCACGTGCTGGATCACCCAAGGGGGCAGCCTTCGAGGGGGGGCAGATGCCCCTTATCCGCCGGATCCCCAAATTCGGTTTCAGTAATATCCGTTTCAAAACCCCGCGTTCGGAGGTAACACTGAAAACTCTGAATCGCTTCAAGGAGGGAGAGACGGTTGATCTGGCGCTCCTGAAATCAAAAAATCTGGTTCCAATGAAGATACGTGAAATCAAGGTTATCGCCACAGGAGTCATGGAAAAGAAGCTGACCGTCAGAGCCGACAAATTTTCAACCGGTGCGCGTGCGGCCATCGAAGCGGTAGGTGGGGTGTGCGAAACAGTTAACTCATGATCACTGCCTTTCTGAACATTGCAAAAATTCCAGAACTGAAACGCAAGGTTTTGTTCACCCTTCTCATGGTGATCGTGGTATATCGCTTGGGCGCGCATGTACCAACCCCGTTTATTGATCCAGAGAAGGTAAGGGAGTTTTTCGGGGATGCATTCGGCAACAAGGGTGTGTTTGCAGTCGTCAACATGTTCAGTGGAGGGGCATTCAGCCAGATGACGATCTTTGAGTTGGGTATCATTCCTTATATATCAGCATCAATCATCATTCAATTGCTAACGGCGGTTTGGCCGCCTTTGGAAAAAATTGCCAAGGAAGGTGAGTCGGGCAGGAAGAAAATAACCCAGTGGACCCGCTATGGAACGGTGGGTTTGAGCCTGTTCCAGGGGTTTGGGCTTGCGGTATGGCTATACAGCCAGGGACTGTCAATGATCGACAGCAAGTTCGGGTTTTACATCATCACGGCCATGACCATGTGTACGGGAACCTGTTTCCTGATGTGGCTCGGTGAAAAAATCACAGAGCATGGGATCGGCAACGGAATATCGCTGATCATAGCCATGGGTATTATCGCGGCTTATCCACGGGATATCGGGGTCGCCTACGCCGCCCTGAAGTCCATGACACTCACGCCCATGCAGTTCGTCTCGGTTTTTGTCATCGGAATTCTGGTGGCGGCATTGATTATATTTCAACAGCAAGCCAACCGGAAAGTTCCCGTTCAGCATGCCCGTCGGCAGGTGGGACGCAAGATGACGCAAGGCGGAAGCACCTTCATCCCTCTGAAGTTGAACACGGCCAATGTAATACCGGTCATATTTTCATCGGCCATTCTTACGTTCCCCGCGTATATCCTGCCCAGTTTTGGCGACTTTGGAGCGGCATTGAATGATTGGGTGACGTTGGGTTCGAGCCATAACCTGTACAATTATTTTTATGAGATGAAGGGTGTGGGTAACCTGGTGAGGGGAGGCGGAATATTCAACCTGCTCGAGGTTATCAATCTGTATACCCTTGCCTACATAGTATTGACCGGATTTTTCTGTTTTTTCTACACAGCAATCACATTGAATCCTGTGGATCTTGCCGACAATCTCAAGAAAAGCGGCGCATTCGTCCCAGGTGTCAAACCGGGAAAACACACCGCCGACTATATCGACCATATTTTGGTCAGGATTACAGTCGTGGGTGCCTTTTTCCTGATTTCGATCGCTTTGGTTCCGGATATCTTGTTCGTCAGTTTCAACATTCCATTTGGTTTTGCTCAGGTTGCGGGGGGAACCGGCCTGATTATTGTTGTGGGGGTCTTCCTTGATACCATGAAGCAGATAGATTCCCAGTTACTCATGCGTCATTACGAGGGTTTCGAGGGACTCGGAAGCTCGGGCCGGGGAACATCCAGAACCCGTAGCCCGGCTGGGGGGCGCATGAAATTGCGCTGATAATACAAACCTCTGCCTGCCTCCTCCCCCCCCTGCCCAGTTGAGAGGGCAGGTTGATCATCCCTGCTTCCCAAAGAGGGTGCCCCCGTGATGAGTAAGAACTCGAACAGGATTCAAATCAAATCGGCGGATGAACTGGCCATCATGGCCGAGGGTGGATCCGTTCTGCGGGAGGTTATGGACCATGCGACTTCATTCGTTGATATCGGAATGACGACACAGGAGCTTAATGATGACATCCACAGCATGCTGAAAAAGAAGAATCTCAGGCCGGCCTTCCTGAACAAGTATGGCTTCCCGGGTTCCGTCTGTATTTCTGTGAACAATGAGGTGGTGCATGGTGTTCCCGGAAAGAAGGTCCTGAAGAATGGGGATATCGTGAGTATGGATTGTGGCCTGATCAAGGAGGGTTATTATCTCGACACTGCGCGTACTGTGAAGGTCGGTAATGTGGATCGCGAATCCGAGGAACTGATCCGTGTTGCGTCCGAGTCGCTGAGGTTGGGAATCGAACAGCTGCTGCCTGGCAAGCGACTCGGGGATGTTTCCCACGCCGTCCAGACTCGCATCGAGTCCAGCGGATATTCGGTGGTTCGTGAATATACCGGGCATGGTATCGGCCGGGATCTTCACGAGGAACCGAAGATACCGAATTTCGGCTTGCCAGGGAAGGGGATACGCTGGCAGGCCGGGATGGTGGTTTGTGTGGAGCCGATGGTAAACGCCGGGACGCATGAGACATTTGTCATGGAGGACCGTTGGACGGTTGTTACTGCTGATGGAAGGCGATCGGCCCATATGGAGCATACGGTCGCGATTACTGAAAATGGGCCAGTTATCTTGACCTAGGGCGAGTTGGGTTAATATTGTGGGCCAGTGGGGGATTGCCAAGAGTTCGGTCATGGGGTTGGAGCGGTGAAACACGCATGAAAAAGGGCTTGATTCCGCAACGCCCAATCCGTAGTATAACGGCTTTGACCTGTCGTTTTGATGCAGGATTATCAGCTCGGGGAAGGGTTTAATATTCAAGCCGAATGGCCAAAGAAGATGCCATAGAGATTGTCGGTACAGTCATTGAACCGTTGCCAAACGCGATGTTTAGGGTTGAGTTAGAGAACGGTTTGAAAGTGCTTGCCCACATTTCGGGGAAGATGCGGATGCATTTTATTCGGATTCTTCCAGGGGATAAGGTCACCGTGGAGCTTTCACCTTACGATCTCAAGAGGGGCCGGATCACCTACCGGCACAAGTAAGAGGGCAACGGAGGGCAGATCATTTATGAAGGTACGTGCATCAGTCAGGAAAATGTGTATCAAGTGCAAGATTGTCAGGCGTAAGGGTGTTGTTCGGGTTATCTGCGAAAATCCCAAGCACAAGCAGCGTCAGGGCTGACATTGGGAGTTCGGCCCGGGCCATATAGGATGGCAGATGGAAAAGGAGAGATTCATTGGCTCGCATTGCAGGCGTCGACATACCTAGGGACAAGAGGATCGAGATAGGTCTGAGATACATTTATGGTATCGGCCCCCATATTTCCCGGCTTGTTCTGGGACAGGCGAATGTAAGCCCAGACACGCGAGCCCGGGATCTTACCGAGGAGGAGGTCAGCCGGATCAGTTCGGTCATCCAGAACTCCGACCTCAAAGTTGAGGGTGACCTGCGGCGTGAAGTTCAGTTGAATATTAAGCGCCTGATGGATATCCAGTGTTATCGGGGAACCCGTCACATTCGCGGACTTCCGGCTCATGGACAGCGCACCCAGACCAATGCGAGGACCTGCAAGGGACCGCGCAAATCTATCGCTGGCAAGAAAAAGGCGCCGCCGAAAGGTTGAGGCTGTCGGGGTATTAATCCGGCACCCGGTCTTCAAAACGGTCTTGTGATTTATTTGATTTTATCAGGAAGAAGATTCCAAAGAGAGGATGGGTTGTAACCCGATATGGCGAAAAAGGACACGAAGGGACGTGCTAAAAAGAAGGTCAGGAAAAATATCGCGGTGGGTGTGGCCCACCTTCATGCGACTTTTAACAATACCATCATCACCATATCAGATACGGCTGGAAATACGATATCCTGGTCGTCGGCTGGGAGCGTTGGTTTCAAGGGGTCCAAGAAGAGCACCCCATATGCCGCGCAACTGGCGGCAGAGACTGCCGCTCGTGCAGCAATCGATAATGGCCTGAAAACCGTTGAGGTTTATGTCAAGGGGCCGGGTTCGGGTCGGGAGGCCGCCATTCGGGCGCTCCAAGCTGCGGGGATCGAGTTGAAGCTCATCAAGGATGTGACGCCCATCCCCCATAACGGTTGCCGACCACCCAAGAGGCGCAGGGTTTAGTCGCGGGCCTGTCAACCCTGCATCCGAATTATTATGAACAGTTGAAGCCCGATGTATTTTTTGTCTGTCAGAACTCCAGAAATTGAGAAGGGATGACTTCATGAACTTCAAGCCGATGAATAAGCCCCGGCACCTTCATATGGACTCAGGTGTCAACACGGCGACGGATGGGTCTTTTGTCGCTGAGCCCTTCGAGCGTGGTTTTGGAGTTACTTTGGGGAACTCCATGCGCAGGGTTCTGCTCTCATCCATTCCGGGGGCGGCCGTGGTATCAGTGCGGATCGAGGGTGTGGAACATGAGTTCATGTTCAAGAAGGGGGTCAAGGAGGATATCTCCGATATCATTCTGAACCTCAAGTCATTAAACATTAAAATGTCCCCCACCATTCCGTCAGCCACGGTATATCTTGAGGCGAGCAAAAAGGGCGAGGTTAAGGCCAGCCAGATCGAGATGGTGCCCGATGTCGAGATACTGAACGGAGAGCATGTGATCGCCACACTGAATGAGAATGCAACGCTCCAGATGGAAATCAACATCGGTTCCGGCCGGGGATATGTGGCGGCGTCGGAATTCAAGAAGGATCCTGATGATGTCGGGTTGATAGCCCTCGACGCAGTTTTTTCGCCGGTTCGTAATGTCAAATACCACGTTGAAAATGCGCGTGTTGGACAACAGACGGATTTTGACCGTCTGACACTGGAAGTCACCACCGATGGAACAGTCACCCCCGAGGAGTCGGTGTCCACAGCTGCACAGATTCTGCGAAATCACATGGATATCTTCATTCGACCAGGCGAGGAGATTGAGATGTTGCCCCAACTTGGTGACGAGCCTGATGTTGCATTTCCGACATCCCAGCTGGAAGAGAAGCTTGACAAGAGCATTGAGGAACTTGAATTATCTGTCCGGGCATTCAACTGCCTAGAGGCGGCGGGGATCAAGACCATTCGTGATCTGGTACAGAAGACAGAAAGTGAAATGCTGAAATACAGGAATTTCGGCCGTAAGTCATTGACGGAGATCAAGAATATTCTCAAGGAAATGGGACTCGGATTTAACATGAAACTAGATGAAACTGGCATGCCAATCATGTCTGGTGATGAGGATTGACAGGGAAACAGGACGATGCGTCATCGTAAACATGGCAGCAGATTGAACCGGACCAGTGAGCACCGGTTAGCCCTCATGCGTAATCTGGCGATTGCGCTCCTGAGGCATGAGCGGATCAGAACTACGCACCAAAAGGCAAGTGCCCTGCGTCCCTTCGTCGAGTCACTGGTTACCATTGCGAAGGAGGGTGACTTGCCTGCCCGCCGTCGGGTCATCAGTCGTTTGCAGGACAGTGACTGTGTCCGTAAGCTTTTCGATGAAATCGCTCCCCGGGTGTCTGGTCGCAGCGGTGGATATCTCAGGGTTGTCAAGGATGGTCCGCGGGCAGGTGATGGCGCTTTAATGTCCTACATAGAATTTGTTGACGAGCAAACAACTGATTCCGGGGATATGACGCCTCCGCCGCAGAAAAAATCAGTGAAGCAGCGTCTGCATCAGAGGCGTAAGGAATTGGCCAAGTCAAGGAAATGAGAACCCCATGTTGTCAATGGCATGGGATCCAGAAGGCATGATCCGGAGGATAATTCGTGGCACGTTACACAGGACCCGTCGACCGTCTGTCGAGGCGTGAGGGAAGGAACCTTCAGCTGAAGGGTGAGCGATATTACAAGGGGAAGGATCCCAAGACGAAACGTCCCTATCCCCCGGGAATGCATGTGGGTCAGCGAATCAAGCTTACCCCCTTCGGTATTCAGTTGAGGGAAAAGCAGAGCCTGCGGAGGATGTATGGTATCCTTGAAAAACAATTCCGTAATTATTTTTCGAAAGCGGATAGATACCGGGGGGTGACGGGAACGGTGCTTCTCCAGCTCCTTGAAGCCAGACTGGACAATGTTGTCTACAGGGTCGGATTTGCATCAACCCGGGCCCAGGGCCGTCAACTTGTCAACCATGGGCATGTCCGCGTGAACGGCCGTAAGGTAGATATCGCATCCTATGATGTAAAAACAGGGGACACGATCAGCCTGTCAGATAAGGCCAAAGCATTCAAGCCGGTTGAGGAGGCACTGATTCTGGCTGAAAAGAAGGGACGAAAGTCCTGGGTTGAATATAGCGATGAATCTAGGGCTGCAAGGTTTCTGAACCTCCCTGCGCGTGAGGATCTGGATGATATCGAGGTGAATGAGCAGTTGATCGTGGAGTTTTACTCGCGCTAATCAGCCGCTATACCAAAATAAATCTACGTTCATGAATAGTTCTGAATCCGGCCGGGGAAAACCCTTGGGCCGGATATTTTAATGCAATCATGCAGAATATCTTATTCAGTAACTTGAGCAACAGGGTGGGATATTTAGGATGTTATCTAGGCCCCGCAAATCCAGGTGAATGGGGCCGGACCCGATGGGATCAGGAAATTGAATGATGAAGTCAGGGATTCCGAGCGGGAGGTGTGCATGTGTTTTCACGTCCATCTTTCAAAGCTGGTGAAGTTTCATCGGTTCAAAAATCCCAGTGTGGCATCACGTTTCTCGGAGTGTTATGGAGCCGGTACGGGTTGTGGATGGTGCGTTCCTTTTCTGGAACAAATATTTGAGAAACTTGAAGTTGGGGATGAGCCGCTAATCGGGATGTCTCATGAGGAATATTCAGGCCGCCGTCAGGCATATCATAACCATCGCTCGGAACAAGGCAAGGGATGCGTCGAGTTGAGGACCGAGGCGGACCTCGATGATATCATCGCCCAGATTCCAGATGATATGAAACTGGAAAAAGACCGGGGGAGTGGTCCTCCTTGACGATTTTTGGCCCGAGGCGCAATATAAGCATGTAATGTGTACCACCCCTGTTCGGGATATCCCATGCAGGAAGGTCTTGGTGGATGTGAGTTAGTCTGGGAACCCAAAAATATAAATGGCATGATTCGCATATGATCGACCCGATTTTAAACAGAAGTCTTGACGAATCCAGGGAATTGCATGTGCGGTGGACCCAGTTCAGGGATTTTTGCCTGCATGCGCAGAAGTCGAGGAATATATCGGCACAAGCTGAACTGAAGTTCATAGAGTTGAAAAGTCGGATTGCAATGCTTCACGATGGTTTTCTGGACACACTGGATCACGATGAAAAAATCGGTCAGAACATCATGACCATTGTCTCTGACAGCATCATGCTAAGAAAAGTCTCCGCATTCAACGATGCCGAACGCCAGAAGTTTGAGTTTGACTGGAACGAATGCTTCATGCTCCTGACGGAACAGATCAGCCATCTGGAAGAGGAGAAAGAGCGCCTTGCCGGGATCAATGAGCGGGCACACCGGGCCAAGCAGCGTAATATAAGGTTGAAGGCAGCCATTCACAATTTCATAAATGGTGCCTTCCTGAAATTCCTGAGCATGATGGTTGTGCTCGTGTTTATATTCCATATTATCCCCACTTATATCTGGAGTTACCGGGGGTTCTACGACATCAGGTTTACGCGGGGAATATACCTTTACTTTGCCAACAACATGTATCGCCCCCTTTTCAAGGAATACAGGTATGATGAGATGTATCATATCCCATTGAACGGGGACTATGCGCCGCCCATGGGCATGGGTACGGCTGATGCCAGTCACCTGAACAGGGACTGGCTTCTTGATGTGGAATTTCCTGTCACGTTCAAATTCGGTGGAGCGGCCATTAATCAGGTGAAGTCGAATCTCGATGCCATGCTGAACCTGAAGGGATATGTTCTGACCTACGGAGCCATGGGTGGGACGAAGCAGGAAGCGCGGGTTTTCTATCTTTTCTTCAATACGGCGGCTGATGCTCGGGAATTCACGGACCTTGTCAGGGAGGTTCAGAGTGGGTTGGAATACGATGACAAGAAAACCATTTCCAATAATGTGGGTTTGTACCGAAGCGCCAACTTTGTCGGCATGGGTATTACCGCAGGGCATCCGGTAGGCCCCAATCATCCCAAGGAATTTTATAGAGTCTGGCCCGAGGGAGAACGTAGCCTGCTTCACTTTGAATAAGATATGAAAAATATAACTTCCCGATTCCGGCAGGTGTTATTGTAATGGTCTGATATCCGGGAGGTTTTTTATGGTTAATATCTGGAGAATGACCCTCTGATGCTGGGTATATACTTGGCTTGGTTGCGAGGCTCGCCGTCGCACCGGCGATTGGCCATGTTCTGACTCATCGGTTACTGGAGGTGTTTGGCGATGCTGAGTCAGTGTTGCGTGCCGATCGTGTCACAAATTGAAGGCGGTAAGGGGTTTTCGGGTTATCACGGGTAGATTCCCTGCTTGATACAGCTTCTCTGGATCAGGCCAAGACTGAATTACTCAGAACTAGGGAATCAAGGCGTAAGGTTGATCCATTGTCAGGAGCCAGATTATCCTCCATTGTTGCGTCAGTTTCCGGCGCATCCCCTCGTTTTGTGAGTGAAGTGGGAAATCAAGCCTGTAGACCGAATATCCATTTCAATCGTCGGCTCCCGATCTCCGAGTCACTATGCCATCCAGATGACATCCCTTCTGGCCGGATCCATTGCAAGGCAGGGACTAACGGTAGTCAGTGGAATGGCATACGGGGTTGATACAGCCTCACATCGGGCCGCGCTTGAGGCTGGGGGAAGAACACTGGCTATTCTCGGTCAGGGTCTGGGAACTCCCGTTTACCCCGGCAAAAATAATGAATTGGCACGTTCGGTTGTTGAACTTGGTCATGGGGCGGTTGTCAGCCCTTTTCCGATGATGACGAAACCGTCAGCGGGACTTTTTCCACTGAGAAATGAAATCATCGCAGGGCTGACTCTGGGCACACTGGTCATCGAGGCCAGGCTGGAAAGTGGATCCCTGGTCACGGCCCGTCAGGCAACTGCGAATAACCGCACAGTCATGGCATGTCCCGGCGATACAATACGCAGTAATGCACGGGGTTCCAATCGTTTAATCGCTGAAGGGGCGTGTCTTGTTCAGACCCTGGAGATATCCTCGGGTTTCTTCGTGCGGAAATCAGATACCAGATGCTTGAACTTGGTGAGTATTTGAAAATTGCTGAGAAAGATGTCACGGAGGCCCATGTAAATGAGAAAAAGACGACTTCCGATACCCTTGAAGATTTTCTCAGACCGATCATCGATAATCAGCCCCTGCCGATAGACTCAATCGTGGATCATTGTGAAAAAATGGGATATGGTCGGCCTGAAATTCTCTAAATGATGTTGAGGAAGGAATTGGAGGGCACTGTTTGTCAGTTGCCCGGCCATATATATGCTTGGAATTCTGTGAGTTGAACTGTTTTCGCCGTATCAATCAGGCCTGATTTCGAGCCGAGGTTGGGGACCGTGGCCCCTTCTGCCTGTTTCCAAACGAGATAGTCATCGAAATCAATGCAAACCTATGGAGCAAACCATCACACAGACACCGCTGTCATGTCATTGCGATTGACATATTCGGCGTTGCTCGGTATAAATGCTGATTGCCGTGGTTGTTAGAGATATGGCATGGCATGTGAGGTTCCCGCCACTCAAGTTGAGCTATGGTGGCGGCGGGGTAGTTAGAAAGACAGTTATAACATACAAGTAGAAAGCTTCCCGCTTTCTCACCCCCAGCGGTCGTCCCGGGAGGCGACTCGTGTGGCGGGTCGTCCGGGACGAGGTGTAATCGCCCTTCGTTCAGGCGTGGTTGCCTGAGAAGATGTGGGGATGGGTGGGCATTCTCGGTAACCACGGAGCACGAGCAACCGCGGCGGGAAGACTTTGTCCTGTCGCGGTTTGTTGTTTTGCTGGAGACGTTCCGGAGCATCCGGGATGAGCCGATCGACGGAAAAAGGGGATGGAGGGTTTAACCATCAGGACAAACATACGTACCAATAAAAGGATATCGGCCGAGGAAGTCCGACTGATTGATGAAGACGGCAAGCAACTGGGCATTGTCTCCCTGGAGGATGCCATGGAGAGGGCACAGGGCAAGGAGTTGGACCTGGTTGAGGTTGCTCCGGATTCAGATCCGCCTGTTTGCCGGATCATGGATTTTAACAAATATCTTTATGAGCTGAAGCGCAAGCAGAAACTGGCACGGAAGAATACGCACAGGCAGGATACGAAGGAGATCAAGTTAAGGCCGAACATTGATCCGCATGATTTTGGGTTCAAGCTCAAGCATGCCAGGGAATTTCTGGAGAAGGGGCACAAGGTCAAGCTTACAGTTCGTTATCGGATGCGTGAATTGCGCCATTATGAGATTGGGACGCAGAGGCTTGACAGCATGATAGAGAAGTTGGCGGACCTTTCAACGCTTGAGTCAAGCAACCGGGGTTTTGGGAGAAGCAGGTTGCAGGTTGTATTATTGACACCCAAGCGGGTTCCAGGAGCAGATAAGCAGAAGACAGAGGCGGAATAACAAGTCCGTTGCACCATGATCGAGGGAATGAGGGGAGTCAGAAAATGCCGAAGCTAAAGACAAAGGGATCCGTGAAGAAGAGATTCAAGCTGACCGGTTCGGGCAAGATTCGGCGCAAGCGTGCCAATCACAGTCATATCCTGACGAAGAAAAATGCAAAAAGGAAGCGGCGTTTGCGGAGCGGCGCCCTTGTGACGACTGCTGACGAAAAAAGGATCAACCGCCTGATCGAGGGCCATTAACCGGATTCGTTTTCCGGTTCACCATCATCCGCGGGATTCAGGGGAGGCCAGAGTATTTCTGCGGGGGTGTCTTTTCCCGATAATGGGGACCAACCATAACTGAAGGAACGAGGTGGGGAATCATGTCTCGAGTAACAAACAGTGTTGCAACGCGCAGGCGCCGAAAAAAAATCCTAAAAATGGCGGGTGGCGCCCGGGGTGCCCGTTCCCGGTTGTTCAAGAGCGCAAAGGAAACAGTCAAGCGAGGTCTACAGTATGCCTATCGTGACCGTCGTGTCCGCAAGAGGGTGTTTCGTCAGCTCTGGATCGCCCGAATCAATGCGGCGGTCAGGGCCAACGGTCTGAAATACAGTGAATTTGTTCATGGGATGAAGCTTGCCGGAATTGAGTTGGACCGAAAGGTTATTGCCGACTTGGCGATACATGATCAGATGGCATTTAGCGAGCTTGTTGACAAGGCGCGTACGGGCCTTAACCAGGCACCCCAGTAATGACTGACAACAGCCTGACCAACCTGCTGGAAAGGGTTCGGACACTCGGAGCCGACGGCGTGCGGGAGATTCGGGATTGCAGCGAGATTGCCGGGCTAGAGGCCCTGCGGATCAAGTATCTGGGCAAAAAAAGTGAATTCATCACGCTGAAAAGCGAAATGGGCCGACTTCCAGCCGAGGATAAACCCAGGTTTGGGAAGGATTATAACGAGTCCAGGCAAAAACTTGAGGGTGAACTCAGCAGGCGACAGGTCGGGTTCGAACAGGAAATCAGGGCGCGGCGCCTCTCCGATGAAGTCATCGATGTCACGCTTCCGGGCAGGGATCCCGTGTCGGGACATCTTCATCCCCTGACCCGCGGCTGTCGCGAGATCTCAACCATCTTTCGTGAAATGGGTTTCGAGGTTGCTTCAGGACCTGATATCGAGGACGAGTTCCATAATTTTGAAGCCCTGAATATTCCGGAAGACCATCCCGCGCGGGATATGCAGGATACATTTTATATCCATGGCGGCGGGGTGCTTCGCACTCACACCTCTCCAGTACAGATTCGGTTGATGCGGTCAAGGAAACCGCCCTTGGCCGTCATTGCGCCGGGTCGTGTGTACCGGTGTGATGATGACGCAACACATTCGGCAATGTTCACGCAAATCGAGGGATTTCTGGTTGGCCGGGATGTCAGAATGAGCGATCTCAAGGGTGTGCTGGAGAGGCTGATACAGTGTTATTTTGGGTCAGGCCGGGCGATGCGGATGAGGCCGTCTTTCTTTCCATTTACCGAACCCAGCGCGGAAATCGACATTCTCTGGAAAAATCACCGGGGCGAGGAGGAATGGCTTGAAGTCCTTGGATCCGGGATGATTCATCCGACGGTCCTTGAGAATGTGGGTTATGACCCGAAAGAGGTCAATGGGTTTGCTTTCGGGTTGGGTGTGGAGAGGTTTGTCATGCTCAAGCACGGAATCACCAATATCCGATATTTTTACGAGAATGATATTCGGTTTTTACGCCAGTTTTAAAAAAGATATAGGGCCGATTTCCCGCAAAGTGGAGTGCGGCAGGTATTCATATGCAGTTATCATTACGCTGGTTGAGACAGGTCCTGAACCTGAATGTAGACATCGGGGATCTGGTCGAGGGTTTGACGTTTTCAGGCCTTGAAGTCGAGAAGGAACTGGATCTCGGGCTGGACGCGGGGAAAATTGTTGTCGGCAAGGTGATTCAGATTGAAGCGCATCCGGATGCCGGTCGTCTCAAATTATGCAATGTTGATGTCGGTCAGCCGGAACCCCTGCGGATCGTGTGCGGGGCACCTAACGTCAGGCTTGGCGGCAATTATCCCTGTGCGCTGGTTGGGGCAATCCTCCCGGACGGGAACCGTATCAAAAAGGCCAAAGTGAGGGGAATATCCAGCGAGGGGATGTTGTGTTCCGCTCGAGAACTTCAACTCGGGCAGGATCACTCGGGGATCTATGAGTTGCCGGCCGAATGGGTTCCCGGCGAATTCTTCGACTATCTTGTGGATATCAAGGTGACGCCGAACCGTCCGGATTGTTTAAGCATGTTGGGGGTTGCTCGGGATATCGGTGCCGTCACCGGTGCCCAGGTATTCCCACCGACACCCCGGTTCAAGGAAATGTTGGATCGAATCGAAAGGGTGGTTCGCCTGCATGTCGAGGACAAGCAGGCGTGTCCAAGGTACACCTGTCGTCTGATCAAGGGTGTCAGGATGGGCGAGAGTCCGGCATGGATCAGATATGCACTTGAGGCATCGGGCCTGAGGCCGATCAATAATGTTGTCGATATCACGAATTATGTCCTGCTTGAACTGGGGCATCCCCTGCACGCTTTTGACTTTGACAGCTTGGCGGCCGGGACAATCAAGGTTCGGTTTGCTGAACAGGGCGAGAAACTGGACCTTATCGACGGGAAGACACTGGAGTTCACCGCTGAAGACCTCCTGGTCTGTGACGAGGATGGTCCCGTTGCACTCGCGGGTGTGATGGGCGGTCGTGACACCGAGGTGACCGCAAAGACAACGAATATCCTGCTTGAGGCGGCATATTTCAGGCCGGACCTGATCCGGAGAACCGCGCGCCGATACAATCTGCAAACTGATTCATCATACCGTTTTGAACGTGGGACCGATCGGGAAAACCTTGTTTTGTCATTGAACCGGGCAACACAGCTGATCCAGGAGATTGCCGATGGAAAAGTTGTGAAGGGATGCCTGGATATGCAACCTAGTATCACTCATGAGCCATCCTGCATATCGCTGCGGATAGACAGAGTCAACAGCCTTCTGGGTTTGGAGCTCACCAGCACGGAGATCGCGGATTACTTGGCCAATCTCAGGTTTGAGATCCGTAAATTCGACCAGGATGTCATGGTAATCCAGGTTCCAAGCCACAGGATAGATGTGACACGTGAGATCGACCTGATCGAAGAAGTTGCACGTATGCATAATTACAATCGTATCCCCTCAACCATGCCGAAAATCCTCCCGTCGCGCCTGCCAATTTCCGGTATCGAAACGATTGTTGAAGATGCACGAGATGCGATGACATCCATGGGATTTTGCGAGGCTGTAAATTACAGTTTCATCAGTGACCTGCAGTCTCGGCAGATGGGGAGTGATCCTGATGAACTGCCCCGCATCAGTAATCCACTGACTGCTGCCCAAGTGGTCATGAGGCCGAATCTGCTTCCAGGGTTGTTGAATGCCGTGGCCTGCAACCAAAAACAGGACGAGCCTGAGGTCAGCCTGTTCGAGACGGGCAAGGTATGGTTTCACGGTTCAGCGGCTGGCGATCCCGCGGGCGAAAAGAACGACCTGGCATTTGTCATGGCCGGTCCCAGGGATGAACACTGGTCATCCAACGGCCGGGATGTTGACTTCTATGACCTGAGAGGGATACTAAATTCCCTGCTTGTCCGGTTGGGCGCGTATGAAAACCCTTCGGACGTGCAACTGTCGCCCTTGGATGAATCTCAGATATTCCATCCCGGGCGCTCAGCAGGGGTCAACAGGAACGGATCGGCCCTCGGTCAACTGGGTGAAATTCACCCTGATCTTGCAGGTGCATATGACTTGTGTGGTCGTGTATATGGAGCATTCATTGACCTGACGACGTTGGCGGGCGGGATCGGCCATGATTCAAATTCAGGGATGAGTCAGGTTCCGAGGTTCCCCGCGAGTTGGAGGGATCTGGCTGTTGTTGTGGATTGTGGGATCCCCGCAGGACAGCTTCTCGAAGCGGTCAGGGACGGCGGTGGCCAGAACCTGGAGGATGCCCACATTTTCGACGTCTATGAAGGTGAGCGTGTCGGGAAGGGGAAAAAGAGTATAGCGTTGCGCTTGAGATTGAGATCCCCGGATCATACGCTCAATGAAGATGAGATTACTTCAACGGTGGACAGGATAATGAAGCAGTTGGACAGAAAATGCAGTGCGGTCCTTAGAAGTTGATGCCAAAACCATTATAATGTCATGGCGTGTTGTTGAATCCGTCGAAATGCCGGTGATAACAGGCCCATTTGGAATTTGAGACCATGTCATTTTCTCCATACCCAGTTCGTGTTCGTGTTGCCCCGTCACCGACAGGTGATCCGCATATCGGTACTGTTTATATAGCAATATTCAACCGTGTATTCGCGGATCATCATGGAGGTAGCCTGATCCTCAGGATCGAGGACACGGATCAGGCCAGAAGTGATGTGGAATCCGAGAAGTTGATACATGAGTCTTTGAAGTGGGCGGGAATCTCATGGGATGAGGGCCCGGACATTGGGGGAGGGGTTGGGCCTTATCGGCAGAGTGAACGTATGCATATCTACCGGGAGCATTGTGACCGGCTGATTGACAGTGGTCGTGCGTATTACTGCTTCGCAACTGCGGGAGAGTTGGAGTTGTATCGTGGTGATCGCCAGAAGGCCGGCCTATCGACAGGATATGACGGCTCACTGGGCATGTTCAATCGTGATGAGGCCCGGCCGAGAATCGAGGCCGGGGATAAGCATGTTATCCGTTTGAGGGTCCCGTCTGAAGGTGAATGTCTCATGTCTGATGATCTAAGGGGAGAGATCCGCATCCCGTGGAATCAGGTTGATCATCAGATCCTGATGAAATCAGATGGTTTTCCCACATATCACTTGGCCAGCGTTGTTGATGATCATCTCATGGAAATAACCCATGTCATCCGGGGTGAGGAATGGATTAATTCCATGCCAAAACACCTGCTGCTTTATGAAGCATTCGGATGGGATAGGCCCTCCTTTGTGCACCTTCCGCTGTTGCGCAATCCCGACAAGTCCAAGTTGTCGAAACGAAAAAACCCCACCAGCGTGGGATATTACAAGGCAACCGGAATTCTTCCCGAGGCACTTCTGAATTACCTCGGGCTGATGGCGTACTCCATGCCGGATGATCAGGAGGTTTTTACGCGTGATGAGTTCACCCGTAAGTTTGACCTGAACAGGATCAGCCTGGGGGGGCCGGTTTTTGACATGCAGAAACTTTTGTGGCTGAACGGGGTCTATCTGCGCGAGAAACTGACATTTGTTGAGATTGGCGCGAGATTGAATGAATGGATGCTTAATGAAGAATCATGGAGACGGATCATACCGCTTGCCGTCCAGAGAATGGATAAGCTATCGGATTTTATCCCGCTCGCCGCATATTTGTTTGCGGACCGTCCTGTGTATCGACCGGAGCAGCTTATACCGGACAAGGTTGACGGGGAGACCGTGGTAAGGATCCTGTACATTGCGCAGTGGGAGATCGAGGGATCTAGGAAGTGGGACCGTAATGTTATCAGGGAGTCATTTGATAGCATTGCGGAGAATGAAGAATTAAAATTGCGTGATTTCATCCCCTGTTTCTATGTTGCGATCAGCGGTCAGCCCAATGCCCTTCCTCTTTTTGACAGCATGGAGATCATTGGCAGGGACATGACACGCCGCCGAGTCCAGTATGCGCTGGAGGCACTGGCTACTATGGGTATCAAGATCAACGGTAAACCATTAAGGAAACTCGAGAAGTATTATCTGGAACGGTATCGGGGTTAAGTTATGGGCAGGGGTATGATGTGAATTCATGACTTGGAGGACCCGGAAATTTTTTGGATTCGGGACCAGGTGTCCCTCAGGGGAACGGTTCGGTTGAAAACACGGGTGTTCCGGTGGCTGTCTGGATCGACGCAAAAATAACCCAGTCTTTCGAACTGTATTTGGGTTCCTGCCGGCAGTTTGCTGAGCGCCGGTTCCAGTTTGCATCCCTTCAATATTTCCAGTGAATTCGGGTTGATATTGTCAACCCAGGAGCCGTCTTCCTTCGGGGATTTGCCTGGGTTCTCAGCCAGGAAAAGGGCGTCGTAGAGTCGGACTTCCGCGTCGACGGCATGTTCAGCAGAAACCCAGTGCAGAGTAGCCTTGACCTTCCTCCTGTCAGGAGCATTGCCCCCGCGTGTTGCGGGGTCATATGTACAGAGTAGTTCGGTGATTTCGCCTTTGTTGTCCTTGACAACTTCATGGCACTTGATGAAGTACCCATAGCGGAGGCGAACTTCACGTCCCGGGGAAAGCCTGAAGAACTTTTTCGGGGGATTTTCCATAAAGTCGGCCCGTTCAATATAGAGTATTCGACCGAACGGGATTTCACGCGATCCAGCATCGGGGTCTTCAGGGTTGTTGACAGCTTTGAGTAACTCAGAGTGATCCTCCGGGTAATTTTCAATCACAACCCTTAACGGTCGGATCACGGCCATCATCCTGTTAACACGTGGATTCAGGTATTCGCGTACACAGTGTTCAAGCAGTGCCATGTCCACAATGCTGTTGGCCTTGGCGACACCGATACGATTACAGAAGTCCCGGATTGCCTCGGGAGGGTATCCTCTCCGCCGCAATCCGCAAAGAGTCGGCATTCTGGGATCATCCCAGCCCATGACATGCCCATTTTCGACCAGTTCGAGAAGTTTCCTTTTAGACATGATGGTATAATTGAGGTTCAGGCGTGCAAATTCCGTCTGTTCTGGGTGGTAGATCCCGATATTTTTCAGATACCAGTTGTAAAGGGGACGGTGATCCTCAAATTCCAGGGAGCAGAATGAGTGGGTTACCCTCTCGATAGAGTCTGACTGGCCATGGGTGAAGTCGTACGTAGGGTAAATGGGCCAGGTGTCACCGGTCCGTTGGTGCGTTGCTTTCATGATCCGGTACATCACTGGGTCACGCATGTTGATATTAGGGGAAGACATATCGATTTTGGCGCGAAGCGTTCTGGATCCATCGGGAAATTCACCTGCCCTCATCTTTTTGAACAGGTCAAGGTTCTCCTCAGTGCTTCTGTTGCGGAACGGGCTGTCATTCCCCGGTTTTTTGAGGGTTCCGCGAGAGGCCTTTACCTCCGCTGCATTAAGGTCACAAATATAGGCCTTGCCTTTTTGGATCAGATCACATGCCCACAGGAAAAGTTGTTCAAAATAATCGGATGCATAATACTCGTGTTCACCCCAATCAAAGCCGAGCCAGTTTATATCCTCGCGTATGGCCTCCACATATTCCTGCCCCTCCTTGATCGGATTGGTATCATCGAACCTGAGATGGCAGATGCCACCGAACTCCCCAGCCAGCCCGAAATTGATTGAGATTGCCTTGGCATGACCAATATGCAGATATCCGTTGGGTTCGGGCGGGAAGCGGGTGACCACGCGTCCATTCCATTTGTCGGAACGAGCATCTTCCTCGACCAAGGTTCGAAGGAAATTAGACTTAACAGGGTTTTTCGGATCAGGCATGTCGGAACCCCCCTGGTTCGACACGTGCAACGCTTGTGGCAGGCGACTGCCAGACACTAAAGACGATCTTAATCTATCATAACAGCAGCGGACCTGGCCCCAATTTTTTCATACCAATTCAACAGCTAGTTTTTTATGCTGTTTAACTGAATCCGTCGCCCCAATGGAGTTCTCCAGGGCGGACGGTTATCCCGGGGGGAAATCATGGCGTTACAGATCTATAACACTCTCTCCCGGCGGAAGGAACCTTTTGTTCCGTTGAATCCGCCCAAGGTCCATATATACAACTGTGGGCCGACGGTCTACGACCATTTCCATATTGGTAATGCGCGTAATTTTGTCGCGATGGATATGGTTCGCCGTTACCTTGTCTACCGTGGCTACGAAGTGCGCTACATACAGAATCTGACAGACATAGATGATAAGATCATCGACAGGGCCAATGCTGAAAACATCGGGACCGAGGAGGTGACGGACCGTTTCATCCCCTGCTACTTCGAGGATGCGGCCAAACTTCGAATCCGGGAGGCTGACCATCATCCACGGGCAACGGAACATATTGGGGATATCATCGGATTGATCGAGAAACTGGTTGAGAAGGAGCTGGCTTATGAATCAAATGGTTCAGTTTATTTCAGTGTGAGGAGCTTCCCCAAATACGGACGGCTGTCCGGCCGTAGCATCGATTCGATGCTGGAGGGTGCACGTGTGGAGATCAGCCCGGATAAACGTGATCCCCTGGACTTTGTCCTCTGGAAGTCGGCAAAGCCACGTGAGCCCAGTTGGTCCAGTCCCTGGGGCAAGGGGAGGCCAGGCTGGCATATCGAGTGCTCAAGCATGTCCATGAAGCACCTGGGGGAGACATTTGATATTCACATGGGCGGAGCTGATCTGACTTTTCCTCATCATGAAAACGAGATAGCACAGAGCGAGGGCGCGACTGGGAAACCCTTTGTGCGATACTGGATGCACAATGGATTCCTGAATATTGACAGTGAAAAAATGAGCAAGTCCGTCGGGAATTTCATGAGGATTGACCAGATGCTGGAAAGGGCTCCGGTCGAGGCATTACGTCACTTCCTGCTGTCCGCACACTATCGCAGTCCGCTTGACCTGACTGAAAAAACACTTTCCGACTCAGTTTCTGCGGTTCAGCGGATCAATGACACAATCCTGATGGCCCGCCAGATTCTCGAGATGGAAAAACTCGATGTAAACGAATCCAGTAGCGTGTTAACCGGGAAAATGCGTGAACGCTTTGAAGCTGTAATGGATGATGATTTCAACACCCCTAAGGGCCTGTCTATCATGTTTGAAACCGTGTCCCGCATCCATGAACTTCGCGATCGAATTTCGGATGACCCGGAATCACGCGCCGAATTTATTTCTTGTCTGGAATATGCGGAGGAATTGAGGGATTTCTTTAGCCTCGAGCCCGCGGCGGAGATCAGGAAAGATGTTGATGAGACACTATTGGAAGATCTGGTTCGGTTGCTGATTGAGGTGCGTGCCTTGTCCCGCAAGGCAGGGCAGTATGATATAGCCGACCGTGTTCGTGACCGGCTTGCGGAACTGGGGGTCAGCCTTGAGGATCACCCCCAGGGAACCATATGGAAGAAAACCAATTAGGAATATGGAAGTGATTCGGCACGTCGATTACACGGAGGTCCGGCAAAGATGCGGAACCTGTCTCCATCGGGCCCGGTCCGCGGGTCAAGCTGATCTTTATGAACTCGAATGGGAGGGCCATCCATCCATTATGAAGGATTTCAACAGCTGTCCGTGGATATTTCGCGTAATGCTAGGCCGGGGGATTTGCAGCAGAGAAGTCCGTATTCTTAAAAAGTTGTGCGGGTTGGAAGAGGTCCCTGAGCTGTACGCTGTGGCGGGCTCCTATGCCTACGTCATGGAAAAGATCGATGGGGTGCGGATGCCACCAAGAAAGCATGGGCAACCTTCAACAGTATTCTGGGCAAGGGCGAAGAGGGCAATTCAGAGAATGCATGACATGGGGATTGCCCATGGTGATCTGAGGTTGAAAAATATCCTGATCGGCCCGCAGGATCAGGCATACCTGATCGATTTTGCAACGGCTGTCAGGTTGAAACGGGATGTTGGTTTCAGGATATCAAACCTGCTGTTCCGCCAGTGCCAGAAGGTTGACCGGATCAAGTTTGCACGGATGAAGGCTTATTATGACCCGCAACTGCTGGATGATGATGAACGTATGTGGCTTAGATCCGAACCGTTTTATCTCAAGATGGGCAGGGTCATGAAGAAGCGGGTTTATCGAATGACAAAGATGAGGAAGTGGGGGGATAAGATTCGCAGGATCAGGCGGTGGTTCGGCCGCCGTTTCGGTACTGATTAGGCCAGGCCACCCGCTTAGTCGTCATCTCGTAATTTTCGGGTATATCCGATCTCGTCGTATGGCTTGACAACACTCGTTGCAATATTCTTCAGGTTGGCGTTGATCCGTTTCAGACCTCGTGCATAGAGGACCTCTGTCAGAGCGGCGTTCTTGTCGTAATCCCCCTTTTCCCCATAAACGGACTTCAGGGTGGTGTTCAGTCGGTCCCTGATCTTCCGGTGATTGGTGATGACCGACTCGGCCGATGCCTTGTCCTCGTCATGGATGGCTTTTCTGGTCAGCCCGAAATTCAACAGGATTGTCTCGGTGCAACCGGAGATTACACTGAACTGTGGAAGTGACGGGAAAGGTTTTCCGTAGTGGTCTTCCAGTTCGGTAAACTGCTTTACATTGTCACCGATTCTCTCGATATATCCGGTGACTGTCGTCAGGACAAGCGAACCCACAATATCGGGTTTCGTGTTAATTGAGAGGTGCTCAAGAACCTTTCTCCGAACTTCAGATTCAAGTTGGTTGATGTCCTTGTCCCTTTTATGGACGCTGAATGTGGCGGGATTTTCACATAGAATCCTGGAATGGGTCTCATGAAACATCTCCTCGGCAATGGCAAGCATTTCCTCGACTTGTTGAATTGCCTGATTCAAAAGAGTGTCGCCCGAAAGTGCCTTGAGAAACTCCTTGATCATGTTTGCTTTCTCCTTTCTTCAAACTATATCTGCAGGAGGTTGGTGATGTACAAAATAATCAGTGGGATGATAAAAAATATGATGATGACATAGATGATGGACAGATAACGATGATGTACCGCAATTTCCGAAATTTTTTCGGCCAGGAAAATCGGGAGCTTTCTCGGGGATTTCAGGATGAAGATAAACGTCCCGCACAAGTTGAATGAAAGATGAACAAGGGCAATGCTCAAGGCGTCGAAACCTTTGTCCGACCCAAGCAATGACATGGCCGCCAACAGGGCGGTGATGGTTGTTCCGATATTTGCACCCAGCAGGAACGGGAAAACCTGATGAAGGGTGAATATGCCGCCGGCGACCATTGGTACAATGATGGATGTCGAGATACTGCTGCTCTGAACCAGAATCGTTATGATTGTTCCGATGACAAGCGCCCGCCAGGTCTTCGCAAACAGGTAGCCGTTAACCAATATCTCAATACGGCCCGAAATAACCTCACGCAGGTTCTTTGACAGATACTTGAGGACCACCATCAACAGTGCCAAGGCGAATATCAGTTGCAGGAATGGTGTAAAATCACCAGGAATCCACTCCATGAATTCTGTGATCTTTTTTGCGGCAGGCTTGATGATTGCCTTGAGAGGGCTGGATGTTTTCTCGATATCATCAACATTATGAAAGAAGTGGGTTAGCCAGATCGCAAACTTCTCGAGAAACCCGGTCATTATCTCAAGCGGAAGCAGGATCAGTACCGAGAGCAGGTTGAAGAAATCATGAACAGTTGCGGCCGAGAATGCCCGACCAAATTCCTTGCGTTGAGTGACGTGACCAAGCGCCACCAGCGTGCTTGTGACAGTTGTTCCAATATTCGCACCCATGATCATTGGAATTGCACCGGCGATTGGGACCTGCCCGGTAGCAACGGCCGCGACAATCATCGAGGTCGTTGTCGATGAACTCTGCAGGGTTGCAGTCATCAGCACTCCCAGACACAAACTGGCAAGGGGATTTAGTGTGATGGCAATCAGATTCGCGAATTGATCCTTGTAGCCGGCCGATGATGAGAAAAGTTTGAAAGCACCGGACATCAGGTCGACGCTAAGAAAAAACAGGTAAAGCAGGGCTAAAAGCAACATGAACCGCAGCAGGAATTCCTTGAGGCTGCCTTTGGGCTGGGCATCTGGTTTCGATTTCTCCCCTGCAGGCCCTCCGATATGTTGATTATGTGAGTTCATGGGGTATTTGTGATGTGACGATAACCACGGGATGAATGATAAATGTAATGCGTAGATGAACGGACGATTATCATGATGTAAAAGTGACATGAAGGTAATAAAAGATATATAGAAAATAAAAAAATTGTTGATGATATGATCGGGTTAGAATATGAAGGAAACTGGAGGAAAATTGAGTGTTCTCAGTCTATCCCGAAATTTGGAAATGTGCCGGATACTGAAGGAAGGAGATGCTGCTGATCATGCCACGACCCCCGACTTTGCCAGTCATTAACTGGGCTGATGTTTTCAGTGCGGGCAAACCCTGGTCCGAGTGGATTGGGGAGGGTGAGAGCCGTGAAAAAAGGGAGGAAATGGACAGGGCCCGCCGTAAATTATCACTGCAGACGTACGAAACCCGGCTTGTAACGAACCTGGAAAGGAATGTCCATGTCGTGGCTATTGCCGAGGATTGGTGTGGTGATGTGATTCGTCATGTTCCGGTGATACAACGACTAGCCGACCTGAGTGAACACCTCCGAATACGATATATTGCGCGTGCGGATCGACCGGACATTTTTGTCCGTTATCTTACCAATGGAGGGGAGGCGATCCCCCGGTTCATCTTCCTGAACCATGAATTTGTGGAATGTGGAAACTGGGGGCCTATGCCCCTTTTTTGTTGTGAATTGATTGCACGGGGCAAGGCCTGCGGGGATGTCGCTTCAGCACGCCGGAAAATAGGCGTGATTTATGAATCAAATCTTGATAGAAGCCATGCTGTCAGGGAGCTGCTTGCCCTGTCCCGTTTGTCGGCATCTGATGCCTTTGAGTGATCCGTCCAAATGACATCAGTGATATGGAATATCAATCAAACCCGTTCTGCAGGATACGTGGACGCGCTCCCTTGTGTCTCCCTGCGCAGGCTTCATGACCAACTGTGTCATGCTCACGGTTCTGCCGTAAAGCATTGTTGTCGGTTGAGGGGCTATCATGGGGAAGTCAGTGGCAAGAAAGACTCAATGGATTGCGAACGATTGCCCCATGATCATCCGTATTTTCCCGGTTCACCTTCCTCGTTTTGATGGATGTTCCTGGTGTTGTCTGGAATCTTCCCGGCGATTGTGAGTCATGTGATGGCAACAGGCGTTTTTTTCAGGAACCTCCCGACCTCTCGAATTCCTCCCTTGTGCGGACGAATTCGACCATCGCCGCCCCATTCAGGCCACCGACTGGTGCCTCGGGTTTACGAACGATGACACGAACCGCCGTTGCCGGAAAACGTGTGAATATTGCTCCCAGGATCCGCCAGCCAATCCGCTCGATCAGGCAATGGCTTTCCCTTGTCATGATATCCTGGACGGTTGAGTAGATATCGCGATAATCCGCCGCTTTTTGTAGATCATCGGTTCGTCCGGCCGATTCCAGGTCGAGCGTGAGCTCGATGTCGACATTGAACCTGCGGCCAACCTCCCTTTCCCATGGTTCTGTCCCGTGCAGCCCAAAAAAATCCAAGGACTTCAGGATGAGGCGATCCGTCTTCATGGAAGTGATTCCCTGCGTTGTACTAGACTTTCCAACTCTTCATTCATCTTCCTGAGGCGTCCCTTTTCGTTATCGATGACCTCAGGTTTGGCGTTCTGGATAAATCTATCATTCTGTAACTTTTTCCTCGCGCCGTAGACTCCCTTCTCAAGTCGCGCTATTTCCTTGTCCAGCCGTTTTTTTTCATGGCCTAGCATTTCATCGGGCAAATAGACGTGGATAGCAAGGTCATCCACGGCACCGGTGGCGGTGAAACCTTTGAGTACAGGTTTTTCCCCGAATTTCATCTGACTGATCGCTACCAGGTTGTAGATGTGATGCTCAAGATCCCGGATCATGTCAAGCCGCTTCCGGTTGGAAGATGTGATCTCTATGTCGACCCCGTTACCCGGAGGGATGTTCATTTCGCCACGTATGTTCCGGATGCGTCCGGTCACGGCCTGAATAAGATCCATGCGTTTGATAGAGTCCTCGTCGTTCGGTCCCGGGACGGTGTCGGGCCAGGTTGCAACCATGAGGGCCTCACTCGACAGGCTGAGGCAATTCGGTCGATCCGCCGAAAACGCTGACCCCCAGCGACTTTTGAGTTTCTGCCAGATCTCTTCCGATATGAAAGGTGCAACAGGATGGAGCAATCTCATCACGTGCTCGAGCACTGTGATCAGGACAACCTGTGCGGCGGTCCGGGAATCGCGACCGAGGCATCGTCCTTCATTGCCCGACTCTGAATACAGCCGGTCCTTGACGAGCTCTATATACCATGCACAATATTCGTCCCGGGTGAACCGGTAGATTAGCTCCATGTACACTTCGAACTGGAAGGATTCAAGGGCCTTCGTGATGCGCTCCACGGCAACTCGGGCACGAGCAAGGATCCATCTGTCCTCGATCTGCAAATCCTGTTCCATTACTCCATTCGCAAGGCAATCTGCATCTAGGTCATTGGTGTTGCCCAGGACGAATCGGGCTGCATTCCATAGCTTGTTGTTGAAGTTCCTGTAGGTTTCCAGCCTCTTCTCGCTGAGGTTTATATTCCGGTTCTGAATCGAATAACTTGCAAGCGTTGCACGAATTGAATCGGCCCCGATCTCATGGATGACCTCCAGTGGATCAATAGCATTGCCCAGTGACTTGCTCATCTTGAACCCTTGTGCGTCACGGACGATCGGATTGATCACGACCTTTCGGAAGGGGACATCCCCCATGAATTTCAGCCCCATGATCATCATCCGCGCAACCCAGAAGAATATGATGTCAAAGCCGGTGACAAGGACGGATGTGGGATAATATGTCTCTAGGTCGTCGGTTTGCTCCGGCCAGCCAAGGGTGGAGAACGGCCACAGTGCCGAGCTAAACCAAGTGTCCAGTACATCGGGATCCTGCTTGAGATTGCTGGACTGGCAGTGTGGACAGATATCGGGTTCCTCGGTGTCGGAACAGCAGTGGTCGCCGCAACTCCCGCAGTGCCAGATCGGAATGCGATGTCCCCACCACAGTTGGCGGCTGATTGGCCAGTCGCGGACATTTTCGAGCCAGTGAAAATAGATTTTTTCGTAATGATCAGGTTCAAATGTTGTACGTTTATCCCGGACAGCATCAATGGCAGGCCTGCATAGTCCCGGCATCTTTACGAACCACTGCTTGCTCATAAAGGGCTCGATAACACATCCCGACCGATAACAGTGTCCAACAGAATGCTGGTGATCTTCAATCTTGAGGAGCAGTCCCAGTTCGTCAAGGTCCTCGACCACACGTTTCCTTGCCTTGGCGATGGTCAGCCCTTCATAACGGCCCGCATTGGCATTGAGTGTTCCGTCCGGATTGAGCAGGTTGATGAATTCCAGCTGATGCCTGCATCCCATTTGGTAATCGTTTGGATCATGTGCGGGGGTCACTTTCACTGCTCCGGTGCCGAACTCGCGATCAACGCAATCATCCGTGATGACTGGTATCAGGCGGCCCATCAACGGCAGTAGTAAGCGGGCGCCATGCACCGCCCTGTACCGTTCATCATCCGGATGGACCGCAACAGCGGTGTCGCCCAACATCGTCTCGGGACGGGTTGTAGCTACCTGGACAAACCCGCTTCCGTCCTCTAGGGGATATTTGAAATGCCAAAGGCTTCCATTGATATCCCGATGCTCCACCTCATCGTCGCTCAGGGTTGTCTGTAGAGCGGGTGACCAGTTGACAAGGTAATCCCCCTGGTAAATGAGACCTTCGTCATACAGTTGCTTGAACACAGTTCGGACGGCCCGACTCAAACCCCTGTCCATCGTGAACCGTGTGCGAGTCCAATCACAGGATGAACCAAGTCGTTTTAGTTGACCGAGAATCCGTTTCTCATACTGATCCTTCCATTCCCAGACACGCTCCAGGAATTTTTCACGACCCAGATCGCGACGATCCTTTTTTTCTTGCTTCCAGAGGTCTTTTTCAACCACGTGTTGTGTGGCGATTCCGGCGTGGTCCGTGCCGGGGACCCAGAGTGTGTTAAAGCCCTGCATTCTTCTCCATCGAACCAGGATGTCCTGCAGCGTGCTGTTCAGTGCGTGTCCCATATGCAGGAACCCGGTGACATTGGGGGGGGGGATAACGATCGAGAACTTGTCCCCGGAAGATTTGGCCGGGGCATTGAAATATTCCCCGGATTCCCAGAAATCGAGAATATCATCCTCCACCCTGTGGGGGTCATATTGTGTGGAAAGTTGATTTGGCTGGTTTTTATCCATAATTCAGAGGGGGTTGGAGAGGCACGGCCGCAGTGTTCAGATCCCGGCCACGATCCCGGTCTGGTTTGTACCGGCGCGACTCTAAGTCCGTTAATCTAAGCCAAACCCGGGTTCAGTGTCGAGGATTAGATCTGGATGTGGAGTGTCTGGGTTGATCATGAAAAAATTATATTTCACTGGGGGAATCATCTGGCCCGGGAGTTCCCATGGTTGTCATGATTTCCACGACTCCTGAAAGCTGTTTACCAGATACTTGACCCGATTTGTTCAGGTTGGGCTGCCAAACGATTTTCTCCGGCCTAGGGAGAAGGATCTGTTCCGGTAAACATGAGAACCCTAATGGAATTTACTTTGATTGAGTTTTTGATCGTCATCATCATCGCGATTCTGCCGGCGATCGCCGCCTCCAACATTTTGGAAGCCCAGACCCGATCCCGGGTTTCTAGGGTCAAGGCAGATATGAGGAATATGGCCACGGCCTGGGACTCATATTATATTGACTAGGGTTCCTGGCTCCCCTCCAACACGGAAGGCACGTTAAAATGGGCGGCTCGCATCACAACGCCCGTCCCTTACATGAAGAACGTCGACCTGAAGGATCTCTTCACCCCTGACGTATATGTAAATAATGCAACGCGGGATACGCTGCGTTACTACGGATTCAATGAGATCGGGATAATGAATGCGGGATCCACGAGCGGTATCGTGACCTCTATTCTAGGCAGCGGGACTGACGAGATAAAGGCAATCTTGTTTTTCAGTCATGGACCCGACACGGAGCGCTCGAAGGCTGATAACGGGAGGACACTGGGAGCTTCATCGGTTTATCAGGTGCCGGAGATGTTTCTGGGCATTATTTATGACCCCACCAATGGGCCAGTCAGTAATGGCGATATTTTGGGCATGGCGGGCAGTTGCAGGGGCTGACCCTCCGGGGCGATGCAGTATGTGGTCCAAACACATTGATGGGAGACCCGCCTTTGACCCAACCCACGGTAGACCGGGCATTGTGTTATACTACCCTTTGTCATGTTCATATTGAAGTCCCTTGCGGGATATGTTGATATCCGACAGTTCGGCCGGGCCGGATTATATCCAGTGAGAAGCATCCAGGGATATTGGGGTGCTCATTGCAATTCTGGGCCTGTAGGTTGGGACGGCTTGAATGACCAGAGGGCTGTCCCGGAATCCGGATTATTTCAATCATGACGACATTACTTGGCGAATTGAACCGTCCCCTCTGTGTCCAGGAAATGCTTGATACCAAGGCTGATGACTGGGACTTGATAGTGATCAGTGGTGGTAAAGGACTGGACAGGGAGGTGACGACTTATGAGCTTGCCCGCCCTGGACTTGCCTTGGCCGGATATTTCGACAGGTTCTCTTTCGATCGTATCCAGTTGATCGGGTTGACCGAGAGTGCCTATATCCAAAACATGAATGATGAGGATCGTTCAAAATATATCCGGAAGATCCTCTCATATGAAATACCCTGTATCATCGTGACCAGTGGAAATGAGATATGCGCAGAACTTGAGGAGGGATGCGAGACGCACAATATCCCTTTATTGAGGACGAGCCATCTCTCTTCGCCGCTGATGGCTGACCTGAGCCATTATCTTGAGCACCGTCTCGCTCCGAGTTGGACTCTCCAGGGTACCGTACTCGACATCTTCGGTCTGGGCGTCCTGATCAGGGGCCGCAGTGGGATTGGAAAGAGCGAAGTTGCCCTGGAGCTTATTGACCGGGGACACCGCCTGGTCGGGGACGATATTGTGGTCGCCCGCAGGGTCAGCAGGAACAGGTTGATTGCACAGACCCCGCCCAATATCGGATACCATATGGAAATCAGGGGGATTGGCATTATCGATGTGGAACTCCTGTTTGGTGTGCGTGCCATTCGTATGGAGGCTGAGATAGCCATGTTGGTCACCCTTGAGCAGTGGGTGGACGGCAAGGACTACGAACGACTGGGGATAGGTGAACATTTCACGGAACTTTTTGAATGCCATGTCCCTGAATATGTCATACCCGTCGAGCCGGGCAGAAGCCTTGCAAAACTGATCGAAGTAGCAACGCTTACGCAAAGACTCGAGAATCAAGGTGTCAATGTGGCCCAGGAATTTGAAAAAATCGTCACAGATTCCATGGATAAAAAATTTGAGGGCGCTCGTGTTTACCATGCGATCGACCGTCTGCACCGAATGGCCGACAGCGGGGAATAATGCGGGACGTTTCGGGTCAAATGCAGGGGGGCAAAAAGCAGCGGGATCGATGACAGGAGCCATCGAAATCCGTTGTCCTAGATATCCCGGTGTGATCCGTCACAGAAGGGCGGGTTCCCCGATTTTTTGCAGGCACACCAGGCGACCTTTCCCGATTCCACGATCTCCACGGCTACAGGTGTGAAATCGGTCCCCTTGTGCTTGCCGTCACAATAGGGCTGATTCGAGGATCTACCGCAACTGCACCAGTGCCTTTTCCCGGGTTGTTCCTCGATGACACAGGGTGATTTTTGTGGGCAATCCGGTTCTGTCATTTGCCTTCCCCCTCGTATGGCAACTCCTTCAGGTTCGTGCTCTTTTTTGGAGAGGCGTTCAGAGGAGTCGTTTTCGGAACAGGGGAAAATCTTAGTTCCCCAGCAAGTGTTTTTCAATCCTGAATCCTTGAAAGCTGGAAACCTGTCAAGACATGATATATTCAAATGACTGATACCATGAATTTTGGGCGTTATTTCATCAAAGGTCGTTCTACCATAAAACAGGACAAATTGGCGGTCCGATGTGGTTTATCGGTCGAATCGACGAAATTCAAATTCCACAGGAGCACTGCCCTGCAATGTCGGTTGTTGTGTCGGGGGTGTTGCAATCAGGCCACCGAGACGATATCGACAATCCGAAACCAATGGCCCGACACGCCTGTCAGCCGCCACGGGGCATTGTCAATCTTGAACTGAACAATCATGGGTTGATGTGGTGCCGGAGGTGGGAATCGAACCCACACACTGTTGCCAGTACGGGATTTTGAATCCCGCGCGTCTGCCAATTCCGCCACTCCGGCATAATCATGAGCCTCCAGTATTATCAAACGTCATAGGGGGGTCAAGCCGAATACATTATTTTGATTTCCATCCCCATAGCGGTTCGATTTCGGTCCCGTTCCCGGAAATATTCTGGAGTCAATAGCATGTCCGTTGTCATGAACGCGGGGTAATCTGTGTTCCGTTGTTTCCGTCAATTTTCAGCCGACCAGATGTGTTGTCAGTGATTGAATCGATAGTCCACGATATTGAAACAAAGGGTTGTGAGGCAGGTCAGCCGGATTTCGGATCAGGTGATTCCGGACTGAATTCGGGCTTGATGACTCAGGCCGGACAGGTATTGGTCTAGGTTCCGGTCTTGTTCGATCGGGACATTGGGCGGGAAGATCCCGCGACGGTGAACGACATGATCGAGAGTCTCAATGTCAGCCCGGCGCCTTCACCGGGCACCACCGGTTTAAACCGAAAGTCACTCCGAGGAACCTTGAAAGCAAGTTTTGAGATCACCGGGTCCAGGGATTGATCTGCATCCGGTTCCCCCAGGCACCCACGCAGGCCACCATGGATGTAAATTGTGAGGAAAGACGCGGCCTTGAGGTTCAGGTCAGGGTGTCCCTGGTAGAGACTCCACGGAACGGGGACCAGTCCTGCGGTCTTCCCGGATGCTGTGAAGAAGCATTTCGTGAGTGCACGGCATCAGATATGAGCAGGAATCCTCATGGATGAAACAATCTCTCTTCAGAGTCCGTGGTCATGCTGTTCATCCCGTATGGAGGGGCGTGGGCTGTTTTCCGGGATTTTCTCCATCACGATCCACTTTCCAGTGCACGCTGATACGAAACGTCGGGGCCCAATATCTGCCCGCGTGTCAGAATTGGACATTTTGCATGCCCCTGACATAAGCGGTCAGTGCCGAATGAATTGCGCCCGCAGTCCTGCGATTTGTTTGATGATATTGATTTTCGCCGGATGTTTCGGGCCTGTCAGGAATCAGAATCCCGGCCGAGGGTGCATTCAGCCTTCGAAGCAGCCAGGATGGGGAAAGTTCGAATGAGATCAACTGGTCTGGAAACTGGTGACCCAGTTCGCTTCGAATCAGGGACCCGAGCCCCAGTGCCTGAAACTGGTGATTCCTATAGGTTCTCGATTCATCATGCGACTGGTTTTTCAGGGGATGCCTGTCCTGCGGCCAAAGGGCCTCATGGACAACCCAGACACGAAAAGTCTCATGGGTAACCCCAATCTCGGAGGAAACGGGCATATGGATCAGGTCGATACAAAGTTCCGGAAAGGTTGCCCGGACTTCATTCAGTAACCCGAGTCGTCCGCGTTTTCCGTCCTTGACCTTTACTTTGCGGACCGCAAATTCTGCCGATTCTTCGGCCAATTCTTTGACCATGTCGGCAATGGCCACAGTTTGGGAATCATGGATGATCGTGATGTTCCTGGGGGGCTGTCGATGAAGCCAATCGGCAAGTTGGGCCCATGACAGGCCAAGCTGTCCGGCAAGACCTTTGGGCGCCTGCAGCGTCAGTTCGATATCCTCGGGTGGGAGGACCGGCTTGGGAATATCGGGGGGGGCTGGAAGAACAACGGTCGGGATATGAGTCTGTTGGGGATGTTTGGCATGGTCTTTTCGGGGTTGTTCGATTCGGGGGAGATTTGTCAGAGGGAGCTCTTTTTGATGCTCCTCAATCCAGCTTTCCGGCAGGGCTGGCTCCTGATAAGTCTCCATGATTGGCGTGGAACTCAGTATTTGCTGTCCCGATGTGGTCAGGTCCTCTCCAGTCATGACAGGTGAATCCTGAATCCCGGGCTGTGAACCGTTGCCTGGCGCATTGCTGAAATCTTTTGCTGGATACGGGTTGTATTCTGTAGGCATGGAACTCAGGGTGCCCGGCGTTTCAAAAGGCATGGGCGTCGGGGTTGGCGGGATTGGTGTGGGCCCTGCCTGTTCCAGATGTTCTTGGGGCGGTTCATGTATTCCGGTTTTCTTAGGCAATACGATATCGAACTGGATCATGAGTGTCTCCAAGATGAGTTGAACCATCTCGACGGGTATCAGAACCTGGCCCCTTTTGAGCATGATCGCTTGCTGGAGGATATGTGACCTGCGATCCAGGAAGATGACCCGTTGACCAGAAGTGGCTTGGAAATAATGTTGATTGACCTGTATTGAGAGAACACCGGAGAGCGGATTCCAGTCGATTTCACTGTCGGGAAACAGGTCTTTCATCAGCTTGATGAAGTTTTGCAGGGAAACCACCAGGTTTCGGCCCTCCTGCTGCAGTTCAAGATTGACGGGGGCTGGTGGTTCCGCGGAGTTCTCTGCATGCGGGTGGATGCCGCCCAAAAGAAGGAGGAAGGGGATCAGAATAATCCAGGCGGTTGCCGGGCCTGAATTAGATCCCCGGGGGTATTGGAATTGTTTGGAAAGGATTTTTGTCAAGTTAGGGACTAACCTTAAAATGAATTCCATGAGTTTTGGGGCAAGATTTGAATCAGCCCCGTTTCAACCTGTTTACCAAGGGCGAATAAAATCAAGAAAACCGGATTTTATATCTTGACATATCGGTGATTCATGCCTATTTTGATCATTATCTGCCGAGAATATTTCACAATCATACAATATATTGATGAGAGGATCTCTGCTGAATAAATCCTAGAACATTATAGAGTTTGCCCTCAGCCCGTCAATCCATTCGGTTGTTTGCGAGGAAATTGTAGGGTGGTATGTCCTTGGGTCAACCTGGTCCGGATAGGTCGGGATCGAGAGCAGATGAAGGGCGGTCTGGTTCTGTCATTGGGGTGTTGCTCCTTCCCTATCTCTTCCTCTTGGGAGCCTTCCCGTGACTTACCAAATGCACGCATGGGCGCCTGCTCCTCCCGCCAACAGGCGATCCGTGCAAGATACCCCGATATGCCGGGTCAGGCCGTCCTTCGTAACCTTATCCCCGTTTAGGATCCTCCGATTATGGTGTCGGGGGTTTTTTTTGAATCTGTATCTGTCGTTTCAGGATCTAGTCACCGGACTCTAGACTCATGATGTTAGAATTATGATATTATTGAGGATGATCGATATATCCCACTCGTTTCCGATCTTCGGAAAATCCGGTGAATTGGAGATTTTGGGCGGAATCAATCTCGAGATTATGCCGGGTGAAAACGTAGCGCTGGTTGGTGCTTCAGGCGTGGGGAAATCTACCTTGCTCTATATTTCCGCGGGTCTTTGCCATCCGAATTCGGGAAAAGTCTGGTTCGGGAAGCATGATTTTTCAGTAATGACCCCGACCGATTTGAGTCAAATAAGGCGCAATCAAATTGGCCTGGCTCTCCAGAACAGCCTCTGCCTGAGTTCATTGAGCGTTCGTGAGAACCTGATGTTGCCGATTCTGATGAAAGGGGAAAATCACAGGATATCGCAATCTCGTGCCCAATCAATGCTCGATAGACTGAACCTGAGCGGCTTGGAGTGCGAGAAAACATCTGCCCTATCGGGGGGGGGTAGAGGCGGCGACTTGGATTGGGTCGGAACCCCAGCTTTTGCTGGCGGATGAACCCACGGCTGATCTGGATGAAGAAACAGGTGAAAGTGTAATTCGCCTTATCTGCGAGAAACAGAACCAAAATTCCAGGGCAGGCCTGATTGTGACCCATGATAAGAGGCTGATGACGGGTGTGGACCGGGTGGTGAAGTTATCAGGTGGGGTGCTCGGCCCTTGTTGACCGGCGAACCCGTAGGCCTTGAATTTCAGGGCAATGCCCGAAAAGGTCAATTTTGAGACTCATGGGCGAAAAATAACAAATATTTTCATGGCCCGGCTCTGATTGGCCCAATTCATCTCTGGAAGAGGCGACTTTCATTGATATCTCCGTTGGGCTGGTTCAGAATTGCCCCTTGGACCGACACCGGCCCTGATCCGACAGGGATCTGCGGCTGGATTCTGCAAGCGGATATCATGACAGAATCAGAATGTTTCACGGGTTTGTCCGGCCCCTTTCTTGGTTTCCAGGATCCCTTTCTGGTCAGGATTCAGGAGAAACTGGATGCCGGCGAGCGACTGGATCACGATGACGGAGTCCGCATGTTCCGGACACCGGATCTGCTGGGACTTGGCTGGCTCGCCAACCGGGTTCGGGAGCGACTTCATGGCAATAAGACCTACTTCAATATCAACAGGCATATTAATTATTCCAACATCTGCGTGACTCGCTGTAAATTCTGTGCATTTGCCCGTCTGCCTTCGGATAAAGAAGGACAGTGGGAATATTCACTGGAAGAAATATTCGACAAGGCAGTGAATGACATGCCTCCCGGCGGAAGCGAGTTACATATTGTCGGTGGGTTGAACCCAGGAAGACCCTTCAGCTACTATCTGGATATGTTGAGGGGGCTGAAGGAGCGGCTTCCGGATGTGCATATCAAGGCATTCACGGCTGTGGAGATCGGTTTTTTTGCACGGAAGTTTAAGATGCCGGTTCGCGAGATCCTGGACCAGTTGATTGATGCCGGGCTGGGGAGTCTGCCCGGTGGTGGGGCAGAAGTCTTGACACCGGCCAGCCGCAGGCTGATAGCCAACGGCAAGATAACCGGGGAGGAGTGGCTTGACGTTCATCGCACAGCTCATCTGATGGGATTAAAGACGAACTGCACGATGTTGTACGGCCATGTCGAGTCGATTGAGGAGCGGGTCGAGCACCTTGTGCTGCTGCGGGAACTTCAGGATGAAAGCGGTGGGTTCCAGGTATTCATTCCCCTGGCTTTCCACCCGAAATACAGCCATATGCAGGAAATACCCGCACCCAGCGGCCTGACAGACCTGAAGGTCCTGGCAGTTTCCCGTCTGATGCTTGACAATATCCCGCATCTCAAAGCCTATTGGATCATGCTGGGGGTGAAGACGGCCCAGGTCGCCCAGCATTTTGGGGCTAATGACATGGACGGCACGGTGGTTGAGGAAACTATTTACCACATGGCTGGTGCCGAGTCCCCCCAGATGCTTTCTGTTCGTGATATCCAGAAACTGATCCGTGAAACAGGTCGTGTACCTGTCAAGAGAGACACGCTCTATAATGAGCTTGAAGTAACCGCATGACCGGGTTCCGACGGTTTCACCGGAGGGTTCATTGGGGGGAAACCATGGCCATGCTATTTGATGCTGATCTTGGGGCGCCATGGTTTCTCAATCCACAGCTGGGGACATGATGGACCGGGCTTGAGTCCCGACTTATTTTGGAACCGTGCCGCCAACGAATATCAAAATTAAAGGGTGACGATCAACGCGGTGTCGGTGATCATGGATTCCATGGTCCGTATCCGCTGTCCCGGGTCATATCTGAAGACGGGATCGAATGTGATTTCAGCCCTGACTGGTCTGCCAGCGTTTCGGGTTTATCACGGCCCGGGATCTGTGTGTAAAATTCCAAATCAAGATTTGATCAACCGGATCATAAAAAAATACCCTGATGATGCTCCCTGTATGGCCGATACCTGATCGGCACGCCGGACGGGACAATCTTGTTCACCATGTAAAATTTATGCTTGTCGAATGACGACTGGATTCAGGATGTCGTGTATCCGGAATTGTATGGCACAAACAAAGTGTTGATGTTCAACGGGGCACTCGGCACAATGTGCAAGAGGAGGGTTTTCAACTTGGGAAACGCACTTCCTGACCAGCAGGCCCGGTGGCCCGGGGCAGCTCTGAAATGGCCGGAATCGGACCGTCATATGCTCAGTCGGTTAGATCCTGAACAGTTGCCGGCCCATGTGGCCGTGATCATGGATGGAAACGGTAGGTGGGCCCGCCAACGCGGTTTTGTGGACCGGATCCGGGGTCATGAAGCCGGGATTGAGGCGGTTCGGGAAACCACTCGTACCTCGGCCGAACTTGGATTGCAGGTGCTGACTCTTTACGCATTCAGTAAGGAAAACTGGTCCAGGCCGGGCAAGGAGGTCCAGGCTCTGATGACCCTGCTTGCGCACTTCCTGGTTGCTGAACGTGACGAACTGATGGGGAACAATATTCGGTTACGTATGATCGGGCGGCATGATGACCTGCCCGACAAGGCTCGTGACAAACTTCTTGAATCGATGGAGCTGACATCAGGCAACAGTGGCATGGTCCTGAACCTTGCGCTCAGCTACGGCAGTCGGGATGAAATCACCCGTGTTGCGCGCGACATTGCACGCATGACCCAGGAAGGCCAGATTGATTTGTCCGAAATAAGCAGTGAGACCATTGATGGATTGCTCGACACTGCCGGTTTACCCGATCCCGACCTCCTGATCCGCACTAGTGGTGAGATGCGGATCAGCAATTTCCTGCTTTGGCAGATCGCCTATGCCGAGATCCACGTGACACCGGTCCTGTGGCCGGATTTCAGGCGCACCCGGTTTCTTGAGGCCTTGGTCGAGTATCAGGCCCGTGATCGCCGTTTCGGCAGGATATGAAAGCATCTCCGCCTCCCTCCTTTTGCAAAAGTTGAGGTTCATCATCTTGTGGCCGCCCTGTGATGTTTTATTTTAGAGCCCTAACTACCGTTGTTTTTCTCTTTGTTTTTTTTCTGGGCCTGTTCCACGACGGTTTCAGGTGGATTCTTCCGTTCCTTCTGGTTACGACTGCCCTTTGTAGCCTCCATGAATTCATCCATTGCGGCGGATTCAAGCCGACATTGCCCTATCGATGCATAGCCATCCTCGGATCGCTGGCATTTCTTGCGGATGCCTATTATTGGGGGCTGGAACATGCATTCATCATTACGGGCATGCTGCCGGTGATGTTGCTGGCCGTGGGGACGTTTCGTGTAGACCGCGATTTTTCCGAGGCGGCAGGGAAATGCATTACCGCGACGATTTACTGTACGGTGCCGCTGGCCATGATCCTTGATATCTGGCAGAGGGCCGTTGAAATACAGTATGAGGGCGGACATGGCAATGGGCAGCATTATATCATTTTTCTTGTGCTGGTGACTCAAGCGTCCGACATTGGTGCGTATCTGACCGGGCGGATGATCGGGAAACATAAGTTTTCCCCGCGGATCAGCCCCGAAAAAACCTGGGAGGGATTTGCAGGGGGTGTTGTCTTTTCGGTGGTGCTGGCCGTGTGCATGTTTTTCCTTTGGGACAACATGGGCCGGATTTTCAAATTATGGGAGATGGTCACTCTTGCTGGTTTGTTTGCGATCATCGGGCCGGTCGGGGATCTGGCCGAGAGCCTGCTTAAGCGTTCGGCTGGCCTGAAGGATTCAGGGCGGACCGGCACTGGGATGGGTGGGATGCTGGATATCATCGACAGCCTGCTGTTCACCACCATCTTCTACTATATTTGGCTTTGGTTTCTTCACCCCGAGATTGTGCGCTCGTTGGATTGACTTCTATGTGGGGACATGGCCTTCCATATAAAAACCGACTGATTTTCGGGGGCTGTTCGCTGGGCCAGGTCGGTGATCCAAGAGGGCTTTGATCTGCAGATAGTGGGCAAGGCAAGGGAGGCGAAGGGCGGGGGCTCCGCCCGGAATGGAACTGGTTTGTTAACGATCCGGATTTCCATTTCAACCGCGAGGTTCAAATATATTATCAAGTGTATGAATTCCCCTGAAATCCCATTTGTACGTGTTAATCAGCGCAAGTGCTTTCAGGAGCACTGTCAGGCAGATTCCAAACCGGTCAGGGTCTGAAATACCCACGATGTTCAGCGTTTCGCCGACCAGGAAGCTTGCCGGGTCATCCATGATTCCTGAAGGATCCGTGCCTGCGGGATGCGGATTAAAGAGGTCGGGTTGGGAGCAACTGCGCCCCTTTTCACCGAGTCGCGCACCTTCCTGGAAATCGAAGCGTTCCTGGATGAATCCTGCGAGCCTGGTCATCTCCAACAGGCAATGTGAAACCCCCCATCTGGCCACATTGCAAATCAGGGGTTGATAAACCGTCCAGTCCTCGAATATCAACCTTTTCCGGACGGGTTCAAGGCCCGTCATCTCCCTTTGCCATCCCTGCTGTTCCTCCTCCAGGCTGGTATATATCCATGCAACGGTTTCGGCCTCAAACCGGTCCCGGCTAATCATCAGAAGTTCAGCGCGTAAGCGGTCGAGGATTGATGTGTCATCAAGATCACGCAGTTTCTGAAGGTATTCTTCGGTGACCGGCTGAAGATGTTTGGATGTAAAGATCCTGTCAAACTCAATCAACAGACCGCAGAGATCCCCGGTCGTACCGGTGGAGTCATAGGTTATCAGGATGTCGTTGTTTTCTGGATATTGCCTGAACCCCCATAGGTCGGGGATTCCAGACACGGCCAGGTAGCGATCATCGGCGCCACTGACATCAAGTTCAACATGGGTGAGTTTCCTCGTCAATTGCAGCATGATGACCCATTGCCAAAGGATTTTCCCCGCAGCAGAATTTGAGACGCCCGTGGCACTGCCCAACTGGGACGACCAGTGTTGAATCCAGTGCCCGAGGTTGTCCGCCGAGGAGATATGATCCGTAGCAAAGCGGGTGCTGCTTCCGCGTCCATTCGAGATTCCAGCGAGCAGGGGCAATAATTCCCGATTATATCCGTCGCGGTCCGTGACAAGGCATTCAGTCCTTTCCGTTTCAAGTCGGATCAGGTCAATTCGTGAGGCTGTCCGGATTAATACCCAGTCAACTCCATGGCCATGTCTTTTCAGGTTATGCGCCGGGATGAGGGCCAGGCGTATCTCGAGAGGCAGGTTCAGGAAACGGTCATGCAGGTCTTCCGGTTTTGGCAGGACAACCTTTTCCATGCCGATGACAAGCAGTGATTCGCCGCCGGCAGAGGTCAGGATGCCTGCGGTGGTTTTCTGTCTTCCCTGGAATGTCCTTAAAATATATTGGGGCTGGAGGTTTCCTGAATCCTTCCGGCACCATCCACCTTCGACCAGGACGTCCTTGATCTCTTCGTGAATGGGGAGTGTGGTCAGGGAGGACAATGGATCAAATCCTGCGGCAAAAAAATACCCATTCAATTTCTGGGGCGGTGGCCAGCCTTGATCTGGAATGATAAACAGCTTAACATCAGGATTCTGATGCGTGAAAGAAAATATAAAGCGGACTTGTGTGGCCTCAGCCATGTTCTTCGGTCCGCCCTCCGGTCCATCCATAGATAATTCACGTGGGGAATGATCATGGCCGCTCCATCGCCCAATATAGCGTTGCCGCAGGAGATGATGAGTGTCTTTTCCCGGGAAGACACCCCTATCTTCAGCCTGTATGCGTGGACCGGCGCGGGTGCGGTGGCGGGTATGGCCTACCTCTCGGGTCTTGTGCTGACGTGGTTTCTTTGCCGGCGAAGATGTCCGGATCTTCATGTCTGGGCAGGGGGGGTGATCCTGCTCCCTCCGCTTGTTCTTTGCTTCTATCCATTCATTTCCGGATTCCCATCGATCTTGAGGGTCATCGGTTTGCTGGGCTTGTCCATACCCGTATTCAGTTTTGTAAAACGACTACGGTCGGGTCCTGGCACGGGTGTGACAAGGGCGTCTGCGACAGTTATCCAGGCACCTTTGGACAGAGTTCTTTGCTTGACTGGCTGGGGGATATTGTGTTTCTGGCTCATGGCGCTCGTTTTGCCTGCATTTTCCCCCCCCACGCAATACGATGTTCTTGAATATCATCTGGGACTGATCCCACATGTTTTCCAGGTGGGGCAAGTTGAGCCCGTTCCGGGTATTTTCTACACAGCCCAGCCCATGGCGACGGAGATGCTTTATCTTGCAGCATCCGTGTTTGAGGGGAGTCCCTGGGGTTATGCTCCCGGCCTGGTTCAATGGTTACTCGTCATTCTGGCCACTATGTTCTATCACCCGCTGGCGGGAAGGCTGGGTATTCCCGCGGCCTGGTGCCCCTGGTTGTGGCTGGTATTCCTGAGTCATCCGCTGGTTTTCCGGTTTCAACTGGAGTGTTTGACAGACTGGACGGGCGTTGTCATGCTCCTCGCCGGTCTCTACGTCTGGAAATGCGGAATCCAGGACCATACCCGTTCGGGAAATATTCCACGGATTTTCCCGGCGCTGATGGTCGGTCTCCTCGCAGGGGGATCTGTGACCTCAAAGTGGACGAATATGGGCACGGTTTTTCTGCCCCTGATGTGTGTTTTAGTCATGATGGGCCTTGATTCAGGAGCCGAGCGGCGTTTTCGTCAGGTCTGTCAGGTATGCTTGGCCGGGTTGGTGGCTTCATTCATTGTCTGGCTGCCGTGGGGGGCATGGCTTATGTATCATCGGGGAAACCCATTTTCACCGTTCCTTTCAGGGGTGTTCCCATCGTCGGAATGGCCGGTGGCAAGACTTCACTTTCTGATGGAAACTCATGTCCCACTCAAACCATGGCAGACAGAATACTGGTCGAATCTTGCAAATCGTTTGCTTTTCGACCTCCCGGGATTTCCATTAATTGCATTTGCACTGAGTTGTGGGGGATTGATTCTTGTCCTAGCCTACCTTGCAAGGGTTCGGAGTGGGGCCGGATATTCAATGGATTCATCCCAGCGCCGAGGATTTCGGGTATTACAACTTCTCGTCATTTCCGTCCCTGCGGGGTTGCTGTTGTGGGGCCAGTTATTGCATGCTGCAGATCGTTTTCTGGCGCCTTTGATGACCGGAGCCATCCTTCTTTCTGGACTGGCTGTCCACAGCATGAGTGTTTTTTGGGGTGGGAAGTTCCAATCAATATTTATCCGGGGAGTGGGTTGTGCTCTGGTCATGCTATTTTGTTTTCAGTCGGTCGGGCCCATGAAGGCGGGCCGGGCCTACACGGTTGTGGCAACCGGCGCGCTGACGTGGGATAAAACCTGGGATCAGCTGCTGGGGGTCACCAACGCCATGGTTCGCAGAGTGAACCGACTTCCAGATGACAGCCGGTTGATTATCCTGAATGAGGCACGTAGTTATTTTTTCCGACATCGGGTCTCGTTGGCATCGGTTTTTGATGAAAGCCCGATACGAGATGCCGTAATCACGGCAAAATCCGCCCCGGAGATCCGTGAGAAACTGGTTGAAAAAGGATATACGCACCTTTTGGTAAATGAATTTGAACAGGCCAGAATTCTACGGATGCATGCCCCCCTGCATCTTCTGGAGGATCCCGAATTCAAGTCCGACTGTGAAATCAGGGACAGCAGGACCCGGGATAGGAGGCTGGCAATCAAGTATGGGGGGCTGACCGAGTTTTCTGTCGATCCCCTTGAGAAGGTTCAGCTTGAGGTTTACCGGGAATTCCTGGGGAATGCCCGGGATCAGGCCCTGTGGTCGACAGCGTCGATCGGCGGGGGCGACAGGCCTGCGATCTGGATGAGTTCCCTTGATTAACACCTTTGTTGTTTTGGAATTGTGGGAGTCCGATGCCTACTTGCGCAGAGTAACAGCCTGTGATAGTAAAGTTGTGTTGTATCCTGCATTCACATGACGGTGGGAACGCGAACAACCATTCATGCCATCCGAAACAAAAGAATATTACCAGCTTCTTGGGATTGAACGGAATGCTTCTGAGGAGGATATCAAGAAGGCATACCGTAAGCTGGCCATCAGGTTTCACCCTGATAAAAACCCGGATGATCCATCGGCTGAGGAAAAATTCAAGGAGGTTTCCGAGGCGTACGAGGTCCTGAGTGACCCCCAGAAACGCCAGCTTTACGACCAGTATGGGTATGATGGAGTCCGGGGAAATTTTAGTGGTGGAGGCTTCAGTTGGGACGATTTTCAGCATGCAGGTGAATTTCAGGATATCTTCGGCGACCTGTTCGGTTCACTTTTCGGCATGGGTGGGGGGCGCAGGGTACGTGCACGGGGCCGTGACCTGAGGATACGACTCGATATTTCGCTTGAGGATGTGCTTTTCGGAAAGGACACCGAGGTGACCCTGAAGCGCCTCGAGTCCTGCATGAAATGCAGGGGGAGCGGCGCAGCGCCGGGATCCCGTCCCCAGAATTGCCAACGCTGCGGGGGACACGGCCAGGTCCGCGTGCAGCAGGGTTTCTTTGCGTTGACCACGACATGTGATCAATGCGGCGGCAAAGGTGAAATGATCAAGGATCCCTGTGATGAGTGTCAGGGCCAGGCTCGTGTGAGGCAGTCGATCAATCTTAAGATCCATATTCCGCGGGGCGTGGATGCCGGAATGCAGCTGAAAATGGTGGGTGAGGGTGAAGCCGGTCCCCCTGAAGGTGAGCGGGGAGATCTATATATTGTTCTCAATATCAAGGAGGACGAGTGTTATGAGCGTGAAGGATACGACCTGCATCGTGAATATAATGTCAGCTTTATCCAGGCTGCGCTTGGGGATGAACTGACTGTCGAGACCCCCTATGGCCCCTATGGGTTCAAGCTTCCCGCGGGGACGCAGCCCAATCACAGGTTCCGAATCAACAATCATGGCGTGCCCCATGGTGATAACGATTCAGCGGTTCGTGGAAACCTTTATGTCCATATTCGGCTTGTCGTTCCCCGGAAAATCACAGACCGACAGCGCGAGCTTTTGACGGAGTATGCAGCAGAATCGGGCCATGAACCCCCGATGGAGGACAAGGGATTGTTCGGGAAGTTCATGGAGTCTTTCGGACTCGACTCATGAGGGGCGGGATATGGGGTCATCTGAGCATGGCTAGGGTCAATGCTGCCTGAGGTTCATTCGTGCTGGAAGTAATCCTTCAATTCCTCAAAGATCCGGTGATTTGTTCCGTGGTGCTTCAAGTCGATTACGTCGACAAGTTTCAACAATTGTTTCTCGACCTGTTGAAGTGACTGGTTTTCATTGATCAGGAGCCAGATGCGGCTGTTTTCGCCGTTCCCGATCGGCAGGCATGCGATCCCCTCAACATTGAAGGCCCTGCGTGCGAAAAGGCCGCAAATGATGGCCATCACACCCGGGTGATTGTGTACGGTGATCTCCAGGACCGTCTTCGGGTTGGCCCGGATTTCCTCAGTGTGTTCTTTTGATTTTTCACACATGGCCTGTTGTTGGGGGACCCCCTGGAGTATGACTGGCCTCGTCTGGAAATATCCGGATGAGGTTTCAGCCAGTTTTATAACTTGGCCACCCTGAGATATACCGACCTGCGGCCGGGTTGTCTCTGTAAAAATTGTGGGGATTGCGCATGGCATGCGGGCCAGTTCTTGCAAGGCCGGAAGGGATCCATCTCCCTGAGGTTCTATCAGCGGTTATTATGGAGGTGGAATTTATTTTCATCACACGATATAGGTTCCAAAAATAATCCGGATATCCGAAGGTGCGAAGGGAGACAAAGCCAGATCGCCTTCGGGAGACAGAAACAGCCCGCGCAGTTGGGGGGTGATTGAGGTGATGATCCCGTAGGATTCCTCCCCGATATGGTTGAAAGGACTCAGGGTCTGGATATAATGACCTATTTCAAAATACTTTTCCGATATGTCCTGTGAACCCACGGACTCATGCAGTTGGGATATGGCCTGGCCAAGGCAAGTCAGGTTCGGGGGGTCAAGATGTTCGAGAATGAACTTGAGATTATCGCCGAGGTGGGAATTTTCGATCTCAGGGTGTGTGTGCTGATGCTCGAGGGAATGGAGAACGAGGTTCAGGTTATAACTCGCCTGCCTCTGGTGAAGGCACCAGAAAAGGCATTTCAGGTGCAAAAGCAGGCGTCGCTGATACTCGGACGTGATACGCTGGGTGATGGGCATCGGGGCAGTAAGGGTTCCTTGCATGTTTTCAACGAGATATCAAATTGCCTCAACCAGCCAACGCAGGAAGGTATACCCTATGCGCTTATTAACGTCAATTGACTTATCTGGAACCTGTCGTCCGAAAATCCTGTTGTTCATGCAAAACATTGATATTAAGCATATTGTATGTTGAATGCCCCTTTGGTGTTCCGGGTCGACATTGACGTGAAGGTCGGGACCCGGGTGAAATTTCCAGTCATATACCGGTCATGGCTTTCCCCGCCCCTCTTGATGACCGGCGTTGACGGGGTCGGGACCTCCGTCGGGGGGGCATCAGAATCAGCCGTCTTTGGGTTCAGGCCCATCAGGCCCTTGTCTAACAGTCAAGGATGACCTATCATCAGGGCGGATTTTATCCGAGGAGTCAGGGATTGATGAAGAAACCAGATGATAAAAGGCCGGGACGGCCCAAGTGGCGTAATGGGTGGTTCTTTTTCTGCCTTTCCTGCATGGCCCGGTTGCATGCCTTGGACGGGACCCAGGAAGCCGACTCCCAGGCGCCGACATCATCCTCGCTGAAATTGGCACCTCTCGCGGATGAATCATCCACGACAATAAGCGATACTATCCGGGTCTTTTCCGCTGATGAACCTGCCACGGGTGTTGCTGCGCTGGCGGTCCCGTCCCCGGCAGCTGATCCGGAAATGGATATCGGTAAAAGCCCGGAGGCGGAGTCTTGGCAGCCGACAACCGGGACCTTGAGGCTGTTGCGTGCCCTTGAGGCGTTCCATAGTGATGTCAAGACAATCCATGCTGTCTTTGACCAGGTACGATTCGATGACATATTGATGACGGAGGTCAGGTCTCCAGGCAAGTTGTGGTTTGATAAGCCCGATCTGCTCCGCTGTGATTACAGTGAACCCGAGCCTGTCATCAACCTGATTGTTGACAGGGTGCTTTATATCCACACGCCGGACTTGGACCTGGTGGAATATTGGGAATTCCAGACCCGGTCGGAACGTGACCAGCAGCTTCACCGGCTCATGATCGGATTCGGCCTGAAGGCCGATGAGTTGCTCAAGCTCTATGAAATACACAGTTCCGAGGATGAAGCGGAACCCAGATCAGCGCTCGAGAAATCCGGTCTTGATCCCTCCGCAAAGGCACTGTTTATCATCACCCTTCGATCGGAGCTTCGGGATGAAAATCCCCCCTTCACCCGAATGGAGGTCACGATTGACAAGGCATCTCACCTCCCTGACAAGATCAGGTATATTGAGCAATATCAGAATGAAACCATCATCACGATGAGGAAAATCGAACAGGATGCCGAGTTCTCAACGAACCTGTTCGATCCCAAAATCGCTTTTCCTGCCAATGCCGACTGGATCAACAAAAGGGAAATACCATGATGGGCCCGCAACAATTACTCTTCCTGATCGTGCCGTTCCTGCTCATGTTGGGCGGATGTCAGCGGATCATCCCTGTAAGGACCCTGCCTTCATGGGTTCATGGAATCCATGTCCCGATGGCACACAACGGGACCTATGAGCCCGGGATTGAGGAGCTTTTGACGCGCCTGACCCAGGAGGCCTTTTTGGCGGATGGGAGGGTTGATGTCGTTGAGGAAAAAGAATGTGATCTGGTTCTGGCGATTGAACTGGTCGATTGGAGGGCAAAGACCGTCGACACCAGCGGCGATGATGTGGCGTCGGACCAGTCCTATCGTGTGATTGCAAACCTCATGCTGCTCGAACCGGACAGTCGTGGAATGACCTATGCCGAATTGGGCCGGGTCTCGGCGCGCGGCCGATTCAATACTGACACCCGTTCGATGCATTTTATCCCGGAATCCGACAGGAAAAAACGAATATGTGAAAATCTCGCTGGTGTCATCTTGAACAAGGCCATGACAGGTGCGCCGCGCACGATTGAGGGGAATGTCATCCGGCCATCAGGCCTTGGATCTCGTGCCGGAGACCTGGATACAGGCCAAGCCAGAGATCACTATTAGGCCAATCATTCGGTGCGGGGGTTTCAGCTGGGGGCGGCTGCAAAGTGCGGGCGGCCCAGTGGTTCGCCAGGCCGGGTTGTGCTGCTGAATGTCCGGGCAATTCCACGTTGGCGCGTCGCCGTGATGACTCTTTGTTTGCCTGACCTTGCAATCACTTTCAGGTTGTGCCTGCTTGGATTTCTCCGTGGTGGTTCAGTATCTTCGCATCAAGCCGATCACGATGCCCTGCAGTTGGATGGATTCAGGCTTGTAGCTCATGGGCTTCATGTTTTCATTGGCGGGCTGAAGCCGAATCCGATTTTTTCCGGGGTAGTATCTTTTCACCGTTGCCTCCGAGCCGTCAACCAGGGCCACGACGGTCTGGCCAGGTCGGGCGGTCTTGCAGGTTTCGACGATGATCAGGTCGCCCTCCCGAATTCCATCGTCAATCATTGAGTCACCTCGAACACGCAGGACAAAACTTTCCCTGCGTCCGATGAAATCCCGGGGGACCTCAATCGGGTCCGGGTTCTCTATCGCCTCAATCGGGTAGCCCGCCGCAACTTCACCCATCAGGGGGAGGCTGCCACCCCGGACTTTTGTTTTCCCGGTCAATTCTATTGCCCGGCTATGATTCCAGGTTCTGCGAATCAAGCCTTTCTCCTCCAGGTTTTGCAGGTGCTTATGAACGGTTGCGAGGCTGGAAAGATTCATCATTTCGCCAATTTCCTCCAGCGTAGGTGAATATCCCTTGCGATGGATAAATCGCTCGATATTATCCAGCATTTCACGTTGTCTTCGGGTCAGATACATGAACTGTTGCCTCCGGGTTTGTTGGATCGGTCCGGCTCCTTTGAACCGGCCCTCGGAGTGAAATATAAGCGAAAATAGAACGAATATAAAGCGAAAACATCAGGGTAGTGGCTTTTCAGCCGTGCAGATGCAGGTTCAGGGGCTATGGCCCCGATTCCCGGATCCAGATTTTGATGCGTTGCCCCACCTCAAGTGTTTGCCATCCCTGATTTTCAAGATGCAGGAACAGGGAATCCGGGCCTTGGGTCATATCCATCGTCTTTTGATCGCTGTCGATCAAAATTACGGAACTTTCGAGGCTGTCAATGAAGTGTATTGCATCCTGTGTCTCCAGGTCCCCGGGCAGGATGGCTGAAGGCATCCCCGTCAGGCGCCAGGCCAGCCATGGATTGTTCCCGACGACAACGCTTTCCATGCCTGGAACCGCCAAGTCGCTGGTCAGGCCATTCAGGTCAATGGAATATTCATTTCTGAGTCCGCTGTCTGAATGGATTTGCCGGCTCGAATATGGGATGTTGGCGGCCGTCTCCGGGCTGGGGTTCACGCATAGAACGATCCAGCAGACGAGGATGGCAAGGCCGATGTAGTTTCCGGCTGAGTAGCCAGCCCCGTCTTCCCCGATTACAGGTTCACGGTCAAGTATTTCAAAGCTTCCCGTAATCACCAGGATTACAAACATGAAGATCAGTGTCCCGGATGCGGGGAAAAAATGTGGATTTGACCAAACCAGGCAATGGACCATTGCGATGCCCGCTGCCATACCGGCCAGCTGTAGCAGACGGTTCAGCCTTGGATTACGGCGGAGACCAAACCATGCCACCGGGATCATCGGGATCAGGAATGCGATTCCCTGCAGGCCCAAAATCTGGATGCCGAGGGATTTCAGGTTCAGCCACCAGAGTTGTGGGATCAATGAGGGATTATCTTTCAGCAGGGTGAAAATATCATCATAGGGTGGGTGGCGGTAAAAGTTAAGGCTCTTGTCCGTGGCATCCATCACATGAAACAGGTATTTTCCCGGGTATGTGGACCAGGGGGCTCCGTAAAAACGGTTCAGGACGATGATCCAGGTCAGGCACAGGACCATCAGGCAGGCATGAATCACCAGGGGCATCCATTCCCGGTGCCTGATACCTGTGCGCAAATTGTGGATGCCGACCACCAGTGCCGGAATGATGCCAAGCGGATGGATGAAGGCTGCCGCAAGGCAACACAACCCCGTGAGGAAAACGGATTGCACACAGACCTGTGACCACAGGATGGCCCCGATGACCATGATCAGGGCGGTCTCGTCGGCTGGGATGGCTGTCAGGCGATAAAAATAGGGGTGTGCGGCCAGCAGCAGGCAGGTGAAGGTGGCGGTATTTCTACCGGTCAGCCTGTTGACCACCCTGAAAACAAAGAACAGGCCGAAGGCAAAGAGGACAGTCCCGGCTAGGCTGGCTGCAAGCCGGTCTGGCAATACGGTCTGCATGAGCGCAAGCATGGCCGGCATAAAGACGGGTCGGTTGAAGAAGGCGTAATGCGTGACAGGCTCGTCAATGGCATAGGTTGACTTGATATCGAGAAGGAACCCGTGTCCAGCCCGCAGGTTGTCGGCGATGTTCATGATCTCGACCGACTCAGCGGTCATCGGCTGAACACTGATCATATCGGGGGTGCGGATCAGAACTGCGAGCAGGATTATCAGGATGAGGGGGGATTGGTGAAGCCGCTTCAACCGCACAGCCGCTGTCGTACCAGCTCGTTAACGGCTTTCCCGTCGAACGGCCGGCCGGTTTTCTTCAGTTTACCCATAATTGGGCCCATGACCCTTCCGATCTGGCCGGGGTCGGATATTCCCGTTGTGCCGAGGATTTCATCAATCACGGACTCGATCTCTTCCGGGCTGAGTCCCGCGGGGAGGTAATTCTCGATCACGCTAATTTCGGCAAGTTCGGACTCGGCACGTTCAGTTTGGCCTGCATCGCGGTAATGCTCCGAGGCATCGCGTCTTTGCTTGACCATTTTCTGCAACAGGGACATTGAACGCTCCTCAGTCAGTTTTTCGCCCTTTTCCTTTTCGCCTTTGAGGAGTTCCGCCCGTATCATCCGGATTACGTCGAGTGTCTTCCGGTCGCGACTTTTCATCGCTTTCCTCATGTCTTCCTGAACCTGTTTCATGATTCCCATGGCAGAAAGCCCCCCGTATCCATTTCATTGGTTTATTCGCCAATCTTGGCAGAAAAACGATAGATCAGCAACTCCCCCCCACAACGGGTCGTGAGTTTTTCATTGTCCAATCGCATCAGATATTTGGTATCATGCGCCCCCGTGTGGTGCAGGGGCGGCCGAAATCTCGGGAAGGTGATTTAGACCCGTATGCAGATTGAATTCCAACGCATCGAAAAGGCAATTGAGTCCATCAGGAAGGGCGATATGATTATCCTTGTCGATGACAAGGATCGTGAAAATGAGGGGGATTTTGTCTATGCCGCTGAATTTTCGACCCCGGAAAAGGTTAATCTGCTCGCGCGTCACGGCCGAGGTTTGATCTGTGCCAGCATGGGGCTGGAAAGACTTGAACAACTGGATTTACACCTGTACCCAGAGGGTGTCAACAAGGCCCTGATGGGAACGAATTTCACCATGGAAACCGTGGACGCCCGTGAAGGCGTCTCCACGGGGATCTCAGCACGTGATCGATCGCGAACGATCCGGGTCCTCGCCGACCCCCAGAGTCATTCGGGAGATCTTGTCAGGCCCGGGCATGTATTTCCGATCGGTGCTCGGGAGGGCGGTGTCCTGACACGCGCAGGCCATACCGAGGGCTCTGTCGACCTGTGCAGGCTGGCCGGGGTGAATCCCGTGGCCGTGCTTTGTGAGATCTGCAGGAATGATGGCGAAATGGCGAGATTGTCGGACTTGGACCTGATCGCGAAGAAGCATGATATTCCAATTGTCAGTATCGAGGATTTGATTGCCTATCGCAGGCAGCATGAGAAGCTGGTCCATTGCATCGTGACGGTGCCGCTTCCGAATCAGTATGGCGACTGGAAGTTGTCACTTTATGAGGACGTTGTGCTCAAGGAGACACACATTGCGTTGACAATGGGTGAAATCAACGAGGAACCCCTCTTGGTGCGCATGCACAGCCAGTGTTTTACGGGTGATGTCCTCGGTTCTTTTCGTTGTGACTGCGGTTCCCAATTGCAGGCTGCGATGGAGATGATCAGCGCTGAGTCGCGGGGAGTCATTGTTTATCTGCACCAGGAGGGGAGAGGTATTGGCCTGAAGAACAAGCTGCTTGCCTATGCGTTGCAGGATCAGGGGCGTGATACAGTTGAAGCCAATGAGGAACTGGGTTTCGATCCGGACCTGAGGGAATACGGTATCGGGGCGCAGATCCTGGTTGATCTTGGTGTGAAGGACATCCGGCTCCTGACGAATAACCCGAGGAAAATTGTCGGGGTCAATGCCTACGGTTTGAAGTTTATCGAGCGAGTCCCCTTGATTGTCGGCCAGCGTGATCAAAATGCCCATTACCTGAAAACAAAACAAACCCGCATGGGACATATCCTAGGCGATCAAAGCCATAAGTAGCCTGTTTGTCGTGCCGGAATTCGCTTTATTTAATCGTTGTGGCATTCAATACTGACCGCGTGTGGCATTTCAAGGAACATGTCTTTAAAATCGGGGGCCTGAGTTCATGCCGAGGCTGATCGAGGGTAATCATGAGGCCGGGGGCCTTCGGGTCGGGATTGTCGCATCCCGGTTCAACGAGTCCATTGTAAACAAACTCGTCGACGGCGCGGTGGATGTGCTCCGCAGCCATGGAGTGGAGGATGGAGATATCACGCTCGTCCGGGTGCCGGGTTCCTTCGAACTTCCGGGAGTCGCCCGCCGCCTCCTGGCACATCCCGGCCAATATGATGCCATCATTTGTCTGGGATGCGTGATCCGGGGCGAAACCGACCATTATGAATATGTCGCTGCCGAGACAGCCGCGGGGATTGGATCGCTTGCCCGGGAGAGTCCTGTCCCCGTGATTTTCGGTGTCCTCACGACGGGTTCAGTTGATCAAGCCATCGAACGTGCCGGGGGCAAGGTGGGCAACAAGGGTGCAGATGCGGCACTGGCGGCGATTGAAATGGTCAACCTCAACCTTGAAATCGACAAAACCCCGGATCAGAATAACTGACACCCATGCCGGTCGACCGGCAGACACGGGTTCTTTGGCTATGGATGAAGACCATACATTGGAATTGCGATTGTTGAATGAATGCCTGCCTGCGGCCCGGGACTTTTTGAGGTCCAAAGGGGTCCCGGGGCTGCTCGGTGCCGTTGAAATCCACGAGCAGTGTTATCCCGGGACCATTCGTTCCAAACAGGCCTGGATGGCTGCCGTCACGGGCGTCTGCCTCGCGGGGATTTTACAGGATGCCATGTCGGTTAGTGGAAGGCAGGTCGTTGAAAGGATTTGTCAACTTCACCGGAGTCTTCAGGATACAGACAAGGGCAGCACCCGGGGTGGGGTGGATGAATCCCTGGCGAGGGAACTGGGGCCCTGTCTCGAATGGTGGAATTTTAACCGTCGGGCAGGATCCGTCTGGAAGCGCGTATGGATCGGGTGGATCGAAGTCTTGTCCGAGCGGTTGACGATGTCCCGCTACAGTGATCCCATGCGCAGGTCCCAACATGCACAGATTTTGCTTGTCACCCCCCTGTCAGCGATCAGGGATGAATCGTCCCGGCTGGAAAAATGTGGATTGGTCCGGGAAACGGACGATGAATCCGGGGTGACTGGCCGATATTGTGAGTGGATGATTCGTTTTTGGGATCTGGCGCACGCGGAAAGAATGGCTGGTCAGGGGTGGAATCGAATCAGCTTTCGGGCGAATCGGCAGATGGGTGGATTTTACGCACTGGACGACCACCCGGAAACGGTCAATCGAGATGTGATCATGGAGACTGCACGCAGCTTATGGTTGGAAATTGGGAAGCGGGATGGGCTTCCCGATGGCGGCGGGAAGCCCCACGGTGACTGGTTTTCAAGACTTCATCAGCAGTTGGAGACGGTCCTGGGAAAATACCTGGAGACCGGGGTGTGGCCGGGTATGGCGGTGTCGGGTATTTCCGCCGGTGGAGAAGGCCGAACACAGGCCGGTCGGTTGAAAAAGTTTTTCAAGCCGGGGGACTGAGGAAAGAAAATGGGGGGGGTGCAGAACAAGGGTCTGGATATTTACCGGCCGGGTTTTCACGACAGGTCGCTGCCGATTGCCTGACCTATATCCTGAAATCCATCCCTCGTCATGAGGTCCAGCAGGCCGCGGTTGATGCGGGAAATCAGGCCAGGCCCATGGAAGACCAGGGCAGTATAGATTTGGATAAGGTTTGCTCCCGCTCGAATTCTCCTCCAGGCCTCCGTGGCCGAGTCTATCCCTCCACTGCTGATCAGGACTGTTTTTCCGAAAAAACTACCGGCCAACAACCGCAGTCTTTCATGGCTGCGTTCGCGGATGCATCGGCCGCTGAGGCCCCCGGATTTACGTGCGCCGGGGCATTGAGTGTAATCCGTGCTGGTATTGTTGATGATGATCCCGTGTACACCCGAATCAATGGCAGTTCCGCAAAGGTTCAGCAGGGTGTCAGGATCCAGGTCAGGCGAGAGCTTGAGCAGTAAGGGCCGTTTTGTCAGGCCCCTGATTTCGCCGAGCAGGGGGCGGATAAAATCAGGACGCTGGAATTCACGCAGGCCCGGTGTGTTGGGCGACGAGATGTTGATCGTGAACCAGGATGCCCGGTCTTCCAGGTCCCGGACAAGCATGAGGTAATCATCCGCGGTTTTTTCGGGCTGGGTTATTTTGTTTTTCCCGATATTGATGCCAATGGGCGGGAGCCCGGGTTCAAGGGCGGCCAGTCGCTTCTGCATTTCATCCATCCCCCGGTTGTTGAATCCAAGTTCATTCTGGAGTGATTCATGTTGAACATTGCGGAACAGTCGTGGCCTGGAATTACCGGGCTGGGGGAGTGGGGTGACCGTTCCGCATTCAAGAAAGCCGAATCCTAGAGCGGCCATGGACGGGATGATCTCGGCGTTCTTGTCGAGTCCTGCGGCCAGCCCGACGGGATTCCGGAACCGGATTCCAAGACATTCCTGCAGCAGTCTCGGGTCATCAACGCGGTTTTGGTTTTCGACCCGGCTGAGGATGGGGGAGAGGTGATTGAGTGTTTTCAGGCCCGACAACGTCAGGTTGTGCGCCCGTTCAGGATCCAATCTGAACAGGAGGCTGCGGAAAAACCGGTATGAAAACACGTTTGCATCCTTATCGAGGCCCGAAAGGGTCAGTTCATGGTTGTCCCAGGTTCTTCCAGTCGCCGATGAAGATGCCTTGTGGGAAATGATGGTGTCGGGGCACCCAGCGTGCATTCGGGTCCTGAACCATGATTTGACCGGCTGCATCCTGAATGTCGGCCAGGCGTGCATCGATCATGTCGGCTTGACTCAGGATAAATGCCTCCGCACAGACGGGTAAAACGGGTGAACCGTACTCCAGGATGCCGTGATGCGACAGGATACAGTGAAGTAATTTCTGGACTTCATCCTGATCATCCTTGGTGGGGGAGTTCTTGAGAAATGGTTCACATGCCTGATGAACCCGGGCGTAGCTGATGGAGAGATGTCCCTGCCAGCGGTTAGCGTCCGTGACTTCAGGGAGGGGGCTCAGATCATAGGTTTCCAGTTTTCCGATGTCATGCAGCAGTCCCGCGCAGATCAGCAGTGCGTGGTCGATCGGAAGGTTGTTTCCGTTGTAGGTTAATCCCCGTGTTTTGCCGGCCGGGTAATTATCGGCAATCGAGAGGGCGAGGGTGGTGACATTGACCGTGTGCTCCAGTAATCCACCGGGGTAATTTTGGTGATGGACATACGCAGCCGGGGCCTGATAGAAGGCCTCTCGGAAATCACTGCGGTCGAAAATTGAACATAGAACCCGCCCGCAGAGGCGGTCATCCGGAACCCGGTTGATCAGGGCCTCAAGTTGTCCCTGGTATTGTGTGAGACCAATATCACTGGGAGCGGTGAAGTTTGTGATAGCGGCCTCCTTTTCACTGGTGGAGAGGATTCTGAATTGCCTGAGGACCCATTGGGTCCGGCCCTGATATTCATCGGCCTTATGGCTGGAGACCTCAATGATATCTCCGTTTTGGGGAACCTTCAGGCCGCGATCGATTGCTGAATCAAGGCCCCAGATCTTGGCATCGACCTCGGCAAACGCACCGGACTCACCCATGTTGATCCGCAACGAGGCATAACGGTCATTATTGCGGGTCCGTCGGATTTCAACGGAACGTACCATGACAGTCTCACTCATTTTTGGATCCTTTCGGATAGATCCCGGGCCGGGGAATCCCGTCCAGGGTGGGGGGAAGTCATTCAATGTTACCCAGACGAATACCAACCGACAGCCCATCATAGCCGCTTTCAATTGGCCAGAAAAAATTCCGGGTTTTTGAGTGGCGTATCCTGCGTGGATCGGGATTGAGATTGGATCAATGTTTTTTTCACGGACGTTCCAGGTTGCTCCCGATCACCCAAACAACTCCATTTCAAAGCTTCCGCTGGTGAGGGCGTATCGAAATTCACCCTGATGGTCATTTCCCAAGTCATCATTATAGAAGATTTTATTCATGATGATAGGGGGGGATTCTGACCCGATGATGAGTTGAAGACAAAAAGGGTGTTTTATGGATCATATCGTCCGTTTTCAGATCAGAATGAGATTTGAGGTAAGTTGCCACCTTTTGGGGGAGGTATGGCCTGAATCAAGTATTTTGCGATCACGTTGGCTGGTGGGGGCGATGCTTGGCCCCGGCATGAAGCCGGGACCATCAAGAAATACATAAAACTAATATAATCAGTAATCAAAATGTGATTAATCAAACAGGTCATTTTTTCAGCCATCGGGACTTCCATTGGCTGTTTTTAAAGTTGGGTTCTTTATATGCAGAAGTCTTATTGTGATTTATTTCACGACAACCACATCCTGAAGGAGATGATATGATAACAAAACGGTTTATTTAAGCCGGTTCTGAAAATATATTAAATAAATATATATAATTGATATATATATTCTTATGTATGATTTAAGCACCTGATAACGCTATGGCATAAATATTGCTTTATACCTGTTGTGATTGTTGATCACGGTCCAAAACGTGACAAAACATCTCAGGTTGGATTTCGAAATCCAGAAAGGGGATACCCGAACACACTTTGAGTAATAATTAATAGATCGGGGTGTGAGGCGTCTTTCCTACCCGGAATAAAAACCTGCCAAGGAAAAACACACCTTTATTCTTCCTTGGGGACAAAACGCCCCAAACACCCCGCCAAGGGCCGATTGATAGATGTCATTCGGTTGTCTTGCCTCCACTCCGATCTGCCTGTCTGCCCCTTCATATCTTTCATCCTACCCCGAAGTATTATTGTAGTTTTTCAGCAGAAATTCATGACCGGGGACAAAACCTATTGTCCTTTCTGGCCAAAATATTTCTCTTTCGCGATCAAAATCCCGTTTATGGAGCCGCCGTAGTTGTTGGGGTGATATCGGGCCGGGTGTTTCCAGCGAAATTCGATGGATCCTGGGGGTTAAAATTGAAGATCTGGGCTTCTCATCTGTGAAAATTCTCCTGCAGAAGATGATCCCTGACCATCGATAAATCAATGTTCTTAGCTCGGGAAAAGGGGAGGGTGTATGAAGTCGAATCGATCGCCCCGGGTGATGAGAGTTACCCCTTGAATTCGATCTGACTTAGCGGTTAAAATATCCGCCCCCTTCATGATTGAGTCGGGCCGTGGCGCAGTCTGGTAGCGTACTCCCTTGGGGTGGGAGTGGTCGCTGGTTCAAATCCAGTCGGCCCGACCATTTTCCCTCCTGATTCTATGGGTTTAAATCGGCAGATAAAGCATTTGTTCGAGGGCGGTGAGGCGTTTCACCGGAACGTTGATCTGGGTCTGCTGGGCCGCCAGCTCGGTTTCCAGGCTTGCAACCATCTCGTCGCGTTGACGAAGGCTGTCGTCGAGCTCCTGACGGCGGGACTCAGGCCAATCTCTGCGCCGAGCTGTTTAACCAATTGCAGATACTTCCGGGCGATACCCACTTTATCATCAAGTACACGAAAACCGGATGTAAGAAAAGACAACTACGGCGCAGTCTCGTAGCCGCTGATCGTCAGTCGACCGTGGCCGATATAGGTGGGCGAAATGTGGTCGCTTCTCACTTGCAAGGATATCCCTGTGATAGAACTCCGTATATTGTCATGAACTGGTATGTCATGTTCAAACAGGACACCATATTCACTGGATACGGCAGAGTAATCGTCGGAGGCGAGGGAAGTGCCATCGGCGTAATTTAGGACATATCGAACATGCGCCGGCAGACTACCAGTCGATTTTCCTTCGACCTTGATATGGGTTGGGGTCAGGTGATATCCCCCTGACATGGGTAGCATGGTCGTTGAGGTGAAGATCATCCCGTCGTTACTGTGTTGCACTGTCCTGCCGAAAAACGGCTTGCTGACCGTTAATCCGGAATCTTCGGTCTCGTAACCACTGATCGTCAGCCGGCCGTAGACGCCGTTTGGGGATGCAATGCCAATCTGCCTCAGCTTCAATTGAAGACTTGTGATTGAACCGCGCAGATTGCTGGAGGTTGGGATGCCGGATTCGAACAAGACCACATAACCCGCGTCATCGGATGCGGTGTAGTATGTGTTGGAGGTGCTGGCAGTGCCATCGGAGTAATGCAGGACGTATTGGATCTCAGCCTGGTTCTCAGAGTTGTTCGATCTCCCTTCCACCTTGATATGGGTCGGGGTCAGGTGATTTCCGCCTGACAGGGGGAGCATGTCCACGGTGGACCAGGAACTGCTGCCGGTATAGAGGTAGATTGACCTGCCTAGGAATGGCTTGCCGGAGATTGACGAATTCTCGGTAATGAGGCTTGTATTTCCTGCAATGGCGTTCGCATTGGCTTGTTCTGCAGCTCTTGCTGTCGCCGCCTCTGAAGCCAGATCGTTGGTTAAAGTTGCTTCGGCAGCTTGAGCCCTGTTCTCTTCTGCTGCGATGGAATTGGTATTGGCGGCGAGCTCTGCAGACTCCTCGAGATCAGTGCCCTCAAGACCATCCACCGTGTCGGCATCTCCTGCCTGCAGGGCCGCCCCGACCGGTGTCAGGCGGGTGCGCGGTGACAGGTCCTCCCCGTCGACGTTCACATTCAGCCACACCGAGTTGTTCCCGAAAATGGATCCCGGGATCATGTCCCCGCCGTCATCACCAATCAGCGTGTCATAAATGCCATCGGCATTCGGCGTCACGGAATCGGTGTCACTGAAGCCCGACCCCAGCTGGTTGCCGCCGGTCTCCGCATCCCAAAGCGTGAAGGTCACGTCCACCGATGTCGTTATGGGCCCTCCCGAGGCAGCGGTCAGCTGGCCCTTGTAGCTGATCAGGCCCGGGACGCTGAACGCCAGGGTCGACATCAGGGGGAACATCCCCAGAATGAGCAGAATGATGCGGTATGAGTTTCTCATCATAACAGACTCCTTGATATGATATGGGCCGAACGTGTGGGGCTATTGTGGCTGATAGGCAGGACGGAATCAAGCAGCCCCTGAAATCACCCGGCATCAGCCCTTACGGATAGGGGACACCGTTTTGGATGCAATAGAGGGTTGTGGCGTTTGTCGTGAAACTATATTCTCCACCAGAGCAGAAATAGAACTTGCCCCCGATTGCATCGCTGCTTTTGCCGAAGGAATCGCTCCCCCCTTTGCAGTAGGTGAACGTGCCGCTCGCCGTGCCGAAGTAGCCGAAGGAATATTCCCCCCCGGCGCAGTTGGTGAACGTGCCGCTCGCCGTGCCGTAGGAGCCGAAGGAATAGTGCCCCCCGGTGCAGCTGGTGAACGTGCCGCTCACCGTGCCGCCATAGCCGAAGGAACCATCCCCCGCGGTGCAGTTCTCATAGTGGGCGTCGTAATCTATTGCCAAACGCATGGACCACCCACTTGTTTCATCACCCTTAAACAAACAATTCCGAACAACGGTACTGGCTAGTGCCGTGTCCGGGAAATAGGCCGCTGGGTCCTGATCATTAACGTTTACCCCAACCCCAGTCGGTCCCAATTCGACAAAGAGGTTCTCGATTTTCACGTCATCCGCCGTCTGGCGCAGCACACCCGTACCGGCGCCATTGGATGTCCCGTAGATGTGCTGGTTCTCACGTGCCGTGGACAGTCCCACCACATCCACATACTCCGTGTCCATCTCCAGCTGCGCTGTCCCAAGGTCATACTTCCCCGGCGGTACAAGCACGACCGCACGGTTGTCCGCCCCCAGCGCTTGACCGTGTGGAGTCAGGGCCTTGGCCGTTGCGTAGGCGGCAATCAGGTTCGTCCCGTTGGTCGTGGCATTGTCGGTTGTCTCCACGACGACGTAGGCTGAAGCAGTTCCCTTGATTGCAGCATCAGGACCGGAAGGACCCTGTGGACCCGTTTCGCCTTGTGGGCCAGCTTCTCCTTCGAGGCCCGACAGACCCTGAGGGCCTGTTGCACCTTGTGGGCCAACTTCACCTTGAGGCCCCACAGACCCCTGAGGCCCCTGTGCACCCGGAGCACCATCCGCGCCATCATTGCCGTCGGCACCCTTTATGCTTAAAAGCCATGCATCTTCGTCACCTTCAAAACCGGAAGCCACCGCCAGATCATACGCCGACACACCGTCGGCACCCGGAGCACCCTGAGCTCCTGTTACACCCTGTGGACCCGTTGCACCCTGTGGGCCCGTTGCGCCTTGTGGGCCCATGGCACCCGTCAAACCCTGAGGTCCTGTTGCACCCTGAGGTCCTGTTGCACCTTGTGGCCCTGTGGCACCCGTTGGACCCTGTGCACCCGCTGCCCCCGTTTCCCCCTGTGGTCCTGCAAGTGTTGCCGTGTCTTGGGTTGATCCATCCGGAAAAACAATCTTTGTCCCGGCCTGCAATGTGATATCTTCCGAACTCTTGATAAACGCCGTGGCATCCAGACCGTCCAGCTTGTTGGCATTGTCACTGTGAAACGCATAAGGCGTCGTCGTGAACTGAACTCTGGGGCTGTATACTTCATCCCCGGTGATGCCGTTCCCGTCCGCATCCGCCGCGAC
>CAYYNQ010000052.1:0-36471 GCA_964473105.1 uncultured Candidatus Sumerlaeota bacterium | reverse complement strand
CAGAGGTCATGTGCGGGTGTATCAATGGAGTGGTAGTAGCTGGACGCAACTTGAGGCAGATATCGATGGAGAACAAGGAAAAACAGGATCAGGGCCAGATGAAGAGCCTGGGGACGAGTCAGGATACCGCGTCAGCTTAAGCAGTGATGGGAGCATTGTGGCAATCGGGGCAGAGGGTGCTAGGGACGGTAATGGCGATCGCACCGGTCATGTGCGAGTGTATCAATTGCAATAATGGGTGGCAGGAGAATCCGGCTGGGATAGAGCGGCTTATGACCTGAGGCCGGCAAGTTCAGAGGAGAGAGCCGTCCGGTTCATACGGGCGATGCCCACTGGCCGGGGCTTGACAGGATGATCATGGCTGGATAGACTGAACTTTGAATATACGGGAGATCAAATCATGAATTCGGGAAACAGAGACAAATTGAGAACGATCCGTGCGGCGATTTTATTCTTCAGCCTGCTGGCGGCGGGCGGAATTGTTGCAGCGGTGTCCATGAGCCCCGGCTACAGGATATCGAATGCGGTCGTGACGACGGGCGGGGGCGGTTCCCAGTCGGCCTCCTATGTCCAGCCCGACAGTGCGGTCGGAGCGTTGGGTTCGACCGTCCATGCCACGAGCGCCAGTTACCGCAACCTGTCCGGCGCGGTTGGCGGACCCTTCCCAAGCCTCACGATACCGGTCGAGGTTTCCGGCTACGTGCTGGACTGAGTCGAACATCAAAGCCCGACAGTCAGAGGTTCGCCTCACCCGATGGGGTGGGGCAGCATCCAGGGGTTCCGCGTTTCGTCATTGTGATGGAATCGCATGAGCACGACAGGGCTCCCCTGTCAGGCAAAATCGGGGATGCTGGAGAAGGCCGAATTATAGATCCCTCGCCGCCCGGGCCGGCAAGAGCTCTTCACAAAGAGGTCAGCCCCGCAGCCGGCTGGATGGGCCGACGAACGGCAACCCCGACCATGTTCCAAACGCCAATTAACGCAGTTTCCATTTTTCGCCGCCGGGTGCCCGGGGCCAGCGCAGTCGTGGTCTGTTTAGCCTTGGCCTGCTTGATTTCCCGCGCGGAGGCCCATGGCATCACGGAGGCCTCCCGCGAGACGATGGCGGACGGGGGTGTCCTCGATTATATCTGGCTGGGCGCCGAGCACATGCTGACCGGCTATGACCACCTGCTCTTCCTGTTCGGGGTGATCTTCTTCCTCACGGGTTTTCGTGATGTGGTCCGCTTCATCACCGCGTTCACGCTTGGGCATTGCATCACGCTGCTGGGCGCCACGCTGGCTGGGGTCACGGCCGATGCCTATCTCATCGACGCCGTCATCGCGCTGAGCGTTGTCTACAAGGGCTTTGAGAACCTCAACGGCTTCAAGAAGATTCTCGGCATCCGCGCGCCCAACCTCCTGGCCATGGTCTTCCTTTTCGGACTCGTCCACGGCTTCGGCCTGTCGACCCGGCTCCAGGAGCTGTCCCTTGGCGATGAGGGGATCGTTGCCCGCATTCTCGCCTTCAATGTAGGGGTGGAATTCGGCCAGGTGGCGGCCCTCACGGTGATGCTCGGGTTCTTCGCGGCCTGGCGCTCCTCAAGGACCTTCGAGCGTTTTGGAGCGGTGGTCAACACGGCGCTGATTGTCGCCGGGGTGGGCCTCTTCGTGTTTCAGGTGAACGGCTACCTCCACGATGGGGAGCACGACGCCCATGAAGCTGTGGAAGAGGTGATGGGCCATGACCACGGGCACGATCACGGACATGACCACAGGCACGATCATGGGCCTGGAGAGAAACACAGTCATTGAGTCGGGGACAGTGCCGTTGGGGCCATCCAAAACAACACCCCGGCGACAGCCGGGGTGGGATGGTGGAGGCGGCGGGAGTCGAACCCGCGTCCGAAACGCCTGCTGGAACAGCGTCTACAAGCTTAGCCGAGCCTTAGGGTCTCGCTTCGGGGCCGGCGGTCGGCGTGCCTACCCATGAAGCCAGTCCGGTTGATCTCGAAAGGCGGCCCTCGGACAGGGAGCCACCAGTCCAGCCTGCGAGTCGACGCCCTTTCCGCTGAAGCAGGCACTCAACGGAAGGACGGGTCGCCTTGTTAGGCGGCCATGGCGTATTCAGGTTCGCCAGTTGTTGTTTGTTTGCCAGACCTGTTTAACGAGGGTATCCGACATGCCTCGGCTTGCAGCCACTCCCTCAGTTCGCCCCGTCGAAACCAGTTTCGCCCCCACTTGGGACCGTCTGGCCAGTCTGCACGGGCGCAGCTGACCGAAGTATCCGGATCGCCGGTCGGTTCGCGGCCCTCCAAGGCCCAGACCGACAACCCAGCCCCATGATACCTCATCGGCACCCTGGAAATCCAAGTGAATCCGCGGTTGCAGATCCCATGACCGGGTCGCCTGCAACCGGATCCGGCCTCCTGCAGGCCCAAATGTCTTTAATAATCGCGAATTTCCCCGGCCTGGCGGATAATGACGGGTCCAGGTTGCCCGTTACTGCCAGGATCTCCCCTTGAACCATCGGGGGCTTCGATTGCACTTGGGAGGCAAGGGTCCGGCTGCCTGATCGTATGTTTCGATGGCCATTGTGATGAACCTTGAAAATGAAGACCGGCTTTTCCTGAAACCATGACCCCCTCACAATTTCACCGTTTGAGTTTTTGTTTCTGTCTTTTCTGCATGCTGTCAGGACCGTTTGTCTTCATGCCCCTGGGATATGTCGAGTATGACGAGGACCTGGACAACAGCCTGGGCCGGCTGGGGGATCATGTTGAACCCCAGAGCCGGGGCTACGATGTGAACTCACAGGGTCTCGGCGTGAGGGCAGGCAGGGATTTCCTGTTCAGCATCCTGGTGGAGAAACCTCCGGGTCAGGATGGCTGGCTGTATTTGCACAACCGTGATATTCCCGGCCTGCAGACCCGGTTGATGATCACTGCACCCGACCTTCCGGACGCAGGTCGGCAGGTGATCGAGCCCCTGTTTGCAGATTTTACACGGCCGGTATCCCTGGCCAGGTTTCACCGTGCAGGGAAATTAAGGATCAACTACTCCGGGAAATATCAGGGCCCCGGAGGGGCGCTCGTGCTGAACCGTATCCGGATCCGCTGGAACCGGGTTCAGCCCGCCGTGCCTTATCTCCTTGTCTCGCTGCTGACAGGTGCGGCAGCAATGCTCGCCATTCGATCCCGTCCGTCGGCCGGTGGTGCGATCTGCCGGTTGTGCATGGTTGTTTTCGTGATCCAGGTCACCTGGGGGATGGCCGGCTGGAACCCGTGGGTGTTTGCCTGTCTCTCCATCGCGGCACTGATCCTTGTCGCACGCATGCCGGGCGTTGAAAAACCGCGATCCGGGAAAGCGGCCGGCTGATGTCTTTTCCACGCCCCAACGTGACACGACCCTGGATGATCCTGATCGGGATGGGATGCATCTTTGTCATCCTGTGCCGTTTCTCCGTCCGTGATGTCGGGGAGCCGGTTTATTCGGGGGATGAAAAGCACCTTGAGTCGGCGTCGGAACATGGACTGGGTGATGCGAAGTTCTGGGCGGGACATCGTCCATGGCTGGCACCCCTGCTGCACAAGTTAGCCGGTCGGGATGACGGGAAACTGGTCAGGCTGCAATGGGGAATGCTTGTTCTCGCCTTCCTGGTGCTGGGTGCGGTGGTCTTTCAACTGTCCGGGGGGGGATACCGCGCCCTGCCATGCGCTCTCCTGTGCCTTGGTTTCGCGAGCACCCCCCATGTGCTGGGGTGGACGATGGTGGTCCGGGCCGAGGCATCCGGCATTGCGATGAGCGTGCTTTTCCTGGCGATGTTGATGTGTACATGTTTCAGCCTGCAGGATGAAAGCCCCCGATGGAGGCTGCGTCTGGTGGTGTCGATCGGCCTGGTCCTTTGCGGCTGGTTGCTGGCTGCCTCCCGTGACAGCTGGGCATTGGTGCTTCCGCTGGCAGCCGTCCTGATCTGGCTCCCGGTTCCATACCTGTATCGTCGGGGCAGGGTTCACCGCAGGGGCCTCATCCAGGCGTCGATCCTTGCCATGGCATTGGTCCTGGTTGCAGGGTTTCAGGCCCGGTCGGCCGAGCAGGGCGACCGCTGGCGGCCTTGCCTGATGAACATCATTTTCCAGAGAATCCTGACCGGGGCACACCTGCAGTCCGACTGGGTGGAACATTACGGGATGCCGGATGACCCGGTTCTTGATTCACTGGCGGGGAAATGGTGTTTCTCGGACGAACTGGCCGGATATCGCCACCAGCCATTTCAGTCCTGGCTGTCCGAACACGGGCTGGACGTTTACCGGCGGGATATCCTGACACATCCGTCACGATATGCCGACCAGGTGTGGCGCGGGTTTCGCGCTGCGGTCAATCTTGACGGGGTCGAAGGTTACCAGCAGGAGGCCGCACACGGGACGGGCCCGTCCCGGTGGATTCAGGGGCTGTTTTTCTGCAACCTGCCTGCAGGGGTGGCCGAGCTGGCGGTGATTCTATGCATGATTGTGCCCCTTGCCATCGGGTTATTGCATCGTGCCCGGGGCGTGCGTGCGGTTGCATGGGGGCTCCTGATCATGGGCGCGGGATTGCCGCTCCACATGGCGGTCTGTTATCTGGGTGACGCGATGGCATTGATCCGGCACAGCCTGCCGGTGACGCTGACCCTCAGGCTGCTCATGCTGATGAATCTCGGCCTGATGGTCATGCTGATCTCCGGGGCCTATCGTGATCGACGGACCCGTGAATAACATGAGGATGCCGGGGAAGGGGGGGGTTACCCCGCCGTCAGGGAAAGCTGGCGCTTGACGGCCTTCTTGCGATCTTCGGCATCGAGGATGGCCTTGCGCAGGCGGATCAGGCCTGGGGTGACCTCAACCAGCTCGTCGTCAGCGATCCATTCCAGGGCCTGGTCGAGCGTCATCCTGCGGGGGACGTTCAGGCCCTCGGTGTGGTCCTTCCCCGCGGCCCGATGATTCGTCTGGGCCTTTTTCTTGGTCGGGTTGCAGGGCATGTCATCGGGGCGTGAGTTCTCCCCGACGATCTGGCCCGTGTAGATCTTATTGCCGGGATTCAGGAACATGACCGCACGCTGCTGCAGGCTGACCAGCTGGTATGATGTGGCCTCACCGCTCTCCATGCTCACGAGTGAACCCCGGTTGCGTCCCCCGATGTCACCACGCCACGGGGTATATCCGGTCAGTCGGCTGGACATGATGCCCAGACCCCGTGTATCGGTCAGGAAATCGTTGCGGTAACCGATCAGGCCCCGCGTCGGGATTGTGAACTCAATCCTGAGGATGCCGGTCCCGTGATTCTCCATGTTCAACAGCTCTGCCTTGCGCTGTGAAAGTTTTTCAATGACGATGCCCTGGTATTCCTCGGGGACATCGATAACCAGCTGTTCCATCGGCTCAAGGGTATTCCCGTTTTCGTCCTGCTGCGTGATGACCTCGGGACGCGACACGCAGAGTTCCATGCCCTCCCTGCGCATCTCCTCGATCAGGATCCCCAGGTGCAGCTCACCGCGGCCCGAGACCTTGACCCCGTCGGGTCGGCCTAGGTCCTCGACCCGCAGGGCGACGTTGGTGTGGAGTTCGCGCTCACGCCGGTCCTTGATCTGGCGCAGGGTCACCGCATTTCCGTCTTCGCCGGCGAATGGACTGTTGTTGACGAGAAAGAACATGGACACGGTTGGTTCATCGATCTCGAGCGGCTGGCAGGGTTCGCCCTCGTAGTCGGGCCCGGAGAATGTATCACCGATATTGATTTCATCAGGCCCCGCCACCCAGGCGATATCGCCCGCATTGATCCGGTCGACTTCCACCCGTTCTAGGCCGCGGGTTCGCCACAGGTGCACGGCCCGGCCCGGGCGGGCCTGTTCGGTCTCCCATCCGGAAGCGGGATCGCCGTCTGATTTCCAGCGTGTCGAGGTGCAGCGGATGGCAGCGCCCCTGTCGAGGGATCCCTGCAGGACCCGGCCGCAGCCGATCCGGCCGATGTAGTCGCTCCATTCCAGTGAGGTGACCTGCATGAGAAAGGACCCGTCCTGGGAAACCCGGGGTGAAGGCACTTCCGAAGCGATGGTTTCAAACAGGGCGGCCATCCCCTCCCGGGTTTCATCTTGGAGGTCGCGGACCAGCCATCCATCCAGACCGGAACCGTAAAGGACGGGAAAGTCGGCCTGGCGGTCATCGGCCCCCAGTTCCAGGAAGAGGTCGAACGTTTGGTTCAGCGCGTTCTCAGGCTCGGCGTTGGGGCGGTCGACCTTGTTGATGATGACGATCGGGCGCAGGCCCAGCCGCAGGGCGCGCTGGGTGACGTAGCGGGTCTGCGGCATTGGCCCCTCATTGGCATCGACCAGTAGCAGGACGGAGTCGACCATGGACAATACGCGTTCCACCTCACCCGAGAAATCGGCATGACCGGGCGTGTCGATGATGTTGATCAGGTATTCTCCCCATTCAATCGTGCAGTGCTTGGACCGGATGGTGATGCCTCGTTCCCGTTCCAGCACATTGTTGTCCATCACCCGTTCCTCGACGTTTCGTTTTTCATGGAACAACTGGACGGACTTGAAAATGGAATCGATGAGCGTGGTTTTGCCGTGATCAATGTGCGCGATGATGGCCAGGTTGCGGATTTTCTCGATCGGGACCATTGGAAACACCTGTCAGGCCGAACTGGATTGCGCCGGGGGGCGGGTACAAAACACGGTATCCTAACAGATCGAACGTTTGATATTCAAAGTCAAACCCCGGCGAAAGACAAAACTTCCCGAGCCTGTGGCAGGCATGCCCCTTCGGGGGAGGTGGCTGGCGGGGCTTTGATGGACGTTTTCCGTCATGGGGTGCTAGAATGGCGGCGACCAGACTTCCGGAATGAATGATGCCTGGAATACCGCGCAGCATCGCACATTTTGCCCATGCCATGGTTTTTCTTCTGGCCGTGGGGATCCCTGCATCAGTCCCCCCGCTTCCGTCCATGGATGTGTCGGGTATGGCCGACGATGACCTGTGTCGCCTGCGCTGCAGGCTGGACGCCACTTCGTGGTGGATCCAGCTGGGGACACGGCTTTACAGCCCTGCCATGCAACCCTTGGAGGGCGGACCGGTCGACCCGGATATCCGGCATTACTATGTGGCACAGGGGTTGACCCTGCCCAAATCCCTGGCCGGGAACCGGGTTGGATCCCGTCATGGATACCATATTCTTCACCTGCCGGTGGGATATCGGTCACTCCGTGGGGAGGGAAGCGACCAGGCACAATGCCGTCATCACGTGCATGGACGGGTATATCCGGTGACATCGGGATTTATGGCGGCCGTTCCTGTCATGGAGAAAAACCGGGATATCAAGACCGGTATCGGCGATCCGCTGGTACAGCAACTGGTCGATCAGCTTGACAGCAGCAGGTTCATCAGGACGATTGAGGATCTTGTCGATTTCGGGTCACGGAACACAACATGGAGTGGCTCCTCGGTCGATGCCGCGCGGGACTTCATCGCGGGTGAATTTCAATCGATGGGACTGGTAACGTCAACCCCGACCTTCAGCGTGATGGGAGTTGGGGCCTTCAATGTGGTGGGTGTCCTTGGAGGGTCGACCCGTCCGGATGAATTCCTGGTCGTGGGAGCCCATTATGATTCACTGCCCGAAACGGGTCCGGCACCGGGCGCCGAGGACAATGCCTCGGGTACAGCCGGGGTGATTGAGTTGGCCCGGGTGCTGGTGTCAGCGCAACCGCAGCGGTCGATCTGGTTTGTCGCATTCTCCGGGGAGGAGCAGGGACTTTGGGGCAGCCAGGATTTCGTCGACGGGTTTTCCCCCGGCGAAATCGCGATGTTCAAGGGTGCCTTGATCATGGACATGATCAGCTACACGGCAGACACCCGGCTGGATGTGCTGCTTGAGTCGCAGAACTTCGCAGCCGGCCTGGTTAACGACTTGGCGCAGGCGGCGGCGGACTTCACATCGCTGACGGTTTTCCAGTCATTCAACCCTTTTGGGAGTGACCATGTACCGTTCCTGGACGATAATCTTCCTGCGGTACTTGCGATCGAGAATGACTGGGACAGCTACCCGGGTTATCATCAGTCCACCGATACGGTCGACCAGCTGACCCCGGAACAGGGCATCGAGATCCTGAGGATGAACATGGCAGCTCTGGCCAGGCTTGCAAATCCGGACCCGGTCCGGACCCCGGTCGGCCCATGGTTGATATACAGGTGAGGATTATGCCCGTCAGCCGTTACCGTTTCAGCAAGAACCCATCGCCCCCAAGACTTGCCCGGCTATTCATTCTCTGTTCCGCGATGACATGTGGCTGCGGGATCCCCCAGCACAATGAGTGGCCTGTCCTGAGGGTCTGTGTCGATCAGGGCAGCCGGGATTTTGTGTCGGATTCTGACATCCGCCTGTTTTCGCGACGGCTGGGTTATCGTGTGGAGGTCGGGGAGGTTGTCGGGACGTCCGTCGTCAAGATGCTGTCCGGGGACCCCCCCGCAGATCTTGTGATTGTTTCCAGCGAGGCGGTCTGGAACACGCTCGTCCATCAGGACTTGGTCGCTGAGGAGCGTTTCAGGTTTGCCTTCAGGCGGGACCGCCTGATTTACATGGCGGCAGAGGGCAAGCCTCATGTCGCGGACCGATATTCACCCCTTGGACGTTTGACGAAGGTGGCACGCCGTCGACACCTTCCACGTCATGTAACGGACGAGGCCGTCAGGGAGGTGCATCCCCGGCGGCTTTACGGGTTTCTCCTTGACTCGGCGCATGGTGATTGGCCGGGTGGCTACTATGCCGAATCCTGGCTGAATGGTCTCCGTGGCAGCCCGGAAGGATATCAACTTTTGGATCCATGGCCCGGGGTCAGCATGCAATGCTGGGGTGCCGTATTGGCCGGGAGCACCCGGCCTGAAGCGGCGGATGCCCTGTGGAACCACCTTGAACGTTCCATACGCCGGTTGCGTTATGGATTCATCCCGGTCATGGGCCCAACGCCCTCCCGTGAATACTGGTTGCGTGGTGCGATTCTATGAGCCCTCAAGCAATGGATGCGGATCATTTGGGGCGACCCGGGCCGGGGCGGCGATCGATGCGTCGAAGGGTTCTGTTCGTTTTCCTGCTGCTGATGGGGATGATGCTTGCACTTGAGGGCGCATGCAGGATTTTCCTTGCCTGGAGACTCCATGTGCCCCCCGGTCGTCCCGACCGGGTCATTGTGTCCTACTATCCGGAACTGCGTGCCCCGTTGCTGAGTCAGATCGATGAGCATGACGGGTGGTTTGATGTACTGATCCTTGGGGGCTCGGTGATCTATGATTACTATGGCAGCCCGGCACTTCACCTGAAGGAAAGGCTTGAACATGCGGGGTATGGTCCTGTGCGGATCTGGAACCTCTCAAGACCGGCGCACGGAAGCCGGGACAGCTTGGTCAAATACAGGTGGCTGGAGGACAAGCGTTTTGACCGGGTCATTTTCTACCATGGCATCAACGAGTTGCGTTACAACAACGTTGCTTCGCGGGAATTTCAGCCCGATTACTCGCATGTTGAGTGGTATGCGGCGCTGAACCGGGTTGCTCCGGGTCCCGGCATGAGGAACCTGAGTGCGGTCCCTGCGGTTGCGGGTATATTGTGGACCGCCCTTGAAAAGGGGTTGGGAAATGGTTTCCGTCTGCATCACGGGGAGGTGCCTCCTGCGGACTTGTTGCATCATGGCAGCGAAATCAAGACGGTTGCGAGCCTGGAGGCAAACCTTGGGGAACTGGCGACCCTCGCGGCTGAAAGGCATGAGCACCTGAGCGTTGCGACCTTCGCCACATGCGTGCTGGAGTCCTATTCGGACACGAAACTTGAGGCGGATCGGGATCATCTGCTTGCCCGTCGACCGCAACAGCGTGTTCTGGCGTATGCCGCCCCCCGGTATGCTGATTTTGCCATGCCCGTCAGGATCTGGGGTGATCCGGGGAGTGTGGCCCGGGGCGTTGGGACCCATAATCAGCTGATCCGGAGGCTGGGATCAGAAGGGGCTTTCGAGGTGCTCGATCTGGCTGCGTCGATCCCATGCGAGGGGGAGAATTTCATCGATATCTGCCATTTGGCCCCATCGGGGGTTGATTTGATGGTGGATGCAATACTTTCCTCGATCAGGGGGACCAGCAACGGCAGGGGAGATGGGAACGGAGGCGGTTAGAACCAAGGCTTCAAGGGATGCGATGGATGACCAGATATGATTATAAGTCTTGTAAAAATAATATTATATGAAAAAATACAGGCCGGTGCTTTGGGGGATCTTTTTGAGTGTGAACCCAAGTCTGGGACAGTGTTCCCAAATCCTGTCGGCATGCCCGCAGAGGGGTTGTCGCTGGGGGACAAAGCACGGGACCGGGCACCTGTTTAGAAGGGAGAATTTATACATAACTGTATATAAACAACTTATATTTGAAAATTGTGCTATGGCATCAGGGATCAAGGTCGGCCTTGATCCTTGGCTTCACGGGGGCGGATCTGGTTCCGGTGGGGATTGCGAGGCCCGTCCGGTCAAGTTCCGCTTGGTTCCGAGAGGCGTGAAATAGCCGGATTTAGGGGTTGACACCCCATGCTGCCGGTTATATAAACTTCCGTATACGAATGCCGTAAACAGCATTGTATTTCTCGTGATTTCATATAGGAATCGAAATTATGAAGAGGGATATGGACATCATCTCCACTAGAGAACAACGGCCCGCAGAAAAAGATCGGGCCAGAAGGACAGGTGCACGACAGTCGCGAAACTCATTTTGTTCAGCCTTATTTTCAGGAACACATAAGGCTCACATAATTCTTAGGGAGAGGAGAACAGCATGAGGAAGGGGTTACTAAACCTCACTGCGGTTGCTGTCGCACTATTGGGCTTCAATGCCACGGCAATGGCTCCTGTCATCAGTGATCTTCCGAGTCCCATTATTGGTGACGCGGTAGGCGCGACAGGGGACAATACGTTTGTCTATCCAGATGCTTTTAGTCTGGATGCGTATGTGAGTGACGACTATACGGCGGACAGTGGAATCATCTGGACCTACGAGACTGCTGGGAGCAAATACGCTATTAACGGCGTGGATGAACTCGGTGGCGACGATCCAAATAATCCTGCTGCTGCAAAACAGCTCACAGCCAACGACAACGATACCGATGCCGTTGATAGTGATGCACAGACAATCACGCTGCGCGACATTGAGTATTCGCCAGCGGGTGGTTCTCCGTATGCGGACCCGGCGGGCGGTCCTGGAATTGTGAACACGGATGTGGTCACCTTCCATGCCTCTGACGGCGGTTCGGTCTCGACGAAGTCGACGATTTTTTACACGGACGACGAGGGACAGGACCGGTTTTCGCAGGCGGGCGAAATCGTGGTTGATCTCACCTTTGGTACCACGACGACCGGATGGGCATTCAGCGACTTCGGTACCGGCTTGACAGAAAGTCGTGCCAATGGTCTTTGTACGACCGTTCCGGTTGCCGGCGATGAAACATTTGCACAGTGGTTCAGTGCTGACGGGAGTGGAGCGTCAACCAGTCTTTATGACCTGACGGCCAACTCCGTTTACCAGCATCGTGTGGGCGTAACCACGGATGCTGCTGTTGGTGCTGCAAACATCTTCCAGATTGTTGCGAACAACACAGACAATGCCTTCGGTGCCGAGTTCTTCGGCTGGGATAAGGAGGGTGGCGCAAACCATCCTCAGGCTGTCTCGAAGTTCGAGTTCTGGGCGGGTCCGGCCAATATGGCCTTATCCAGCTGGAACGCTTCTGGTGGTGCATTTGATGCTGCTAACGACGCCAAGAACGACGTCGGAATGCAGATGACCATCTTCGACACAAATAACGTTGAGGCTGGAACCAGAGGCGGTACACACTGCTTCACGGACCTCCAGATTCTGCGTCATAACCCGGGCGCTGCCCTGGTAGACTCGACGGTGTTCTCAGATAGCAACTTCACGGCTGCTAACTGGACAGGCGCTGGAATTCTGGGCAACATTGCCCTGAACTTCAACGGTGGCGTCATGGAATTTGTTCCGACGGATTCCGATGTTGAGTTCATCACGGCTGATCCTGGTGATACCACCAACACATCTGGAAACGATGCAGACAATGCACCGGTTCCATGGGATACGGCCAACCAGCTGTATCGTATCGAGTGGTCTATTTCGGCTGGATCTGGTAATCCACCGGACGTAATCCGACTTGAGGCTGATTCAAACCAGACTCAGGAAATCATTACGAATGGCTACGTCTCAGTTCTGAGCTTTGGCGATACAGGTATGCCTTCGGCAACGGAGGAAACCTGGCAGATGTACTTCTACTCGCATAATGTCTCAGCAACGACTGCATTCACGAAGGGCTTCCGTCCGAGGCTCACCCTTGCGAACCGCTCAGGTTCCGGTGGTGACTTCGATACGGATAACCAGACTGCGACGATCAAGGCTCACAGCGTGACCGTCAGCAAGGTTAGCTTCTGATTCAGTCAAGGGACTGTGTTGGATCAGTGAGAGCTGATCACTTAAGATGACAACACTGGGGTAACAGGGTAAGACCTGTTACCCCTTTTTTTTTGAGATGGCTGCAGGAGATTTAAGATTGCGGGGCCTGCTTCGCCCGTAACCCTGATGGCCGGGCTATTGGGGTGGTTCCAAGCGACAATGTGGGGAGGGGTGAGATGTTCCATGCTGATCAGTGACCTTCAATATATGGCCTGCCCCGGATGTTATTGCAGCCTGCAACTTGCCGGGGAGACAGCGGGCAATGAAGCGATGCCCGCCGGGCTGGATCCCCGCAGAATGGTGTGGGAAGGCCGGTTGGTCTGTCCCGGATGTGATGCCTGGTTTCCTGTGATGGAAGGCGTTGCCTGCCTGACACGCCTGAATAACCAGTGGAAGATCCCGATCAAGGAGATGGAAAGCAGGTTGTCCCTGACACTGCGCACCATGGAAGCGGAACCTTGGGAAGAAGATCGTGCCGAGGCCTACAAAAGCCAGGAAGAATCATGTTTTGATTACCTCGATTTCCTCTTTCAATGCGCAATGAACGAGCTTTGTCCGGGCGACCAGCCCCTGGTTCTGGACGTGGGTGCCGGCGCCTGCCGCACGACGGAGGAGTTCATCAGGCGGGGAGCCCGGGCGATCGGTCTGGATGTTGACTTGGGGCAGCTGCGTTATGTGTCGTTCTGCGGCATTGACCCGCCCCCTCCCGGTGAGTCCTGGGTTCATCCCGTTTCAGGCCAGGAATTCCACTACAAGGAACCTGAACAGCTGGGGCAATATTTCTCGCGTATCTTTGCGAATATCGAACGTCTGCCCTTTGCCGGCGGGCTGTTTGACATCGTGTTCTGCAGGGCAGTTTTGCATCATCTGGATCATCATGAGAACACGATGCGGGAAATGGCCCGTGTCCTGAAACCCGGTGGACAGCTGCTTTTCTGTGCCGAGCCGATCCGGTCTCCACTGGAGGATGAAGAGGAAAGCTGGGATGGTTGTGTACAGCGTGAGGAGGGCATGAATGAACGGGTGTGGCCTTTGCGTCGTTATAGCTCCCCGATTCGGGACGTGGCCGAGGACATGACGGTACAGGTCTGGCCCAACCCACCTACACCGAGCCTGGCAAGACGTGTGCCGTTTATCAGTGGCTGGCTCTCGCGCAGGATTGGGCCAGGTGCCATGGTGAAGGGTTGGAAACTTGCGGCGTTGCAACTGGTCAATGCCGCGGTCAATATTTTCGCACGTCGCAATGCCGTGCCCATGTCCACGCCGCGGCCCGATCCGATCACCAGGCATGATTGCCTCAGGTTGGGGGAACTGGTTGAATTGTTCCGGGTGCGTCCCGGTGAGATTGGGAAGGGTGTTGGGGATGTGGTGCGGAAACGAAATGTTGTTAACAGAATCCGTCGGGGCCTGTTGGAGGAGGATGCCACCCTGTCCGTTGAAATACACGCCGCGGCAACAGGAATATATCATCTGGATCGTGGCTGGCTGGATGTCCGGCGGATTGGGGGCCGTGATGGGAGGTATATCAGCCGTGAGGCAGCCTGCACATTAAGGGTGCCCCGGGGTGCCGGCCGACTGGTTGTGAGGGTTCATCTGGACCCGGAGACAGGCGGGAGCCTGGGGCTGTGGATGAATGAGCGGTTTTCGGGCTGGACCCGCTGGCAAACATCCGACAAGGCCGGCTGGCAGGAATTCAAATATGATCTGGAAGACGACCCGGGTCGTATCATGTCCATTCGATTACGTGTGGAGGGGATTCCCCCACAGCCGTCCGCGACGGCCGGGGAATTTTCCACAAAGCAGCCTGAAGTCATTGTCGAGTATCTTGGATTCCATTGATCATATACCATGAAACCTGATCCTGAAACATCCCTGTCCGGTTCCGGCCTCCCGGGTTTCCTCTGCGGAGCGCTGCTGTGTATCGCGGGAGGATATGTTTTGGGAATGCTGCCCGGGATTCATGGGCCGACCGAGGCTTTTCATCGTGTCGCGTTCGACAGTGGATGCCTGGCGATTGGAATCGGCTTCATCATCCTGATATCCGGGCTCGTTCTCCGTTTGTCCCATGCAAAACCGGCCGCGGGGCAGAACCTCGTGGGTCACGGTCTCCTGCTTTTCGGTCTTGTCGCGGGATGTATCCTGTTCACGAACCGGTTTTGGGAGACCAAGACGGCAGTGGTGGACGGGGCGCGTTTTTTCTGGCTTGACGATGACATGATGATTTCCATGCGTTATGCGGCGAACCTGGTCGCGGGTCACGGGGCCGTCTGGAATCCGGGGGAACCTCCGGTCGAGGGCTACACCAATCCCCTGTGGATGCTGACAATGACATTGCCACACTTGGTCGGCGTACCATCCGCCTTGACCTCGTTGTTCATCCTCATTTTGAATGGGTGCCTTTATCTACTCATGCTCTACCTGACCTGGAAGGCAGCCGGGTATGCGGGCCTCGGCCCGATGACCGCGGGGTGGGTTGTGCTGATGCTGGCATTTAACCGTTGGGTGATCTACTGGGCCGTCGGCGGGTCCGAGGCCCTGTTGATGGGTTGTCTCATCATGATCGTGGCGATGAAGATGATGCAGGCAGGGAAACATCGCCCGTTGGGCTGGAGTTGCGGCCTGTTGCTGGGGTGTCTGGGCGTGGTGCGGTCGGATGCCTTGGTTGTGGTTGCAGTGTTGCTCGGCGTCTGGTTCAGCTTGAGCCGGACGGAGGGACACACCCGGCCGTGGTCGTGGCTTCCTGCCCTGCTTCTGCCGGCAGGGCTGTTCATCGTGCGTCATCAGTATTATGGTGAGTGGCTGCCCAATACCTATTACCTGAGGATGTCGGAAATACCGACACGGGTCATGTTTGGGGTCTTTTATGGTTCCTATTTCATGCTGTTGTTTGGAGGTGTCGTTGCGACGGCTTTGGCGGCAGTCTGCATCCATGGGAGGGCGGTTCACCGCGGGCTGGCGGTCCTGCCTCCTGTCATCCTGCTTTACGCGGTGTATGCGGGTGGGGATGAACTGGCCGAATATCGGTTTTTCGTGCCGGTCGTTTCCCTGATGCTGATCTATGCTGCCTGGGTGATTGAACGGACCACTGACAGGTGGAGGCGTCATCATGGGGTGCATGCACTGAATACTTTCGTCCTGATTGCGCTGGTCATGGGGGGTCTGGGCTTTCGTTCCCTGGCAATGCCCGAAGGGTTACGTGATTTGGGTCATTTACGTGGAGAACAGGAATACGGCAACCTGCTTACGGGTCTGTTGTTAAAGCAGCACACCCTTGAGGATGCACGTATTGCACATTTCTGGTCGGGTGCCGCGCCCTATTTCTCGGATCGGCCGGCGTTAGATATGCTGGGTAAAAACGACAGGTTTATTGCACGGCTCACTTCTGGCGAGGGGGATTTTCAGCCTGCTCATAACAAATACGACGCATCCTATTCCCTGGGTCTGGAACCGGATGTCATTGTGGGTGGGATCGGTGCTGCAATCATGGTGGATCCGGCCAGGTTGAAGGCCCTTCCCGAGAGGGTGTCGTATCCGGGATTGGTTATCCCGTTGGAACATCAATTGTTTCAGCGTTATTACCGGCCGGGTATTGTCAGGCTTCCGTTGAGCATGGATTTTCACGGAATTTTTGTCCGGGAAGGCAGTCAGCGGGCGGATCAGCCGGCTGACTGGATGAGTTGGAAGGGTAATCGTTGCGGGCCAAAATGATTGGGTTTTAAGGTTGTCTGTGCTAGTTTCGGCCCACGATCGGGTGTGTTCATCCTGATCAGTTGATTCCCGGCTGGTCAACCGGCTTTTTTATCTTGCTGCAGTGCGTGTGGTCGGTTATAGAGTTCATTCCGGCTTTTCGCCCCCCGGGTGGGGGTCGGCGGTTGATCAACCCACAGAAGGAGGATGCGGACAGATGCCGTCAGTACAAGAGCGTGTGACGAAGATAATTGTCGACGAGCTCGGCGTAAGTGAGGACCAGATCAAGTCCGAGGCGAAGTTTCAGGATGATCTTGGCGCCGATTCACTGGATCAGGTCGAGTTGATCATGCGATTCGAGGAAGAATTTGATCTTGAGATCCCCGATGAGGACACAGAAAAAATCATGACGGTCGGGAATGCAGTCGAATATCTGGAGACCAAGGAACAATAAACCGGCGAGGTTCATGGGTCCGAGAGGGCCGGGCCTGGCCGGTCCTGCCCGCCGTTGCCTGAAGATTGTCCAGCCGGGGGCAACGTCCTGAAAGATCAGGATCCCGGATGCACCGATTGCGGCAGCGGCATTTGTATATAGAAATGACATGATGCGACAGGGTGGAGAAACCTGATGGAACCCGGTCGAATTGCAGTCACAGGCATGGGGGCTGTCACGCCCATCGGCAACACGGTGGAGGAGTTTTGGCCTGCGCTGCAGCAAGGGCGTAGCGGGGTTGGCCCCATCACCAGCTTCGACACGGAGGGTTATAATTGCAGGATCGCCGCCGAGGTCCGGGACTTGGACTTCGAACAGCATTTCGACCGCAAGGAAAACCGTAAACTTGAAAGTTTTGTCAAATACGGCATCATTGCCGCACGTGAAGCCGTCCGTGAGAGCGGTATCCTGGATTCAGGCCTTCCGCCCGAGGAGATTGGCTGCATCACTGGCGTGGGGATCGGCGGCATTGAGTTTTCCCAGAACGAATGCATCAAGCTTGGCAAGAATGGCCCGCGCCGGACGAGTCCATTGGTTATACCCAGGATCATTGCCAATATCGCACCCGGCCATATCTCGATCGACCTTGGGCTGAAAGGCCCCTCCTTTGCGGTTGTCAGCGCATGTGCGGCCGGGACTCATGCGATCGGTGAGTCCTGCTATTCGATTTTGCGTGGTGACTGTCGTGCCGTGATTGCAGGCGGATGTGAATCCTGCATCTGTGAGATCGGGATCGCCGGGTTCGGGAATATGCAGGCCCTCGCATCGCATGGCTATGAAAACCCAGAGGAAGCAAGCTGCCCGTTTGATGCAAAACGGTCGGGTTTTGTGATGGGTGAGGGTTCCGGTATGCTGGTCCTGGAGGATTACGAATATGCCAGGGGACGCGGCGCGAATATCCTGGCCGAGATCATCGGTTACGGCCTGAGTTCTGATGCATACCATATCACGGCACCCTCGCCAGGGGGCGTGGGGGGTGCCCGCGCGATGGCCCAGGCTATTGAGCGGGCGGGTATCCGTCCTGATGAGGTCGATTATGTCAATGCCCATGGAACCAGCACGCCACTGAATGATCGCAACGAGACGGAAGCGATCAAGTCCGTCTTGGGCGATCATGCCGGCAAGGTTGCGATCAGCTCAAACAAGTCGATGATCGGCCACCTGCTGGGAGCGGCCGGGGCAGTTGAAGCCATTGCATCGATCAAGACAATTCTTGACGGCGTCATTCCGCCCACGATTAATTACCGGGACGCCGATCCGGAATGTGACCTGGATTATGTCCCGAACGAGAAGCGGGACGCCGAGGTCGGTGTCGTCATGAGCAATTCCCTGGGGTTCGGCGGTCATAACTGTTCGATCATATTGCGCAGGGCAGCGAATTGAGAAGGGTTGATGAAGTTGGGTCACTGGCAGTTTGCTGCGCCCCAACCAGGGTCCGGGGGTCCCGGCCGCACGCCTTTTGCACGCATGTCATGATACGGGTTTTGAATGCTCGTGCCTTCAGGTTCTAGGGGAACGATTCAGCCCCCCCGATGTCTGAGTATTTTCGGGATCATTCTTCCAGAACCGGAGGGACCGTATCCAGAATGAGATCGGCCGGTTGGGAAGTTTCCTTGTGCCGGTGGTCCCGCCATAGCCGGGACGGAAGATCACGGTCTTGATGTCTGAAAAAAACATCCATCAACCGATGAGGGATCCGGGGAGCGACCGTGAGTTGGACCGGATGTGGTTCCTCGCTGAGTTCGGCCTGAATGATCTTGATGCGGCGGCGTTCGACCTTGCCATGACACACCGGTCCTTTGCCTTTGAGGAGGATATCGAGGAGGATAATGAACGCCTCGAATTCCTTGGCGATGCAATCATCGGCGCGATGACCTCGGAGTTTCTGTATGAAAAAGATCATGAGGCCGATGAGGGGATCCTGAGCAAACGTCGATCAAGCCTGGTCAGTCGGTCGTCGCTGGGCAGGCGGGCATTGGCCATGGGTTTGGGTCGGTTGATCCTGCTGGGGAAGGGCGAGCGGGGCTCGGGTGGGATGCACCGGCTTTCAACCCTAGGTTCGGCCCTTGAGGCAGTTGTCGGAGTTGTCTACCTGAAGTTGGGTTTCGGGCCTGTTCGTCAATTCATCCGTGAACATATTCTGCAGTCCCTGGTCGGGGATGACCGTTACCGCCTGTCTCAGGGTGACTCAAAGTCGGAACTCCAGGAATGGAGCCAGCAGCATTTCAGGCTTATCCCCGCTTACCAGTTGATTGCCGAGCAGGGTCCGGACCACAATCGATCCTTCCTGGTTGAAGTGGAAGTCCAGGGCAAAACCCTTGCACGCGGTCGGGGCGGGCGGATCAAGAGTGCCGAGGGTGAGGCTGCGCGCAAGGCGCTGGCAAGCATCCGGCGTAACGAGGCGGCAGGCCGGGATCCGCTTTTATGAGGTCGGGACCAATTTCTATCCAGTGCAGGATTCGTATTCGCCTTGAATCCAGATGATCCAGATCAGGCTTCGGATATCCCGGAGGTGTCCAGATACCGATTTCCTGTGCTGACATGGGCCGTGATGGGTGTCTGTATCGGGCTTGACATGATATTCAGCCATGCTGTCTCATCCGGGACGGCCACGTTCGAATCTGCCGTGCTGCTTGAACGCTCCCAGATCTGGAACGGGTCCTACTGGGGCCTGTTGACCGGTGCTTTCGTCCATGTCACCGATCAGGTTTATATCGCATCCTTCCAGATGCTCATGAACATCGTGTTGTTTTTTATTTTGGGTGCGGGGATCGAACTGGTCCTGGGCCGTCAGTTACTCTTTGCGCTTGTGTTCTTCGGGGCTCTGGTCGGCAATGGTGCTCAACTGGCGATGTCAGACTCCCCGGTCCTTCTGGGTGCAGGACTGGGGGGTGTGGTTTATACCCTTTTCGGATTCATGCTTGTCGTCAGGAGGGGGGGTAATCGGGTTTTTCGGCGGGTCCTACACGATGGCGTTATCCGTTTTTTTATGTTCTGGCTGGTCCTCGGGTTCTGCATTGACTGGTTTTCACCGGTTGTCAATGTCTCGTGGATGCGATTTCCTTTCATGGCCTCCGAGTTTATCCTGCACCTGGCGTTGGTTGTCCTGGTATGCATGATGGTTGTGCAGTTTTTCGGCGGGATGGCGTGGCAGGGATTGACAGGTTGGTTAAGCCCGAGGCCTGCCACCCGGTTTTTGATTGTGACGGTGCTGGGCGCGGCACTGATTACAAATGCCCTTTTCTGGTCGATCGGCCATATGGCCCAGATGAGCGGTTGGCTGCTGGGGATTTCGGTGGCTCATGTGTTCTTTCTGAAACGCAACCGTGTAGTGTATGGCCTGTTGATGATCTTGTTGGCGTTCCTGACCGTGATTTCGGTGACTTGGCTTCCATGGAGTGGTCCGTGGCAGGTATTCAGGGCAACCATCGCTCTCGATCGGGGAGAATATCCTGCGGCTCTTGAACTGTTCGAACGGCAATTGCCAGCCGAGACCCCGAAGGTCCTGAATGGACTGGCATGGCTGCTGGCAACCGCAGAGGATGACAGCGTCCGGGACGGGGAGCGTGCCTTAGAACAGGGGAAAAGGGCATGAGTGAAGACATCATGGCGGGTTCCGGAATATGTTGACACCCTGGCGGCGGCTTATGCGGAGACCGGGCGTTGGGATATCGCTGAAGCACTGCAGCGACTGGTCTGTGAATGGGTCGTGGAAGACGGCAGGCTGGAGGGTGCCCGCCGGGATGAATACAAGTATGCCTTTGAGCAGAACCTGAGAAAAATCGAGCGCAGGGAAAAAATAAGGGAATAAAGATGCCCGGTCTTGGATTCGTCCGGACACCTGACATAACCTGACCCTTTGTCATATACTTCCCGGAGGCCCGAGCTGGTTGCTTCCATCCGACTTTGCTGACAGGTTTCATGACAGCCGGTTTGCCTTATACAGATTCAAGGGAAGTTTTCTGATGTCCCCGATTCGGAAACGAATCACGCCTATCATCATCACGATGGCCATGCTTCTCCTGCCAGGGATGCCGATTGCTGTCGATTTGGCCGCTTCGGACCTTGAGGGCGGGAGTTGGATTGCCCGACAGAAGATATCAAAAGCCGACAGGGCGAAACCCGCCTGGGTTCGTCCCCTCAAGTTCAGGGCCGTGGATCTGGATCCGATGATGTTGAAATCATCCCTGAGCCTAGTTCCGCATGAGACCATGGGGCCCGGCCGGAGGATTGATTTGCCGATGCCCGACGGTACGATGGCGCGTTTCCTGATTGTGGCGACGGATCTGATGCACCCCGATCTTGGGGAGAAATTTCCCGGAATCCGAACATACTGTGGACGGGGTCTCACGGACCCGACTGCGACCATTCGGCTTGATCAGACGCACGCCGGTTTTCACGCGCAAGTTCTGTCTGCGGGTGACGCGGTCTGGATCGACCCCTACTCCCGGGATGATCCTGTCTTGCATGTCAGTTATTACCAGAAGGACCACAGGCGGGATATCGGTGACAGGTATTGTCAATTCGATTCAAAAGTCCATGGCCTGGCTGATTCTGGCGTGGGCGGCAGGAAGGATGGACCGTCCGCGCATGGTGATATCCTGAGGACCTACCGTCTGGCTATCGCGTGTACCGGGGAATACGCCCGTTTCCATGGTGGGGATGAGGAATCAGCCACGGTAACGGAAGCCATGGCTGGTATTGTCACCACGATGAACCGTGTTGTGGGGATCTACGAGAGGGAGTTGGCCGTTCGGTTGCAGATTGTGCCGAGCAATGATCAGCTGATTTTTCTTGATCCTGACACCGATCCCTATACCAATTCGAACGGGGAGATGATGCTCGATGAGAATCAGACGACGATCGACAGCATCCTCGGCACCAGCGCTTATGATATCGGTCATGTCCTGAGCACCGGAGGCGGCGGGATAGCGTGGTTTGGGGTCTGTCATTTCCTGTTCAAGGCCGGGGGGGTTACCGGCTCGGCAGTCCCCCTTGGCGATAGTTTTGATGTCGACTTTGTCGCGCATGAAATGGGACACCAGTTCCACGCGGATCATACATTCAACAGCGCTACGGAACGTTGCATAGATAACCGGGCGACAGCCCACGCTTATGAACCGGGAAGTGGGTCCACAATCATGGCCTATGCCGGAATCTGCGGGGCCGATGACCTGCAGGATCACAGCGACCCGTTTTTTCACCACGAGAGCCTCCACCAGGTGTTATCGTTCATTACAATGGGTGGCGGAGACGCCTGCTCGATCAATACCCCGACCGGCAACAGCCTTCCGTTGGTCGATGCAGGTCCTGATCATACCATTCCTGGCAATACGCCCTTTATCCTGATCGCAGCATCGGTATCAGATGCGGACGGGGACTCGGTCACATATTCATGGGAACAGCGGAACAGGGGTCCCGCCCGGAGCCTGGATGACCCGGACAACGGTAGCAGCCCACTGTTTCGGGCGTGGCCGCCGAATCTGAACCCGACCCGCATGTTTCCAGAGATGGAGAGTCTTCTGAACAACAAAATTGTATTGGGTGAACGGTTGCCGACAGCGGACCGTGTCATGGATTTCAGGTTGACGGTCAGGGATAACCGGGCTGGTGGGGGTGGAACCCGTTATGATGACATGTGGGTCATGGTCGATACATCAACCGGCCCGTTCAGGGTGACTTCGCCCACCACGGCACTTGTCCTGTCACCTGGATCCCATGAAATTGCATGGGACGTTGCAGGAACCCATGGCGGATTGGTTTCAACAGCCCATGTGCATATCCTGCTCTCTGTGGACGGGGGCTATACCTGGCCCTGGAAACTGGCGGGCCCGACTCCCAACGACGGGAGTGAAATGATCACGATTCCGGATGTTTCAACCAGCATGGCTCGAGTCCGGGTCGAGGCGGACGACAACATTTTCTTCGATGTGTCGGACACGGATTTCGTGATTACTGCGGAGGTTGATTTCGAACCCGGCAGCCTGAATCATGTCAACGACACAGCTGGAAATCACTCCGGGTCGATTGATCCGGGGGAGACCATCGAGCTTGTGTTGGGCATACACAACGTGGGGAACCAGCAGGCAACCGGCATCAGCGCCACGTTGAATACATCTGAAGTGGGCGTCAGTATTCTCAGCGAAACATCCGTGTACCCCTCCATCCCGGCCGGGGGGTACATGACCAATACCGCGCCGTTCAGGCTTTATGTGTCGGGTGGTTATGCGTGCGGGGATCACATCACGCTGAATCTCCATGTGACCTCGGATCAGGCGACACGGGATCTCACGTTTACTTTCCCCCTGGGGGGGATAACATTTCGGTTCGATTCGATAACCGGGGCAGACAGCCCCATCCCGGTCCATGATATTGGGATCACCGACATCCCGATCAACGTGTCGGGAGTTACCGGCCAGATCAGGGATGTGGATTTCAGCCTGGACGGTACGGTTTGCGATACGTTTCCGGGTTCCACGTCGGTTGGTTTTGACCACAGCTGGTTCTCAGAAGTGATCCTGTCGCTGGTCAGCCCGCAGGGGACGCAGGTCACGCTGCTGAACAGCATTGGGGGAAGCGGTGGTGTCCGGAACATCTGCCAGGCCAGGTTTGATGATGACGGGCCTTATCCCTCCATCCAGTCGCAGATCAATGCACCGGACCCGCCCTTTACCGGAAGCTGGCTGCCGCTTGAGCCGCTACTGCGGTTTGATGGCGAGGATGCCAACGGCACTTGGATGCTTCGTATCGAGGATACCTTTCAGGGGAATACGGGCAGTGTTCGTGCATTCTCGCTGACAATTACCCCGGAAAACTGTCGTGTTTTCAATGCCGTGGAGAACCCGGCTTGGCAGTTGATCGAATGATTTAAGACACATTATATCAATATGATGATTTGTGTTATCAGGTGAGCAACCTCACCCTGTGCATGGATTCATGCTTCAGGGGGGGGGTCTTCTCCACGATTACCGACGGGTTCATCGGGCTCATTGTTCTCGCGCAGGTAATCAAAGGAATAGAGGCCGGTCTGGTGCCCGTCACTCCAGACGAACCGCAGGGCATAATTTCCCATGGGGTGGATCGCGTGGAGTTCGATATCCATGGGGATATCCCCGGGTTTGAGCAGGCGTTGGCCGGTCATCTCGTCCCGGCATTGCGCACAGGCGCAAAGAAATCTCAGGCGGTGGAAGGAGTGGTACGTGATATGACCGTCATGCCATTTTATTTCCAGCCGGTTTTCGGGGATCCGGTTGATTTTCAGCGGACGGACGGGTTTCAGGATCATGATGATGGGATGATACCACAACCCATGGCCACGGGTCACCTGTTTGGGACTGTCCCGGTATTTTTCGTGGTTGCAATCATGAAGCGGGTTGTCAGAAAGACACCGCTTCCTGGCGATATTGCATCGTATGGAGCCTCTGGTAAATCCCGTTCCTCCCGAGCAGTTCCTTGTGTGTTCCGCTCTCATGGATATGGCCGTGATGCATGACCAGTATTTTATCCGCCCTTTGGATTGTCGACAGCCGGTGTGCAATCACCAGTGCTGTCCGGTCTTTCAGGAGTCGATGGGTTGCATCCTGGACCAGCTTTTCCGTCTCTGTGTCGATGTTGGCCGTCGCCTCGTCCAGGATCAGGACCTGGGGGTCGGCTGCAAGCGCCCGTGCAAAGGCAAGCAGTTGCTTCTGTCCGGTTGAGAACGTATCTCCGCGTTCGGAAACCCGTGCCTGCAATCCGCCCTCGAGTGAAGAGACGAAATCAGCGGCGTTGACCTCCTGCAGGATTTTCCAGATATGTTCATCACTCATTCCGGGGCATGAGACGCGGATGTTATCCGCGATGGATCCGGAAAAGAGGAAGACATCCTGAAGCACGACGGCATAGAGCCGCCTGAGGTTCTTGAGATCGATCTTGCGCAGGTCTGTCCCATCGATTTGAATATGCCCGGAATCAACCTCGTAGAAACGTGTCATCAGGTTGATCAGGGTCGATTTTCCGGCGCCAGTCGTGCCCACGACGGCGATGTTCTGACCCCGCTGGACCTCGAACGTGACGTTTCTGATTACTGGCTTGCCAGGGACATAGGAGAAATCGACTTTGCTGAAGCGGATTTCCCGCCTGATTTCCCTGATGTTTTCCGCGTCGGGTGACGAGGCAATGGCCGGGTTCGTGTCCAGGAGCCTGAAAATCCGTTCGGATGAGGCCATCGCGGATTGAAGCAGGTTGTATTTCTCCGAGAGGGCGCGAATTGGGTGAAAAAGCATGTGCACGCATTGGATGAACAAGAAAAGTTCGCCATAGGTCATGGCGGGAATTCCCAATCCGCGACCAGCCAGAATCTGTCTGCCACCGACCCAGGTCACTGATCCCACGACCAGCATCCCGAGCAGCGCGATGGTCGGGAAGAAGAGTGCAAACACGTTGATCGTGTTGATATTCGAGTCACGGTATTCCCGGTTCAGGTCATGAAAGGTGCGGCCGTTGGCTGATTCACGGTTGAACATTTGGACCGTACGCATGCCGGTGACGTTTTCCTGCAGGTAGGTGTTCATTGTCGCCAGCCGGCGTCTTGTCTCAAGGTACCACTTTCTTGAGTGGTTTCGGAAGAGCACCACCACCACGAGAATCACGGGCGTACACAAAAGAACGACGCATGTCAGGGTGACGTTGTGATAAAACATCAGTATAAGGACCCCGATAATGACCATGAGGTCGCTGAGGATTGTCACAACACCCGATGAGAAGAGCTCATTCAGTGTTCCGACATCCGATGTCAGGCGTGTAATCAGCCGGCCGATCGGGTTTTTGTCGAAAAAGGAGATGTCCTGGGACAGCACGCGCCTGAATAGCTCACGTCTGAGGTCATGCATCCCATGTTGGCCGATCCAGGCGCTGGTGAACGTGAACAAGATATCCACGAGGACCTGGATGAGGACAACTCCCAGCAGGAGCATGGACATCATGAATAGTCCATGGAGATCGCGACCGGCAATCTCCACGTCGATGATTCGTTTTGCAAACAACGGCTGCAGGATGCGCAGACCACCCGATACCAGGGACATGGCTAGTGTCAGGCAGACCCAGCGCCGGTAGGGATGCAGGTATTTCCAGAGCCTTCCAATCAGGCGGTGATCCAGATGTCTGTGTTTTTTGACATTATCGGGTTCCAGGGCCTGTTTAAGAATTTTCATGGTCTGAGATGTCACTAGGCGGTTCGTTCTATTTCATCGGCGAGCTGCTGTTGTTGCGCAAGCTTCCAGTAACGCCCCTTCCTTCGCAGCAGTTCATCATGGGTCCCGGTCTCCAGAATGCGGCCATCCTCAAGATAGGCGATCTGGTGTGCCAGTGACACGGTCGAGATCCTGTGTGATATCAGGACTGTTGTCCGGCCGCCGAGGAATTCCCTGAGGCCCTGAAGGATGGCTTCTTCGGTCTGGGTGTCGACCGCGGCCAGTGCATCGTCGAGAATGAGCAGCCGAGGGTCGCCGGCTAATGCGCGTGCCAGTGCCGTACGCTGGCGTTGTCCGCCGGACAAATTGATTCCGCGTTCTCCCAGGATGGTTTCGTAACCGTCCGGGAATTCCTCGATTTGTCCATGAAGCTGCGCGATTTTTGCAGCGTGTCGCAGGTGTTGACCGGTAGCGGATCGTGGGCGGGGAGCCTCCCCGCTCAGCGAGATCCCCGGGTCGAGACCGTATGCAATATTGGATGCGATTGTGTCACTGAACAAGAAGGGTTCCTGGTCGACCATGCCGACCTGGCGCCGGTATTCCCCGATGGGCCATTCCAGGATGTCACGGCCGTCGATCATCAATGTGCCGGCCGGGGGGCTGTAACGCCGCGCGAGCAGAGCGGCGAACGAAGATTTGCCGCAACCAACCGGCCCGGTCAGGCCGATGATCTGTCCCGGCTGAATTTCGATATCCACATCCCGCAGCACCGGGCCGCTTTCAGGGTTGTAACTGAATGTTAGGCCCCGGAATGTGATGTGACCACGCATACGATGTATGTCGGGAATGGGGCCGGTGGCCCCCGGCGGGTTAAGGGAAACCTGTGGGGTTTGCGCATCAACCGATTCCTGAAAAACGGACTCGATCCTTTTCATGGATGCCGAGCCGCGTTCAATCTGTGAGAGGACCCAGCCCACCGCGATGATTGGCCAGACGCTGGCCATAAGCAGCAGGAAGAAGGTGACCAGCTCCCCGTGGGTCAGCGCTTCCCGGGTGATCAGGATGCCGCCGACCCACAACAGCAGCAGCACCGAGAGGAACACGATGAAGCCGAGCACCGGCATGAAGATGCAGTTGATTCTGGCCAGTGCCAGATTGGCCTCGACGTATTCTTCGGAGACTTCATTGAACGATCTACCGAACTCCTCTTCGCGGGCGGAGGACTTGATGACCCGGATTCCCGAAAGGTTCTCCTGGATGTTGGAGGAGATGTCACTCATCAGTTCCTGGGTGCGAGTGAACCTTTCATGAATGTGTTTCTTGAACAGGTAGAAAAATGGCGCGACGGACAACAGCGGAAGCATGCAGATGATTCCCAGTTTCGGGGAGATATTGATCATCTGGAAGATTGTCATCGGCAGGATTGTCATGGTGTTGGCGATGTACATGATTGCAGGGCCGAGTACAACACGGACTGCATCCATGTCCGAGGTTGCACGGGACATCAGGTCGCCTGTCCGGTAACGGTCGTAAAACGAGGAGGGCATGCGAAGGAGGTGAAGGAAGAAATCATTGCGGAAATTGTATTCCACGTGTCTGGAGACGCCGATGATCAGGCGGCGCATCCAGAAACGGGTGACGGCCATCCCCATCCCCAGTCCGACAACCAGCAGCAGAAATACATTCAGCAGGTTCTTTTGCAGTGTATAAAAAGGGCCCAGGCTGGTGCGGAGGATATCGGTCCCACTGCCGATCAGGACCGCGAGCCGAACTTCCATATAGTTGGTGAGGATCAGGAAGAAAAACCCGGACAGGAGTAAGATGCGGTATTGCCAGAGGCAGGGATAAATCCGCCGGAAAACACGATAGCTGGACAGTCCGGTCTTTTTTGGGGCCTTCATGGAATCCATCATGGGGCATGATACCAAGTTCTGGCCGGGGGGTCATCCGGCATCCGGGGTGGTACCCCAAAAACCGGAGGCTGGTAGGTCATGATACAGTAATCGTAATCGATCCAGTCATTTTCAGGTGGCAGGGAATTTTGATGACGGGAACGATCACGACCACCGGCGTTTTCCGATCCAGAGATGATTCGCCGGGTTCGGGCAATGCTTCGCTGATTACGCAGGTTTCAGCATGAAAATGCAGATGGAGATGCGATTTCCCGCTGTCAGGAATCCTCGGCCTTGTCGGGGTTTGCTGGTTTTTTTCGCCTCTGGTCCCACCATTCCATGCGTTTGCGGATATCCTTCTCGAAGCCGAATGACCCGGGTTTGTAAAACCTGGCTTGGCCCAGTTGGGTCGGCAGGCAGGGTTGGCCGGAGAAATGGTTGGGGTGGTCGTGGTCATAGTGATAAGTGATCCCACAACCCATTTCCTTCATGAGGGAGGTCGGGGCATTACGCAGGTGCAATGGAACCGGGATTGAGCCGTGTTCACGCACGGCGCCTTTTGCTGTTTCCCGGGCGATGTTCACGCTGTTGCTTTTTGGTGAAGTCGCGATGTAGATTGCCGCCTGGGCCAGCGGTAGCTCGCCTTCGGGCATTCCAATTGCCTGGTAACTTTGGTAGGCCGCCGCGGCGACCTGGATGGCGGTGGGATCAGCCATCCCAACATCCTCGCTGGCACAGGCCAGGATACGCCTTGCGATCCAGAGCGGATCCTCGCCTGCTTCGAGCATCCTGAACAGCCAGTAAATCGTGGCCTGCGGGTCGGATGCCCGCATGCTCTTGTGAAATGCACTGATCAGGTTGAAGTGTTCTTCCCCGCCACGGTCATAAACCAGATGATCCCTGTTCAGCGCCTGTTTCAGGATGCCTGCATCCATGAGGCATGCTTGCGACCCCCCGTCCCGTTGGATGCCTCCCTTCATGAGCAGGACACATTCCTCAAGCAGTCCCAGGGCCCTGCGTGCATCCCCATCACTCAGTCCGGCGACCTTTTCCAGGAAACCATCCTCCAACCCGATGCCGAGATTCCCGAACCCCCGCTCTGGATCCGTCATGGCCCGGTTCAACAGGAGGACAATGTCCCCAGTATTCAACGGGCACAGGGACACGACACGGCAACGTGAGAGAAGCGGCGCGATGATTGAAAACGAAGGGTTCTCCGTGGTGGCGCCGATCAATGTGATAGTTCCGTCCTCGACATGGGGCAGGAATGCGTCCTGCTGCGACTTGTTGAACCGGTGAATTTCATCGATGAACAGCAGGGTGCCCCGCTGGCTTGCCTGCCTGAGTTGTCGGGCGACCTCGATGATATCCCTTACATCGCGGATTCCCGAGGTCACGGCGCTGAGGGCTTGGAAATCGTTGTCGGTAATTCCTGCTATCAGCCGTGCGAGTGTGGTTTTCCCGCAACCGGGTGGACCCCAGAAGATCAGTGAAGGGATGGAATTCTGGTCGAGCATTACCCTCAGCGGGCTGTCCGGCCCCGCCTTGTCTGTCTGGCCGACAAATTCCTCGAAGGTGGCGGGGCGCATGCGCTCGGCGAGTGGCTGGCCACCGGCCCCTTCATTTGTGGAACGGGTTTCAGGATTTGCATTCGGGTTGAAAAGGTCCGTCATGATATCTGGTCCGTTGCACCTGTTGTGATATGGGTTGTGTCCATGTCCTGCAGTGCCCTTTCGGGTCGAATTGTGCCAGCCCGGGCATTACCAGGGCCCGTGCATGTCACGCATCACGAGACCCGTGACTAGCTTGGGATAAAAATATGTGGATTTATGGGGCATGCGCAATCCTGAAGCTGCGATCTCGCAGACCTGTTTCAACCGTGTGGGATTCATCAAAAATGCCGCGCCGTAACGGTTGCCGCCCATTAGTTTCAATACATCCAGCGTGTCCTTGACATATTCACAGTCGTCATGATCCAGTTCGAGGTCCGGCTTTCCAAGATAGGTGCGGTTGATGACATAATGGTGGAGGATGGTGACATCAAGCTTCTTCACGGGGGCGGACAGATTTTTCAGCGGGATCATCTCATCATGGCTGGCCCGGGGTCTCATTCGCAGCATCCAGATGCGGTAGCCGGGCAGGATCATCAGGTATGATATCGTCTCCCGGCCGGATTTCTCGAGCATGTCTGTGAGGCGTACAGCCTCGGTCTCGAGTTCCTCGTGATTTATCCCGACCTGTTCCACCGTGAAGTATGAAGCGAGATCATCGATGCCTTTGTCAGGTACAACCCCGATGCAGATTTCCCGGCTGAGCACGCGGTGGGTTGGCAGGATGGTCATGCCATGATCGTGGATATTGTTGAGATACATCAGTGTATAGTCATAGGGCTGATTCCCATCGGGATTTGCGTCCACATTATGCATGTGTTTACGGTAAGTCTGGCTGGTCTCATATCGGTGGTGGCCATCGGCGATGAAGAGTGTTCGGTTGTGCATGAGATGGGTGATCTCGCCACAGGTTTCTGTATCGGTGAGCAACCAGAGTCGGTGTATGATCCCGTCGATTGTGGTCTGCACGGGATCCTGTCGATGGATACCGTCATGGAGAAGTCGGTCAACCCTGGCCTCCTTCTCGTCAAAGAGGCAGAAAATTGGGCTGAGATTGGCATGGGTGGATTCAGTCAGGCGGAAACGATCTGCTTTGGGCCCATCAAAGGTATGTTCATGGGCCCGGATCCCACCTTCCGAGAAATCCTCGATCTTCACGGCAGCAAAAAAGCCGCGACGACGGGCTGTTCCACCGGCTGGGAGGGGGAATTCCTGTTCATAGACGTAGTAGGACTTGACGGGATCATCCCGCAGGATCCCCGACTGCTTCCACTCCTTCCAGAGGGTCGCAGCGCGTGTATAACGGTTGTTGTAATCGGAATCGTCAGGATTGATTTTCCCGAAATCGATCCTGACCAGATTATTTGGATGACGTTCCAGAAGATCCTGCTGTAACTGGGAGTTGATTACATCATAGGGCGGTGTGAGAAGGTCTGCCAGGTTTCCGTTGAACGACGCGTTGAAACGTGTTGCAACGAATGGTCTGATGCCGGCCATGATATGTAACCCATTGAGATATTTTTGATCTTTGCCTGCACAGGTCGTGAAAGCCCCGCCCCCTGTCACGCCCGGCCACTGATACCGGAACAATCCCGTAGGCGGATGCCTCTTACTTATCCTGTCATGGCCGGAATTTTCCTCACCGGGGATACATGGCAACTCTCACCCGAAACAGGATACAAGTCAACAATGAAAAAATGGATGAAACGAATCAGGACTCAGCGTATGACTTCGCACTGCATCCAGGGCTGCAGGACCTCGGGTATGACAACACTGCCATCAGCCTGCTGATAGTTTTCAAGGATCGCGATGACGGTCCGTGGAAGCGCCAGTCCTGAACCGTTCAGTGTGTGCGGGAATTCGGGCCGGGCATCCGCACCGGGACGGTAGCGAATGTTTGCACGTCGGGCCTGGAACGCCTCGAAGTTGGAACAGGAGCTGACTTCCAGCCAGGCATCCATGCCCGGTGCCCAGACTTCAAGATCGTAACATTTGGCCGCCGCAAAACTGATGTCAACGCTACAGAGCAGAACTGTGCGATAGGTCAGCCCAAGTCGTTGCAGGAGAGACTCGGCCTGGGCACGGAGTGATTCCAGTTCATCATAGGAGGTTTCCGGGCTTGCAAATTTAACCATCTCAACCTTGTTGAACTGGTGTACTCGGGTGATGCCGCGGACTTCCTTGCCGTAACTACCCGCTTCACGCCGGAAACAGGGCGTCCATGCACAGTGGTAGAGTGGTAGCTTGTCTGCAGGCAGAATTTCATCACGGTAAAGGTTGGTCACCGGCACTTCCGCGGTTGGGATCAGCCAGAGGTCGTCACCCTCTATCCGGTACATGTCCTCGGCCATCTTGGGTAGCTGCCCGGTTCCTGTCATTGTCGCGCTGTTGACGAGGTGTTGGGGCAGAATCTCGGTATAGCCGTATTCATTCACATGGACATCAAGGAACCAGTTGATCAACGCGCGCTCAAGTCTGGCGCCTGCTCCCTTGAGTGCATAGAAGCCTGATCCGCTGGTCTTGACAGCCCGTGCACTGTCGAGGATATCGAGGTTTTCCCCGATCTCCCAGTGGGGCCTGGGGGCGAAGTCGAATGCGCGGGGGGTTCCTGTTTGGCCCAGGATCCTGTTGTCTTCCTCGTTCCTGCCGGCCGGTGTTGTTGCATGGGGTGTATTGGGAATCGTGAGGACCATATCGTTGAATTGCCCGACGGTTGAGTCCAGTTGTTCCTCCATGCGACTGATGGTGGTTTTGATCTCGTTGACCTGCTGCCTTTCCGCGTCGGTATTTTCACCAGCCTTCATCTTGGGACCGATTAATCCGCTGATCCTCTTTCGCTCAGCCGCAAGTTTCTCGGTCTCGGCGATCAGGGATCTTCGTTCCTTGTCCAGCTCGACCAGCCTGTCAATATCAATGTCCATTGATCTCGATTTAACGGCCCGTTTCAACAGGTCCGGGCTGTCCCGAATCAGCTTGATGTCGATCATCTGGATCCATCCTTACCCGGTGCGGGTGCCCGCGTGCCGGATTTGAAGACAACGTACCGGATCCACGGGAGCAAGGGAGATTGCCCGGGTTCCAGTCGTCACGTTGAATGCCTCATTCTAGGTTTGAAATCCGCAAGATACAATGGGATTTGACATTTCTGGGCAGGGATGTGTAATCTATCGGGGCTATGCTATCGGGGAACATCAACAATGGATGCGCCCGGACTCGTCCGGGGCGGTTTCTGCTGTGCCTACTACTGTTGGCCCAGATCGGGTGTGGGGGTGGTTCGCCTGAATCCATGCTTGAGGATGCGGTCGTCCAACTCAACCAGAAGCGGGATGTCTATGTCGCCACGATGATCCTGGAGGACATGATCAAAAAGTTCCCTGAAAGTGAGCTGGTCCCTCAGGCGCGGCTTTTACTGGGACAGTGTTACCTGCAGGAGCGCCAGTTCAACCGTGCACACGATCAGCTCGAGACGGTAATCCAGGCAGAAGGGTCACCCGGTTCGCCACTGGGTTACCAAGCCAGTCAGGGCATCATCGCAACATACTGGCAGGAAGGCAGGAAGGATGAGGCGCTGCAGTATGCACTGAAGACGTCGGACACCTTGAGGTTGGCGTCTTTACAGGCGAGGGCGGCCATGCAGCGGCAGATCATCCGTTTGTATATTGAAAGCGAACTGATCGATGAAGCCAGGGATCTGATTATGGGGAGGCTCCGGGATCCGGCCGTGACAGAGGAGGAGCACGGGGTTCTTTTCCAGCATCTTGCGGACTCTGTTTACAAGGAGGACAAGGCGGCGCTTCTTGCTGTTGTCCGTGAGTACATCGGGAATCATCCGGATTCAGACACCGCTGACAACATGCGTTATGCGGAGGCCGGACTCCTCAAGGAATTGGGGAATGTCGAGGAGGCCGAACAGTTATACGGGAAGGTCATGACCCGCTTTGATGAGCGCATTGAAGGTCTTTTGAGTGCGGATGAAAAGATTGAGGCGACCATGATCATGGCGCACATGAAGTACGGATGGGGGGAAAAGGACCAGGCCCGTGAGCATCTTGATTCACTCGTACGGGATTTCCCAATGAGCCCCAGGAAAAGCCAGGTCATGATGCAACTCGCAGAATTTTACCACGAAAAGGACAGGAACAGGACCCGCTCCCTGCTTGAACAGATCATCAGGGAATTTCCCGACCAGCGGATCGCGCAACTCGCCCGCTTGGGACTGGCCAGTCTGGATGCGGCCACGACCGGGACAACACCCGACATGTCCCCCGGGCCGGCCGGCCCGCAACCGGTATCACAACCCTTGTCAGGGTCCGTTGGTATCCAGCAGGATGCCCCGACATCCGACACTGCTGATATCCCCTCATAATGTCTTTTGGTCGACCCTTGGTTCAATGCAGCCTCAGGGGAAGGCTTGGTGCCTATGCCTCATCCATGAAGGTCCATGCGATCGACCGTCTGGGTCACGCCGCACGGATGTTGAGGCTGGGTGAAGAACATGAACTCAGCCTGTTGTTGTGTGATAACGCGGTCATCCGGCGGTTGAACAACCGGTGGAGAAACATCGATACATCCACCGATGTCCTGTCCTTCCCGCTGCATGAATTGCAACCGGGCAAGGCCCCGCCAGCCGGAGCGCTGGGTGATATTGTCATATCCCTGCCTGCAGCACGTTCTGCTGCGCGCGCGCGCGCAGTGGATGGACGGACCCATTTGACCTGTCTGGTTGTGCACGGATTGCTTCACCTGCTCGGTCATGATCATGGGACCGGATCCGAGAAACGGATCATGAGAAAAAAGGAAGAGCAGCTCATGAATCATCTGGCATGATCCGGGTGCCGGGGAATCAGGCGTTACCTATGGAACCAGGTAATCTTCAGGGGGTTGGGTTTGTCGGGCTTGCGGGTGCACCCAATGTCGGCAAAAGCACGCTGGTGAACCGTCTGGTTGGCCAGAAAATATCCATTACGTCCAACCGTCCGAATACCACGCGACAAAAGGTCTGCGGCATTTATACCGATGCAATCCTGCAGGCTGTTTTTGTCGATTTGCCCGGGTTGCATGAACCGGGTGACAGGTTGAACGAGGCCCTGATGGATAATGCGCGTGCCGGGCTCAAGGGTTGTGACGTGATCTGGCATGTGAGGGATGCCCGGTATGCCGCCGAGGCACCCGACGAGTTCACCGCGGAGATGATCCGGGAGCATGTCCTGCCAACATGGCTTGTCTGGAACAAGATTGACTTGGCGCGGGGCGGTGCCGGACCGTCGGGGCATGAGGTGCTGCCTTATGAGAAACGGTTCAGCATCAGCGCACGAACGGGTCATGGCGTCGACCAGCTTCTTGGTGCGCTTGCCCGTTATCTTCCCGGGGGCCCCCCGTTATATGATCCCGAGCAGGTGACCGACCGGGACATGCGTTTTCTTGCTGCCGAACTTGTTCGTGAGCAGTTGTTCCGTCATCTCGGCCGGGAGGTTCCCTATGCAACCGCGACGCACACAGAGAGTTTTGAGGAGGACCGACCGGGCAAGATATTGATTCGTGTCGAGATCATGACGGAGCGCAGGGCCCACAAGCCCATCCTGATCGGCCAGGGGGGGCGTATGCTTAAGTTGATCGGGCGTTCCGCCCGGCAGGAGATTGAGCGGATGACCGGTCGGCCGGTCTACCTTGAGTTGTGGGTCAAGGTCAGGCCCGGATGGCGCCGGGATGAGATGCGATTGAGGGAACTCGGGCTTAAAAATGCTTGATTCCTGTTGACACCCAAACGTTCCGGTATCAAGCTTGGAAGGGTGAAAATCTGCCTCTGAACCACGGGTTCAGGATGTCTTGGGACCGAGGTGCATGATGACCATTGGTAAACGCGAACAGATTGTCATTGGGACGGTTATCACGATCGCCCTGGTATTCGGGCTGCATTATTTCATCTTTGCCCCGAGTGCGCGAAGTTACAAGGGGGCCAAGGTCGAGTATGAAGAGTTGGTCCGTGAGGTCCGGGGGCTGAAAACCACGCCTCAGGCCAAGCTCAAGGAATATGAAAAAACCACGGACGAGCTTTTGGGCGATCTTTCCAGCGGGATCAACCACCTGCAACTGGCCGTGCCAGCCGTCTTCGTGAGTCCTGAACTTGACTCGGTCAAGGTTGACGCCCCACCGGGGATGTCGGCGGAGGAAATTGGCGGATTGAAGTTCGACAAATGGATCGGAATTATTGGCGATAACATCGAGGGCCAGAAGAAATTGTTGATGGCGGAAATTGAGGAGTTGCGTTCGAGATCATCCAGCGAGATAACGCGGATGTCATTCCTCCATAAAAACGGTTGGCGCTATCGGACACGGCTGCCGGATGGTCTTGAGACCAACACCGGGGAATTGTGGGATCGCCTGAAATCGATCGATGAGGAACACGATGTTCTCGCCTCTTTGCCCCAGGGAAACAGTACCTATCAGGCAACACTGAAAGCCTATAACAGGCGTCTTTCCCGCGTTGGTATTAGCGTGAAGACTGCGCAAGGCCTGAAAAAATATGGTGATTTTGTCCCGCTCTTCTACAAGCTCGCAACAGCCAACTTGATCGTCAACCTGATGCCGGAGGATCGGCCGGTCACCATATTCAACAAGACATTGGATGAGACCCTGCTCTATGACATTCTTGATATCGAGGTTGAGACGATTCCGCTTAATCCCCTTGATGAGGCGAAGGTCTATTTTGCCTATGAACAGCTGCATAACCTGAATGACCTTCTTGAGATGGCGGAGGGGATGGAAATCAATGAGATTACCAAGGTCTGGCTGCAGGGTTATTCCTTTCTCCAGAATTTTGACCTTTATGAACACATCGAGGAGGACACGGAGGAGAACCCACTTCTGGATGAAGCACTCGATCCCGCCAACTGGGGTATGGATGAGATGGAGGATCGCGGTGATCAGGCCTGGGCCACCACATCTGCGGCTGCGGATACCAGTATGAACCCGTGGGGAGCTGGTTTTTCCCCTTACATGATGCCGGGGATGAAGGGGAAGCCGGGGATGCAGGGGATGCAGGGGGGTGCGGGGAAGAAGCAAGGAACGGAAGCGGCAGCGGACGAGGAGGAGGGGAAGAAGGTGCAGGGGATG
>CAYYNQ010000051.1:0-50939 GCA_964473105.1 uncultured Candidatus Sumerlaeota bacterium | reverse complement strand
AGCGAGGGTCGTCACAACCCACTGGGGATGCCTGTCCTCATCGACCGTAAGGACACGCGACGGATTGTTTAGGGGGAAACGCTGGGTGTCAAGCGTGGCCAAATCCCTCGTCACTGGGTGATCGGGTGAAAAACCCATGAGCAGCGGCTTGATCGGACTCAAGCCCTGATTCACGGAGAACCCGTCGACAATCCACGAACGAGTGATCCCGACACCATATTCACGGAGCATCCCACCGAGCTGCTCAAATCCCTTCGTGTAGCTTCCTGACATTGTATTCAACAGCAGCAAAAACTTGCCGCCACCTGCAAGATATTCACGAAGTGCAAGGGTCTCGGCATGCAAAATGTCACTTTTCGGGCCTGCCATCACAACAAGTGTTGCATCTTCCGGAATATATCCCAGCCGCGCCAGTTCCAACGGCGATGTTTCGATGCCACGCTCGTTCAATAGCTTACGGAAAGCCGCAAGTGAGGAAACCTGTCTATCCGGCGACGACCTTGACGTCTGCGGAATATAGGAGACCTCGCCATGCCCTGTCAGGAAGTAAACCCTGGGCCTGTCCGTGCGGGTCACCCCAACAATTGCATTGGTGAGTCGGTTCTCATAATCCTGGGCAAGTTCGCCGACAGCCATACGCTTGGAATTGTCACCAGAAGTAACGAACATTTCACCATTCTGAACCCGCTCACCCGCCTGTTGCGCCTTTACTGGATCCCGCAATGCATCCGGAAATTCCCAATCCAGACGATCTGTTTCGCGGTTGTAAATTCTCATCAGTTCGATATACTGCTCCATTTTCCGTGTAAAAATGGTTATTCGAACATCTTCTTCCAGTGTTTTCAGGTAGTTCCGGGTTGCAGGAGAAAGGCTGTATAGCTGCTGTGATGTCAGGTCGACAGAGCGTGTATATTCGCTTGAGAAAAGGTAAATCACGATACATATTCCAAGAACCATTATCGAATAGATGCAAACATGCACCGAGTGCCCAAGATTAACCGAACGAATGGGTCTGTCGTCCATGTTCATTGGGTTCATATCCTCATGCGTCTTGCCTCGATGGTTCTTTCCGCAATAAAGAGAAAAAAGAATGCAGAAAGGATGAAGAACATGAAATCCTTGAGCAGCAGCACGCCCTTGACAAGATTCTCCGAGTGAGCATGAACCGAGATTCCCTGCTGAACCATCCGAATGATCTCATTGTCGAACAGCCTGAAAGCGCCAAGTATGTTCCAGATCAGAATGCCGACGAGGGTGATTACCGCTGCCGCAATCTGGTTCTCCGTGAATGATGAAGCCATCAGGCCGAATGCGGCATACGCACCAAAAACCAAAGCCATGGAGATGGAACAACTGAAAACGATCGGCCACTCGGGAAGAGATCCGTTTTCTCGGCCGACCCACCAAACCAGGAGTGGGTAGATCCATGTCAGGATCACGAACACGAGTCCAAGCGTCAGTAATGCAAGATATTTTCCAGTCAGAATTGCGCCTTCACCAATGGGGCAGGTTGCAAGCAACTCAAATGTTCCTGATGACTTCTCTTCAGAAATCATGCCCATTGTCAGAATGGGTATCATGAACATGATCAGCGAGTTCATGACCAGAAAAGATGCCCGAACCAATTCATCGGTAGCGTTGGGGGGCTTGGTTTGACCGAACATGCCTCCACGAACGGCATCCATTGACAAATCCGAAAACTCGATCATCATATTGTTAAAAATCAAACCCATGATAAGATAAATTAGGGCAAAGACGATATATGTTCCAGGCGCATGGAATAGTTCTCCCAATTCCCTTTTGTAGATGGGCCAGAAACCACGCATCAACTATCACTCTCCGTCTGCTGACGTGTAATGACACGCAAGAATACATCCTCAAGCGTCATCCCCTGAGATTGTAGTTCATGAAGCATGAACCCCTCCCCAACCAGAGTGGCTGCAATTTGGGAACGGATATCCCTCCCGCCCTTAAGGGAAATACGGTATTCTGCAGTTTCAGGACCGCTAACGCATTCCCTAGTTATATCCGCCACCCCAGCGACCTTCCTGAGAGACGAGATCACGGAATCGGCGGCGCCACTGACCGTCGCCAGAATAAATCGTGCATCCCTGAAGCCGGTCACCAGACTTTCAGGGCTACCCTGTGCCTCTATTCGGCCCCGATTGATGATGATGACCTTCCCGCAGGTCATGGAAACCTCAGAAAGAATATGCGTGGACAAAATCACGGTACGCTTGCCCGCCATCTCCCGAATCAGTCCGCGGACCTCGCTGATCTGCCGGGGATCGAGGCCCACTGTGGGCTCATCAAGGATCAGGACCGGTGGATCACCCAAAAGAGCCTGCGCCAGACAAACCCTCTGGCGAAACCCCTTGGACAAGTTCCCAATGCGCCTCATGGAAACCTCCTGCAAACCCGTTTCCACAAGAACATGATCGACGCTTTCCCGGAGTTTCACACCGGACAACATCTTGATCTCGGCCATGAACTCGAGATAGGGCCGGACTGACATATTCCGGTAAAGCGGGATATTCTCGGGCAGATAGCCAATGAGTCGCCGAGCTTGAACCGACGCACGGCAGATATCATGCCCACCCACACGGACTTCACCCCGTGTGGGTGGTGTAAAGCCCGCCAGAACCCGCATCGTGGTCGACTTGCCAGCACCGTTAGGCCCCAGAAACCCAAGGATCTCTCCCTCATTGACCCTAAAGGAGATCCCGTCAACCACTTGGTTTGAGCCATATGATTTGATCAGATTCCGGACTTCGATCATTGATCCATCCGATAGGGCTGCGGCAATCCGGCTGCGGGCAGAAGCCCCTCGTTCCACCTCCGGGGTCGGTTTCGATTCGATTTCCAACCCGGATTCCATGGACCGGAGGTTCGATTAACATGCTTGGGATGAATTATGTCAAGGGTGGTGAGCAGCTACCCTTCCGTCACTTGCGATCTGAACGGGAGGGATATCCTACCGGAACCAAGGGCTGACGCTTTCAATCCGTCCTGACCGCAAGCCCCGCTAAGATGTATGAAAGCATGGGAATAATACATGGGTGGAGTCCTGAATACGCCGCATTCTGCATGACATCGGCATGGAGAACATGGTAGTAAACAGACTGGCATGGGAACAGGAGTCGGGCTGACATGAAGAAATTCCTCACCTGGTTCATTTCCGGCTGCGTAGTTATCGTGATTGTCGTGACCTCCCTGCTTTCCTTCCCATCGATACGTGCCAAACTCCAATCCAACCGGCTTATTTATCTGCGTAATACCCATCGCTATGCCGATGCTCTCAGACAATCCCAACAGTTGATCCTGAAATACCCTGACTTTGCGGAGCAACTCTCCGGGTTCAGTTCTGAAACCTTCAATAGGGCCCGTTTCCACTACCGTGATGTCAGGCAATCCGTCTTGGCCGAGAGCGATGTCGATTCATTGCTTGAACTCTCCGAAGACATCCAAGAGCTGGCCCCCCGGGCACGCAAATTAAGGCTTGAGTTGGCGGCGACATCAAAACAGCCGTCGGATCCGGGTATCCTCGAGGCTGCTCGATCAATCCTCAGACACGATGGCTTCGATTTGGATGCCTTATGGTGGGTGATTCGAACTCAGTATCGCGAATCCAGCCCTCTCGAGATTCCGACTGAGTTGAAAAGGTTCCAGGGGCAGATCGAGTCTGTTCGTATCACGACTGCACATCCCGCTGCAATCAGGTTGGCTTGGCTGCAGGCCCTATCGGCCATTACGGTTGAAAACTGGGGGTTGGCAACCAACCATTTTGAAAAGATGGAGTCATGGGGTGGGAAACTACCACCTTACAAGATGGCTTATAGCCATGCCCTAATTGAGTCGGGCAGACCTGAAGCAGCAACATGGATCCTTAATCATTTCCTGAGGCAATACCCCCGCAGCACCCTCTCGCTCCAATATCTGCTTAAGGCATGGCTGAAAACGGGACAATACCCATGGGCGGCCTATTCATACCGCAGACTTGACAAACTAAATCCCTCGGCATTGGAAGCGGCCATCGACGAAATCGTTGAGCCTTTTGATAAAAACGAAGGGGATCCCCTAACCCGCTTAAGCCGGCTGTTCAGGTCACCTGAAAGCCCATATTTTCAGGATCTGGATTACTGGAACTGGCTAATGCTGATTACGCCCCCCGGCCCGACCCGCTCCGACAACATCGATGCTCTAAAAAATGCGGTCTCCTCCCGTCACGAACTGGTTGGTTCTGATCCCGAACGCCTTTCGATGTTGATCCAGTATTCCATCAGGGAGAACCGCGGCGATCTTTTGGAGACATCAGCACAAGCCATGCAATCAACCAGTCATCCGTTAAAATATCAATACATTGAATCCCTGAATCATGTCTCGAAATGGACTGACCGGATGGGAAATGGCGTCCAACTTTCGCTTCCGGCGGGAAAGAAAAAACTGGATCTGCTTCTCGACCATAAGTCGACGGGTCGAAGGAAACTGCAAATCGGCAACCGGCCTTGCTTTATGATCATTACCGCTCAGGGTTATGACCATGAGGAATACGGGGCTTGGCCTGTCGTGAAACTCGATCTTAACACCCATGGATCGAATCTCGTCTACCTGCCGGACTCTAGACGGAACTTCAAGGCGCTGGTCCTGCCCCTCAACCCAAAAATCGATGATACTCAAAACCAGATTGAACTGAAGGCCTCACTGCTCAATGCGGGGCCTGGGTCGAACGGCCAAGTCGGTGTATATCTGGGTGAAGTAATTACATTTTAATTAAGCACGAAGTAAGCGTGCAATGGTCTCTTGGCACCCAAAAAACCAAATGGCCCACGATTTACGAAATAGCCCAATTTCAGATACCACTTGTTCCGATTAACATCCCCCGACATATATTATTGGATATTATATACATGAATATATACAATTTGGGTTCAAGCCGGGGCTGTCGACACCAACGTCCGCCAACGGGCCAATCATCTAGGCGGGAAATGCTGTCTTGGGGGATGTGCACGGGTACGTAATGATAAGCCGGTGATAATTACAGGGTGGAGATTCCAGATCATCGGGATCCCTGCAAGACGATGGAAGGAAACCAGATCAATGATACGGAAATTTGGGAGGGGGAATAAAGGCGTGACCCGAGGTGGTTACAACCGGGGTTTCTGGCTTTTGGCAATCTGCCTGTCCTTGTTTCAGGAAATTTCCCATGGGGTAGAATTGCCGGATCAATGGATGCAGGATTTCAAAAAGGCCAAGGTGAAGGCAGCAAAGGCGAACAAACCGGTTTTTGCGGTGTTTTCGACAAGTTGGTGTGGACCCTGCCAGAGGCTGGTCCACCAGATATATCCCCAGAAGAAAGTCATTGAGGCGCTGGACCATTTCATACCTGTTTACATTGATGGCGATATTCACACAGACCTGCTGACACAGTTTGGGGTCAATGCATTCCCGACCATGATTATCCTTGACCCATCCGGTCAGGAGACCACGCGTTTCGGCGGCGGCGCGTCAACAGCAAAGGCTTTCATCGAGCGACTTGCAGAGGTAAGGGAATACACAGAGAAGATCGGGAAACTCAATGCCGGCCTGAAAGAGAACCCTGAGGATATCTTCCTGCTGAAAAAACGCGGCGACCTGCTCACAGGGCTGGGATTCAATCAGGAGCCGACCAGACTCATGCAGGGTATCAAGGATTATGAAAAAGCCAGATCTCTGGATCCTGACAACAAAACCGGGGTCGAGGCGGACCTTAGTTACCTCAAACTTCTGCGTCCACCACAAACGGAAGAAGAAGGGAAGGACCCCTCAACACTGCTTGAGTCGATAGCCGGAGGATTCAGGGATTTTGCAGCGCAATATCCTTCCAGCCACCGCGTGCCGGCAACACTTTTCCTGCATGCCCGGATTGAATTGATGCTAGACCGGAGTGAATCGGGGCAGAAACTTCTCAAAGAATATCTGAATAAATATCCCGACCATGAACTGGCAGCAGAGGGTCGGTATATCCTGGAGGCCATAAGGGAAGCCGAACACGAAAAATCCAGTGAACAACTGAACGGGAATACCGGCGACAACGAAATATCCAATGCTCAGGAAGACACCCCGGACGCATGAGATATTCAAAATGAACCATGAAACTACTCGAAAATCCTCATGCCTTCACATGGTTCCGGATGGAAGATATTTAAATTCTGATTTCCAGATCAGATGTTTTTTGTGAAAAGCGAGCGTCCGCTTCCCGGTCCCATGGGAATTTCCATCATGGTCCGCTTGCCTTTCCCGGCCAAATGATCCTGACCCATGAATCCCCATCATACAGTAGTCGTCGCAACAAGTTTCGATTTCGCCCGGACATTGTTCCTAAACCTCCGCTCGGAAGCCTGCAATAGCAGGTAGATCCATACAAACCAAGTCAACAACCCGCTGTTATGCTTGAGCATATAGAACAGAAGCCCAGCAACAAACAGGGAACATTCAAGGCTCACCCACGCAGCCCAGTAAAGGCGTTCCCCGGTGCGCGATCTCTGCAAGCAGCCGATCAACATCCACCAACGAATGAGCATGAAACAAAAAAGGGCTGCTGCTGCTGGGATGCCGCTCTCCAGCGCAGTCTCGATCCAGATATTATGCATGTGGACGATCTGGTGACCACTCTGCAGGTTCTCGATGGACCGTTGGTCCCCGTGTTCCACAATGTACTTCGAGTAGGATTCCTGAACGATCTTCCGGCTATATCCAATGCCGGTCAGGGAATGTTTTCGCACCATCGAAATCCCGTATGACCATCCCAATATCCGCGCCTTCATGGAATTCAGGCTGCCTTCTTGGACCCGGTATGTCTCAGGCTGAATGATAGTCTTCAGATGGTTCCGATACTTGCTGGGGAGGAAAAAAGGCGTGATGACCATGCAGCCCAATACAAGGCACAGACACCGCCTTGAATATAGAACTGTGAAGACAACCAAACCCGTCATCGCCGCCATAATGATGCCACGTGTGTGTGTATTGAAAATCACAAAAAAACTGCATAAGCAGAGAAATAACGGTATCCAATAGGATTTCCGGCCAAGGGACTTGCCCATCGTAAACCAAACCAGCATGAGACACATGGATATCAGGGCAAAATAGGCGGTCCTGTTAAAGTGAAGCATCGGAAACAGAATCCGTCGGTCGGGCATCAATTCTCCGGCATCCGTGGAACGAACGTAGACCCAATTCCATTCGTGGAAACGTTCCCGCAATGATCCGGGCCCGACAAGATCGAGAATATAAATGCAGGCGGATATGAATACGGCCATACCCAGCCAAGTCGAGACCATCCACACCGTTGACCGACGTAATGCCATGTTGGCCTCCACTGCCCGCAGCCATGCCAAGATCAGTACAAATGGCATACCGCGCTCACGACAATAGATAGACAGGCTCGTTTCCGGCTGGATTGAGGACAGTGAACTCGCAAGGCACAATGTATTATAAAGGACCAACATCCCGATCGCCCATCGATACAGTCGGTCACCGCAAAAATCTTCCCGTGACTCTGGAAACAATAGCGGTATCCCAAACCATAAGGATGCCGCCCAGAAATAAGGGGCCGGACCTTGAAGCAACAAGCTGATAACTTTCCGACGTCCCCAGTGTCCACCAATATCGTGGTAGAGATACATCAGGCCCAAACCCACCAAAATCAGGATAAACATCCACTTGGTCTGATTCCTCGATAAAACCCGAAAGTATAGAACGAGGAGGATACCGAGAAAAACCGAGGTCAAGGTATAATGATTCTCCCCCAGAGGAAGCTGTTCCAAGCTGAATGGGGCGATTGTGTAATCAATACACCCCCCCAGGACAGCCAATAAAAACCCCGGTATGATCAGGTAATACGAAAATCGATTTTTCTTCACCGACCGGGTTGAACCATCAGGGATTGCGGGATTCATATTGGCCACCAGAATAACCCCTGACCTGCAAAGGATTTCTTGAGAAATGGGAAGGCTTCAATATCACCAGACAGTTCCCCCCATCCGTTGGAAACCAGATCTGGGCCACATACCTCCATCCAGAAAACATACTGCTTCCCGATGCCTTTTACGAAAGACCGGGCTACAACCATGCATGATGCGGATTTATCGAAACTGTGGCAGTTTTCATTGCGCATCTGCTTTTTAATATTCCAATATATCATACCCTGAGACTGGATCTTCAGTTCCCGGACGAATCTTTCAAATGAAGTCCTCGGCCGGGGCGCCGGTCTTCGTTTAACCATCCAACACCCCAAAATATATACGGAACCGGTGACAACGGGAAGCGTGTTCTATGAGATTTCCGGGAAATGAACAGACTCTCTTGAAATATACAGAACTGATAACATTGATTTTTAAGTTTTATTTTCAAGGGCCTGAGACAGGTCCTGATGTCAGGATATCCTGATAAAGTTTCAAGGTTTTTCGGGCCGTATCCGTCCATTTACGTCTCATGGCGGAATCCTGACCGGCCCGTCCAATTCGTTGACGTATCACGGCATCATCCAGGAGCTGTTTCACGCAGTTCACCAGACCGTCAACATGACATGGTTCGTAAAGCAGACCGCTCTGACCGTGGGCCACCATTTCACGATGGGCGGGAATGTTGGTACACACCACGGGAACACCAGCAGCCTGATATTCGAGGATATTCAGCCCAAGCCCCTCGAGGCTGGAGGTGGATATTCCAATCCCCACCCGGTGCACAAGGCGCTGAGGGTTCCGAACCTTGAAGAGGAACTCGCCCTCCCCGGGCTTGAAAGTCCGATTGAAATATCTCTTCATTCTCTTTGCCGGACCCGTCTTTCCATATGACATCAGAATCACATAGATCTCGCGGCCCTCATCGAGTAGTTGCCTACAACCCTGCATGAAATCCTCTATACGCTTGAGTGGTACCAGGTGACTCATCATCGCCACCACAACCCGATCCCCGGAGGCACAAGACAGATCTTGGTCAAGTGTGTCTTCGAATTTCCCATGCACATTGTCATCTGCGCCATCCTGAACCAGCACAATCGGATGACGGATCGGACTGAGCCACGCCTCACCCGCACACCGTATGGTTTCCGAGCAGGCAATCAATCGGCACTTTCTCAGGGAATGACGTGTCATTTCGATCACCTCATCCCTAATCGAATTCCGACGAGAGGTATAATCGCTGTGCAACTGGACACACACGGGCACGCCTCCTGCCAACATCGCGGCCATCCGCACAACAGGAGTAAATTGGGGTTCATGCAGGTGGATCAGGTGGGCACGGGATTTCCGGATAATCCGTGCAATAGAAAAGATATGCCAGAAAAGCTTGAAATGATAGGACCCCGGCCAAAGCTGAAGCTTCTTGTAAGTCAATCTGACATACGGATGCTGGTCAAGTTCCGGTGTAAGACGGGGATTCTTACCAAACACCAGCAGGTGATACCTGACCGCCTTAGCAGGCATCGCAAGGATGCTCTGGAGACAAACCTTGGCAACACCACCCTGTGTGATCATCGACACGATACGCAAAACCCGAAGCGGACAGTCCGCAGGCGGTTTGCGACCTTTAATTCTGGCCATCAGGAATTCCACGGGCAATGAAAGGCAGTAGGCAGACTTGATGAGAATATTATAAATCCGCAGGTGGCCAGGAAACCTGGAGGGGCTCCAACCTGATTCCGTCCGGCGGGTAATGTTTCCCGGATCCGACTCAATGGGATCTCCCGAACATATTTCCTCCTCCAACTTATCTTCGTAGGCTGAAAATTCAGCTGGATTCAACAGATTTCTGAATATATGTTCCCTCCATACATCCTTGCCTGAGGAAAGACGTCCATTTGTATCACCGTGGATTGATCCCTGTGATTCTGTTCCCATTCTGAATTCACACTCTCCCATAAACACCACAAAAATCGAGTATGTCCCTGGCAATCCCACGCCAAGTGTGGCACTTGACCTCGGACCATGCCCGTTCAGCACGGTTCCATGCCGCCCCGGGATGATCCCGCACCTCCCTGATGGAACGTGCCAGGTCAGCCTCGTCTCCAGGGGCATGCAGCAAGGCTGTTTCACCGTGCCGCACAATATTGGGAATATCACCCCAGGCCGACGCAACAATTGGAATTTTCAGACTCATGTATTCATACAGTTTCATCGGGCAGTTGTACTGATTCTCATCACCCTCATATGGAGCAACACACACATCACACTCACGCAGCCGTTCCGGAACATCCGAATGGTCGATGACTCCGGTGAATTCGGTAATGTCATCAACCCCAAGGACCGTTGCCGTCCGTCGGATCTGTTCAAACTCAAAACCACCGCCAATCAAAACCAGTTTCAAGCAGGGGATATCACGACGCAGCAACCGTGTAGCTTTCAACAGTGTAAGCATCCCATGATATGCCCGCATACTGTTGGCAGCGCCAATGACAAACAGATCGCGTCCGGACTTAGCCGTTTCCTGTATGGGGTGGAAAAGGTCCATGTCAACCGCATTGGGTGTTACAACAATTTTACGGGAACTAATTCCGAAATCCAGAATCTGGTCTTTCAACTCAGCGGACACGGGCAATATTCGATCTGAACATTCGAACGATTCCTTCTCGATCCTCCGGGCATGCGAGTCGAAAGCACCTTCTCCACGGTTTCTCTTCTCTTTGCTGATAATCGCATTCACTTCAAGCAACAACGGGACCCCGAATTTATTTTTGAGCTTTGCATAAGGCCAAGCAAACCATGCTGACCTCGCATAAATCAGATCGGGAGGACGCTCCGAAAATTTCCTGCAAACGTAACGGAAATAATCCCACTGCCACAATTTCCAGCCCAGAGCCGTGAGGCAATTATCACCCCCCCCGGGGGATTTAAGGAATGGCAACCTCCTGGTCCACCGTCTGCTCCCTGAAATATATCGCAGCCACCAACGTGTCAACGAAGACTGCTCCGTACGCATGACCTTAAACCCATGGTCTGGACCGCGACCGGAACGCATGATATAGACATCAACCTCACAACCCTCCTGCTCAAATGCCCTGACCATGCTGCGTGCATGAATCGAGCAGCCCTTCCTGGAATCACGGAAGCCGATACCCGCATCCGCCAGCAGGTAAGCCACCTTTGGGCGGGCGGGCAAATCACTTTCCCACGATGGGGCTGTGGACTGATTTTCGACCTGTTCCATTTCAAGGGTTCGGCAAGCTGGATCAATCTGGAATCGAAGGGGAAACACACGTTCTAAGGTGCCGGGTGCGAAAGACCTATGAACAACCCATTTCGACCCACATCCTGAACGATTCCCCATATCACTTCAAGTGGTATTCGGGACAGCTTCCTTAATACTGGTAACACCGGGAGCTCATTGAAACAACAGGTCTTCAAGATTTCTGCTTCTCATTCAGAAGCAACAACCCCATAATACTATGTACTGCTCAGACCGGAAAAACCCCAAATGATGAAAATATGGATTATCACGACGATCCATCCGCGGGCGGGAAGGCCACTCCGGGCCAGTTCTATTCAGAACATCAGAACCGCAGCCGCACTCGCTGAATCAGGTTGCCCCACACTGCTTTGGATGGCCGGTAGTTCTACAAGCTGTCGCACAGACCTAGAACAACGACTCGGCCAAGCCTTATCACCTCATCTCCATTTCCTGAATTACCGACCACGGGGAGGGAAGGAAGCCAAGAAGACACCCTTCCACAGCCTTGCGACATGCGCTTGGAACTTCTTCAGGGCTCAAATGGAGCCGACCCGTTCACCCGACATCATCTTGACACGTTCACCACTTGTCCTCGAACAGCTATCAGGGGTTAAGTTGTGCCCGTCTGGCGCCCTCAAAATCCTTGAATGGCAGTATCCCGAATACATGCAATTGTGGCGTGGCTGGTCTCGACGCCACCCACACGCTTTACCCGGTGAATCCAGGAAGTTTCTATGCAAACAGCGCCAACTGGAGTTCACTCGCCTACAATATGCCGATGGCATCCTCTGCGCTGCGGAAGATCATAACAGGTTACTTGCTGATGCCGGTTACCCCCGACCATCACGGATATTCCCATCTGGATGCCCTAGATATCCGGATTCGAATCAGATCGTTGAAAAAAAATATGATTTCGGATACGTGGGATCCATTTCACCTGATAACGGAATCGAGACAATTGCCCATTCATTAGCCCGGGTTCCTCACGGCAGGCTACTGCTTCTCGGGTCCGGACCGACGGGCTATAAAAATATGCTGAGGAAACTAGTTATGACTCTTAATCTCGAAGATCGGGTCGATCTAAAGAACTGGGCCGAACCGTACCGTATCGGGAAGATCATGTCCACTTGCCAGGTTGGGCTGGTACCCATAAGCCGGGCCTGCGGCCCGGAAAAACGTCAGTTTTCATCCCCGCTAAAACTAGTTGAGTGGATGGCCGCGGGTATACCTGTCATTGCAAGTCGAGTCCCCAGCGTGATGCACAGGCTCGGTGACAGCGGAAGCGCCTACATCGTTGAGCCTGATAATCCACAGGATCTCGCAGATGCCATGCGAAAGCTTCAGGGGAACCAAGACTTGCGCAGACAACTCGTCTCCCGTGGCATCAATATCGCCTCCCAATCAGCGTTCGAACACCGGGCCCGGAAACTGATTGATTTCGCCGAAATGCTTAGATCTTCATGATAACGGAAAATCGGGATGATTCACAGCTAGGGCAGATGATCCGGCGATAGGCTTCGTCTCCTGCATAGGTCATGACGAACACTACTCAAGAAAAATCCATCCTTGATCTCCCTTTGAATCCGCTGAGATGACAACCTGTCATTCAAATACCCCCAACCATCTCCCCTGCTTATTCATTCAGATCAGTATGAGCAAATTGCTGCGACAACTGCCCTGAACCGACAACCATTACAAAAAATTATTGCATTTATGAATCTATATACCATTTAAATTCAGATCTATATATTAATAATAACCATTGACAAACATCGCGTGAAAAATTATAGTTGACCGGTCAGTTTAATTTTACGGAGGGTCATTATGGGCCGAACCAGTGATGCACGCAACCGACTACTTGAGGGAGCAATTCGTCTGCTTCAATCGCGCAGTTATCACCAAGTCGGGGTCAGCGACCTCTGCGTTTACGCCGGGGTCAAGAAAGGTAGCTTCTACCACTTTTTCAAGTCGAAGCAGGGTCTGGTGGTTCATGCGCTTGACCTGAAATGGGCACAGACCCGCCGTTATCTCATTCGACATGCCTTTTCCCCCAATCGTCCACCAGCAGAACGAATTCGCCGTCAGTTCGAGATCGCGTTCGGCTATGCACGCAGCACCAAGGATTCTACAGGACATGTCAGCGGTTGTGGGTTCGGTAATCTGGCGTTGGAAATGGGCGCTCAGGACCAAGTAATACGCCTTAAAATAAGTGAGATCTTCCAAGACTGGTCGAGCCTTATCCGACAGGTTCTCGAGGATGCGATCCATGACGGATTCCATCTGCCCTCAGATCCTGATGCCTCAGCCCGTGGGATTCTGGCTCTCCTTGAAGGCAGCATCATGCTCGCAAAGGTCTCCAACCATCCAGAATCGATTCATGAATTGACCGGTCAGGCTCTGCTGCTTGCTGGCCTGAAATCAGAAGTCACATGAGCCCCGACAACCGATCATCCAATCGCTATCTTATCGGCTTCATTCCCCACATGTCCCGACCCGATAAGACCATGGGAGAATTATCCTGACAACTATTGAAAGCGACTTTCCATTTTGTGTTATTCCACAGGGGGAATGTTGCCTCGGGACAACGGACCTAGGGCAAAAAGCCACCCATCTCTCCGAAGCGATTTACCCACATACGGCCCCGAACTGACATACAATCCCCCTTGTTTGTTCCAGTAGGCAATATAGGAAGCACCTGCAAACCCTCTCTGGGCCACGATCTTGATCATCGGCAACTCGGGCGTCGTGACGCCCCCACCCAACGCCGCCGTTGTCGGATCAAACCCCGGGATTGGAATTCCGGGAATCCCAATAAAGAATTCTTCTCGGTCGATACCAACTCCATCACTCCTGAATTCGGTGATCAACTCCGCATCCGCACGGTGCTCCATCAGCTTCGCACCCGATTTACCCACAGCCGCACGAAATTCGGCTAAAATATATTCGTAGTCGACTCGTTTCTGCCCCGATTCATCAATAAAAACCCGGTATCCTGCAAGCGGACTCATGTTCAGGCTTTCAATCGACTCTCTGACCGCAACACTTATAAGAAACTGCTCCGTTGCCGTCCTGAGAGGATCCGTCATCTTGATCTTGGTACATCCTGTGGATAGAGCCATCAGGAAAGTAATCGCAGGCATGATCAACATCCTGGATGAAATCGACCACCTCTGTTTGTCGTTTGAACTCATGATACCGCTTCCCTGTATTTGGATTATAGAGCCATCACATCAAGCCTGTTCCAGGATTATTATTACCAACGGTGATCCGTCCCCCGGAAGTTCGGCCCGGAATGAAAGTTTGTTTCATCGAGCGGGGAATTCCGTATATTTCATGGCGTGGTGGCCGATATCCCGGCGAAAATGCTTGCCATCGAATTGGATTTTCTCAAGGCAAGCATAGGCTTGCTCGATGGCCTTGCCCAAGTTCTGATGCAAGGCCGTCACGCCCAAAACTCGACCACCGTTGGTCAATACCCGAACCCCTTCGAGACGGGTCCCGGCATGAAATACGATCACATCCTCCTGATCCCGAACTTGCTCAAGGCCGCTGATTAAGATGCCTTTTGCATAGGGCCCCGGGTATCCACCCGAAGCAGTCACAACACAGACTGCCGAACGACGGCTCCATTTCAACTCCAGACTTGATAGCGTACCCTGCGCACAGGCCAGCATAACCTCGACCAGATCGGTCTCTAGCCGCGGAAGCAGTGCCTGTGTTTCCGGATCGCCGAAACGACAGTTGAACTCAATAACTTTTGGCCCCGATTCCGTAATCATCAGGCCTGCATACAGGATTCCCCTGTAATCAATACCCCGACCACGAAGCACCCGCATGCAGGGTTCCAAAATCTCAGACACGCAAAATTTATGCCTTTCGGCTGTCATGACAGGTGCCGGGGAATACGAACCCATACCGCCAGTATTCGGCCCACGATCACCATCGAATACCGGTTTATGGTCCTGTGCCGAATCCATTGCACGAATCCGTGTTCCATCCGCAAATGCAAGAAGGCTTGCTTCCTCACCCTCAAGGTATTCCTCTATCAGGACTTCATGACCGGCATCGCCGAATGCCGAATCGACCAGACATTTCCGCAATGCTTGCCGTGCCTTTTCAATATCCCGGGCAACCGTCACCCCTTTTCCCTCGGCCAACCCAGTCGCCTTAATGACATAGGGTGCATCCAATGTTTCGAGGTATGCCCGGGCGTCATCATATTCACTGAATACCCTGGCCCTAGCGGTTGGGATACCGGCTTCCTGCATCAGTTCCTTGGCATATCTCTTACAGGATTCGATCCGAGACGCCTCCTGATTTGGGCCAAAGCAAACCAAACCGGCCGACTGCAGCGCATCGACAATGCCCTCCGATAAAGGGCGTTCGGGACCAACCACAACCAAGTTGATCGCATGTTCGCGGCACCATACGATCAGTTCTGTGAAGTCCGGCTTGATCGGAACATTCTCACACCGCGCGATTCCAGAAATTCCGGCGTTCCCCGGGATACAGTAAAGCTGTTCACATAACGGACTGAGGTGAAGCTTCCATGCTATTGCATGTTCTCGTCCGCCGCCGCCGATAATCACGATCTTCATCTGGAACTCACTTCCTGCAAAAGCGGATATGGGAAATTATCGCACCCCTAAGGCCGAATCCTAGAAATATGTCCGAATCGCGCTCTCTCCCAAAATCCGGTCTCGCTCACTTGCAACTTGCAGGTCGATTTCAGCATTCAACGCAAGAGTCTGTAACAAAAGTGGTTCCCGGCTGATATCTTCATAGGGAATGGGCTCAGCATCGATGATTAGATAGAATAGCATGGATGACACGGAGGCCGGCGAGTGAATTTTCGGGCCAACGATATCCCCTATTTGCCTTTCCCCAATCACGTCACGCAAAGAACCTCCAGGCAGGAGATCAACCCAGCCGAGATCATCAAAAGTCACATGAAGTCCCTCTGTAATGCCAGTCTTACGTGTGTCATCCAGTTCCTCGAAACCCGGTTTGATTCCCACAGAACCCGTCCGGATGCGGTCTATCCAGTCCCCAAGATCAAGCGGGTCGGGAAAACCAGGCAGCCTGCCACTCCGAACCTGATCCGCATAGTTATCCATCTGGGCCTGCATGGATTTCTTCTCAGGCTCGGGCAATTGGTCAAATACCGCGATCTCGAGACGGATGCTCGCAAGACGACATCGACGCAAGTATTCCCTGAACTCACTATGCTCCTCGAGTGTCCGGATCGCAGCCTGTTCCGACTCATAATGATCTGGGGATATGCTGTCGACCAGAACATCAGTCGCCCTGAGCCTAATCGAAGCCAACTCATGGGCACGCTCGATCCACGGATGAGAATCGAGACCCTGTTCTGCCAGCTCTGAAATTATCATTTCCCCCTCAATCCAGCCACCGACTTGTCGAATCACGGCCGCACGATTGACAGTGTAGTCGGCACTAATCATATTCCCATACAATTTGTGGAACATCTTGCGGCTCAAAATCCTTGATTCAAATTCCGCAATAGGCGCCGCAAAGGAAGTATACTCCCACATCGAGGACCGGTCATGAACGACCGTTTCTTCACGAATCCTGCCAAGCCGATGCGCATAGAAATGCCTCACATGTTCACGAGTCAGATTCCGACGGATTTCTCCACTGACCACCTCGATTGCAACATTTCGCGGCGGACTGGTCGACACTTGCTGAATGAGGTAATATCCGCCGGGTCCTGGGAAAACCGGGCTGATCTGGCCCGGTTGATCGAGTTGGAAAGCCGCGTCCTCAAACTGCTGAAAATAAGTTCCATTCAGGAAAGGAGGGATTACCCCCCCCCCGCTGGCCGATTCCGCATCTGAATATTGCAAGGCAGCCTCTTCGAACTTGACTTCGTTCAGACGGATTTCACGCGCAATTTTCTCAAGTTTTTCCCGAGCCTGCCGTCGGCGCCCCGGCTTGGAGGTATCACGCACCTCAATGAAGATGTAACGGACCGTAGCCTCCCGTCGTTGGAGGAAGAGCTCAGGGTGAGCCAAATAATATCGGTGGATATCCGCCAAATGCACAACCACATCGGGCTGGATGACCGACTCAACCCAAACCGCTTGGGCTGCTCCATACGTCATCGCTCTTAGACGGTCGAGATCAGGTGTTGAATCCATCGGCCGAGCAAGGCTATCCATGACCACAATATCTAATATAACTTCTTTTATATCATTCTTATATATCTCAGCCCGCAGGGTTTCAGGCTCAAGTAGCATATCGATTGGGACCGTCCTGAATAATGGACTGGACATCGAGTTAAACATAGCCACATCCAGCGCGCTGATTTCACCGGCTGGGGTTGTTGCTAGGACCTTCTCCGATAGGGCGCGTGCCTGTCCACTCAGAACATATTCAGGCGGCGATGCGCAGACCGCGGTCAAGATGGTCAACTGGAGACCCGGAAACAGATAAAGCAGGAAATGATGAGGTTGGAGGCGTGTGCGCGGGTTCATCATGGCGAGGCTACTCGGTATCAACAAGAATTGTCACAGCCTGATGCCGAAATCAAGCGCATAAACGCCATATTCCCCGTCAAAGAAACCAAAGCAGGCGCTATAGAGTGGCCTAAAGAACCTGTTTTTGATCCTAAGTTATGATCATTGTTGCCCAAATTATCTCAGGCACCCCGCTGGAAATCCTCGAGTGAATCTTGACGATACCTCAAACCTCTTTCAGAATGGGCTGGTTGTCTGGGACATGACTCTCAGATGGAATGAAAGTGGGCGAACAGCGACATCATGAAGACAGCAGGATTCCAAGATAAAATGCTTGCCAGGCTGGACAAGCTGGACACCGACCAAATCCAGCCAATCCTGATGCGTATGTTTGAGCAGAAGCAGCTGCTGCAAAGCGTGTTCGATTATTTAGATGAGGGCGTAATGGTCACGGATCTGTCCATGCGGCTGTTATTCACAAATCGTCGTGCCCGGTCAATGATGGGCTGGAGTTCGACCCGGCCCCAGGCTGGCGAAAGGATCCATACCCGCCTGAAAAAGGATCACCCCTTGGAATCTATCATTGAATCACTTAAGGAACAACCTCGAGATATCAGAAACTACGAGTTCGAGTATGGCGGACGCCAACAACGCACCGTTGCATTAAGCGCCATGCTAATGCGCATGGACGAGGATGTTGACGAGGAAAGAACGGTGCCTGATGAACAGGGAGCATCGGGGCCAGTCGAAAACGAACAAGGAGATCCGACACTGATTGTCATCCTGATGCGTGATGTCACGGAACGGATCCGACGTCAGGCTGAACAGTCACGAGCCAAGCGCTTGACCTCAATGGCGACCATGACGTCCGGCATTGCACACGAGATCAAGAATCCACTCAACTCGCTGAAAATACACGGCCAATTGCTGCAGAACGAGATTGAACAAACCCGCCAGGAGAAACGCAATCTGGACGAGGCAAAGATCATTCGAGCCGCACGGGTACTCGAGGAGGAAACCGAACGGCTTGCTGATACAGTTGAGGAGTTTCTGGCCGCGGCCAGACCCCATAGCCCGAACCTAAAGGAATCATCACTCAGGCCCATGCTGGAATACGTGGAAAAAACATTCAGTACAGAATGTGAACGTTATGGCATTTCCATGCAGATCTCGATTGATCCCGAACTCCCACCGATCATGCTGGATGAACACCTCATGCTTCAGGCGTTGCGCAACCTTGTACGCAACGCCATCGAAGCCCTTGCCGAGCGCACCGGTCAAGAGGATAGCGATTATAAACCCGTGCTTGATATCCGTGCCGGTGTCGCGAGCGATGCAGTCCGCATTGTCGTCCGGGACAATGGACCGGGCATTGAGCCTGATGTCATCGAGCACATCATGGAAGCATACTTCACGACAAAATTCGGCGGTACGGGGCTAGGGCTGATGGTCGTCGACCGGATCATTACAGAGCATAAAGGAGCCCTCCATGTTCATTCCAAGCCCGGTGAAGGATCCGAGTTCATTGTATCGCTTCCTCTCCACCAAAAAATCATCCGTCATCTTGAACACCGCAAAGATGAACCGGATGGAAACAATCCGGTAGGACTGGACAAGTTTGCGAATAGCCGGAACAAGGGAAAAGCTCAACCTGGTCATGAAAAACAATCCTCAACTGGTTGAACGGGCCAACATCCTTATGAAACAGCGCATCCTGATTGTCGATGATGAAAAAAATACCCGCGAGGGACTCAAATGGAGTCTTGAGGCGGATGATTATGAGGTCGACACGGCGGAGGACGGCTTGCAGGCTTGGGATAAAATCCAGATCCAATCCTGTGACCTCGTGATCACCGATCTGAAAATGCCGAACCTTGACGGCATGGAGTTGCTCAGGAAAATTCGTGAAGAAGACCCGTCTATCGCGGTGATCATGCTGACAGCCCATGGAACAATCGAGACAGCCGTGGAAGCAATGCAGATGGGCGCCCTGCATTACCAGACAAAACCCATCGATCTCAAGGAGCTAACCGTCAAGGTTCGTTCGGCCCTGATTAATCGTGAACTCAAGCTTGAAAATATTGAACTGAAGTCCCTGGTCGAGAAGAGATGCGGTTTTGAAAACATCATCGGCAGTTCTGCGCCCATGGAACGTATCTTCGAGCAGATCCGTCAGGTCGCGCCCAGTCGAGCAACCGTCCTGATCCAAGGAGAAAGTGGGACCGGCAAAGAACTGGTGGCAAGCGCAATACATCGCTTGTCCTCACGTTCCAGAAAACCCTTTGTCCCGGTCAACTGCGGAGCACTCTCCGAAACCCTGCTGGAAAGTGAGCTGTTCGGCTACGAGAAGGGTGCATTCACGCACGCCCTGAAGACGAAACCCGGCCGTTTTGAGCGCGCGGACGGCGGGACCCTCTTCCTTGATGAAATCGGTGAAACCAGCCCTGATTTTCAGGTCAAGCTGCTGCGTGTCCTCGAGACGCAGGCCTTTGAAAGGGTGGGGGGTGTCGAGCCTATCGAGGTTGATGTAAGGCTACTGGCCGCCACCAACCGGGACCTTGGCAGGATGGTGTCGGATGGGTCATTCCGTGAAGATCTGTTCTATCGACTGAATGTGATCACAGTGCAGCTTCCATCACTGCGTGAGCGGCGGGGCGACATCCCGTTGCTTGTGAACGCATTCATCACGGAACTTTGCGAAACCCACGGAAAGCCCCTTATCGGCATCTCACCCCGGGCAATGGAAAAACTTCAGGATTTCAACTGGCCAGGTAATATCCGCCAGTTACGCAACATTCTGGAAGGCCTAATTGTCATGTCACGTGCAAAGGAACTAGCACCACGCGACCTTCCTGAGGAAATCCGTAAATCCGATCCACAGCACCAGTCCGTGCGGATGCGAATAGGCACCACGCTGGACGAAATGGGGAAGGAATTCATCCGGGCAACAGTTGCAGCATGCAACGGCAACCGTGCTCGGGCCTCAAAGATCTTGGGGATCGGGCGCAAGACTCTTTACCGAAAGCTCGAAAATGATGCCGACGACAAAAATGAGGTCAGGAGGCCTTGATTTCACCCCCGGATTTACAATCACATTCGTCGGCTTAATCGCAACCCGAATCATGATATCATCAGCACAAACATGAACCCGGCCCAGCCAAGAAACAGCCCATGGTTCCACGGTGCATTCAAAGAAGACTATCTGGATGTCTATCTCCACCGGGACTCATCCGAGGCGAAAACCGCAGCAAGTTTTCTGGCGGGTGTGCTTGAACTTAACCCCGGGCTCCATCATCTGCTCGACCTGTGTTGCGGCGGAGGGCGCCATCTGTTACCGTTGAGTGTCCATGTCCGCTCGATAATCGGCTTGGACCTCTCGGAAGAGCTGCTGCAATATGCCGTCGGAAATAAAACGATTCCTTCACCCGAACATCGTTTGCCCGTCGCCAGACCCGAGTTAGTACGGGGAAACATGTTGTATCTGCCTTTTGCAAACGACAGCTTTGACAGGCTGGTCAACCTTTTCACCAGTTTTGGCTATTTTCATGGGGAAACCGACAATCAGGCTGCCCTGAGCGAAATGGCCCGGGTCCTGAGACCTGACGGCCGACTGGTTCTTGATCACATTAACCTTAAGGTCATGCTTAATTCGCTCCAGGACAATTCTGAACGTGAACTCCCCGATGGGCGCCGGATCCTTGAAACCCGATGCTGGGATGCCCGAACCCGTCGAATCAACAAACGGATTGAACTGTCCGGGCAAAATATCGAAAACAGATCCTGGACCGAATCTGTCAGAGTATATAGTATTGAAGAAATAGATGATATGATCAATAAAGCCAGAATGCAAACCATTGGATACTATGGGGATTACGATGGTTCGGCCTGGAACCAGAACTCATCACGTATGATTTTGATTGCCGTGAAATGAATATGATCCCCCCGATTCTGCTCATAATACGATGGGTTGTTTTTTTTCGGCCCTTCGCAAGCCGATAACACAAGAGCAAAAAGGTGATACAGTAGATGTTTTTACCCATACCGGCGATTGACCTGATGGAAGGCCAAGTCGTTAGGCTCAGCAGGGGAGAGGCCGACCAGAAAACCATTTACTCCGACAACCCGGTCCGAACGGCATGTGAATTCGAGAAAGCCGGGGCAGACAGGCTTCATGTGGTTGACCTCGACGGTGCATTCAGCGGCCGACCCGCCAATCTAGACATGGTCAAGGCCATCCGCGATAAGGTCGGTATTAAAATCGAACTCGGGGGCGGCCTGCGAACCCGTGAAGCCATCATGTCAGTGCTCGATCTAGGAATTGACCATGTCATTCTTGGGACCGGTGCACTGCGACAGAAGAATCTGGTTGCTGATCTCGCAAGGGAGATTGGTGAACGGTTGATTGTCGGAATCGATACACGCAACGGCCGGGTCGCGGTTGAAGGCTGGGTGGAGACCTCGAAGCTACTGGCCGGTGAATTCTCGCAGGAACTAGAGCAAATGGGCGTGGGAACGATCATCCATACCGATATCTCGACCGATGGAATGATGACCGGCCCGAGTCTGGAAGCAACGGGCGACTTGGCCCGCTCAACTTCCATGGATGTGATCGCATCGGGAGGCATCCGCGATGTGAATGATCTGCTGGCATTGCGCTCCCTTGGGCTGCCAAACCTGATCGGGGCGATTAGTGGGCGGGCGATCTATGAAAAAACCCTTAAACTCGACATGGCAGTCGAACGGCTGAAACGAGACTGAATGGAACTCCGGTTATTTTTCGCAAACACACGAAACCTTCACTGCAACCACGCATCATAGGCCTGACCATAAGCCCAAATCCACCGAACAAACACAAGGACACGCCCGAATCAACCCCTTCACGTCCCCGTGGAAAAATATTTTGGATCCGATGATAACTTCCACGAATGTTCGGGCAGGGTTATTCCTCGGCAAACAAGAAAACATAGCGTTGCGGATCCTCACCGCGACTAAAGGTCTGGATCCCCTTTTCAAGGCCAAGATAATGGTGGATGAATTTACGTTCCAGTGCCGGCATCGGGCTGAGTTCGATCTCATTACCAGACTGGCGGGCACGATTTACAGCCCGGTCGGCCAAGTCCTTAAGCTTATCAAACTTCCGACGGCGGTATTCCTCCACATCGATCACCAGCATTGGAGCCTCGCGGTTATGACGCAGCACCACACGGCTGATCAAATACTGTAGCGCATCGATGTTCTGGCCGTCCTTCCCGATCAACAGAGATGCATCATCGGGCGCCGTGATACTGATCAGCACGATCCCTTCATAATCAATGTATTCCAGATCGGCCTCGACATCCAAGATTTGGAGGATATTCACAAGATGATCCATCGCCTTATCGGCAATGTATTCAGGCCTGATGCGAGCATGCACCTGCAACTTGGGTTTTGCGCCCGGGAGGAGTTCCTTATCGTCCTCCTCGGTTACTTGATAATCGACAGCCTCGATCGGGAGCTGAAGATGCTTCAGTATTTCATCCAGCACCTGACCTTCATCGGTACCAGCAAAAATCAGTTCTTTCTCCATAATTGTCTCTCACCTTTTGAATGATTCTATAACTATTTCACCGAAGATTCAACATTCATGCTTTTTTTTCACCCCCCACTCCCTGCTGCTGGGGCTTACGGATATGCTTGTTGACCCACAACTGCTGCACAACCTGCCACAGGTTGGAGACCATCCAATACAACATCAACCCCGATGGGAAACTATAGGTCAACACCAGAATCATCACCGGCATGAAATAAATCATCATCTTCTGCATCTGTGCCTGCTGGGGGTCGGTCGGGGTCTGCATCGTGAATTTACTGGTTACCATCTGGGTCGCGGCCACAAACAACGGAAGGATATTGAAAGCATCCCCTACCAATGGCAAATTCCACGGCAGCATGAACAGCCTGTCAGGCTGGGAAAGATCCTGGACAAACCACCAAGATGCACCGCGCAGGTCAATTGACTGGTAAAGAAGCTTGTAAAGAGCGAAGAAAATCGGCATCTGGATAAGCATCCAGCCGCAGCCCTTCAGTGCACCCAACGGGTTGACACCGTGCTCGCGGTAGAGACTCATGACCTCCTGCTGCTTCTTTCTGGGATCGTCCTTGTGCTTCTCGTTTATCTTGTCCATCAGAGGCTTGAGCTTCTGCATTTCGACCTGCGTCTTGGCTTGGGCCTTCAGTCCCTTGTGTACAAGCGGAAAGGTCAGAAGCCGGACCGTGAATGTCAGAAAAATAATCGAAACGCCCCAATTCCCCACCATGCCCTGGAACCAGGTCAGCATTATCATGAGTGCTAGACACAAGCCACGAAACCAATTCCATGAATCATGGAATAACACACGCTCAAGATCATGGCCGGCCTCCCTCAGAATCTCGGGTTGCTTCGGCCCCATGTAGAGGTCAAATACGAAGGAAAGTCGAGTACCGAACGGGATATTAAACTGGTCGGTAAATATTTCCAGTGACGGATAAAAATCGGCCTCCTTATTGTCAGCGGCTAAGGTGCCCTTGACATCTCGGTCGATGAACATCCGCGCCGACGTGATCGAAGTGTTCTCGCCCGGAATAATTGCAGCAAGGAAATACATGCTCTGGATCCCGGCCCACTGCAGAGGTTCCTCGGAATAAACCACGGGATCAGCATCATCGGAAAGGTGCGCGTATTCAAAGCCAACGGGGCTTTTGAGGATTGCATCGGTCCGAGCAAACTGGGTCATAGGCGGCATATTGTCCGTATTCGGAACACTACCCAGCCCGGGCCCAAGCAACAGCCCAAGCCCCGTGTTCTTGTTATTAAAACTCAGATTGGAAGACCCGTGATTCTCCAACGAGATCTCCAAGGTCGAGCGAAATGATCCTGAATCAGGAAAACGCCAAGTCTTGACCATGACCAGGCCCAGTTCGTTGCGCGGAGATCGAAAACTATAGCCCGATATCACCCCATCCGGGTTTTTTAGAATCTCGGCTTCGTACATATCCCGGTTGAATTCATGGAAAAAACGTGAATTCAACCCCCTGAGGATAATCTGGAAGGGGAGGTCAAGCGAGGGGTGTTCCACAATAGCAGGATCAATAAGGTGCTCCACTAGGTTCTCGGTTTCATCCCAACTATCATCTCCGCCATTATCCATCGGAGGCGGCGTGAACCTCTCGTCGATGATATCCCAGCGGACGGGGACCCCCCCCACCGGCGAAAACTCGATTGAGTAAACCTCCGTCTCAATCGGCAGGGTTGGAATGCTTGAGCGATCAGGTCCTGCAGCGGCCACGTGTGTCCCGGTATCATTGCGGATCTGCCGTAATTCGGGAGCGGCATCTGGCTCCACCATCCGAGGCCGACTCTTGAGTGTCGTCAGGCCATCCTCGGCGTCCCTGACCGGGCTGGCCAAACCGGGTTCGGGTTCCGGCAGATTGCTCTGCATATAATTCATGGTGATGATCATCACCAGAAAACTCAGAATCATGAAAAGGACAAAGCGTTTTTTTTCGTTCATGATCCTGTCCGTTTACATTCACAGTCCGGCACCGGGTCATAACCACCCGGGTGGATGGGGTTACAGCAGACAACACGCCGAACAATAAGCCATAACGCCCAAGGCCAGGTATGCTTATTGAGTGCATCCAGCGCATAGGATGAACAGCTTGGGAAGAACCTGCAGCAAGGTGGAATCCAAGTGGCAAAGAGGACACGCCACAGATGGACCGGAATACGCAGGAAACGGTTGACGGGATGTAATGCACCAGGCCGGAATGGCATTACCTTCTACCTTCCACAATCATGATGATCCTGAAGCTCCGAGGGTAAATTGGAATGATCCGATTGCATCCGCACGAAGTTGAAATCCCATTCTTTTCAGGATGACGGTCATGTCCTCACGAAATCGCATGGGGCGAAATGAATGCGCATTTGTCTTCAGATTCACGACAAAATCCCAGCCTTCTGGTATATCATCCTGATGGACCCTGAAGAATTCGCGAGCACGCCTCCGGGCCCGGTTTCGTTTCACAGCCCCGCCGATACTGCGCGTGGCTGTCAACCCCAGCCTCCACGGGCCGTTGTCCCCCCGTTTCCAGCAGAAGATAACGGCGGTCTCACCGTATCCCTTCCTCCCCTGCCGATAAACGACCTGAAATTCCCTGCGTTTCTTCAGACTGTGATCATGGGAAAACGGCACGATCAGGTTTCCGAGTTCATCCTGCCAGCGGGATAGATGAGCAGGAAGATCATCAGGCGGAAAGACGTGAACGTCCCTTCCTACGGCGTCGTGCCAGCACCGCCCGCCCGCCCTTGGTCCGTTTGCGTGCACGGAAGCCATGCTTATTTTTCCGTTTGCGGCGGGATGGCTGAAACGTTCTCTTCATTCTTGATTCCTCACGATTTAAAGGCCTCGTGGCTATCCGGGGTAACGACCCACGAATGAGTTTCTTTACAGTTCAGACCCCGCTCCTCGATGGACCAAACCAACTATCTAGCCAGTCCAAACCATTCCTGTCAAGCGTTTGCCGATCAGCATGATTTTGACGATTCCACGGCCTTGCCCAAACAATCATCGTTTAGTTATTCAATCCAGTCATATCATCCCGAGGTTCCTCACCAAGAGCAACAGTGTTTCGACAAATCCCCTCTTCTAACATATAATACTGTTATGTTTATACTTATAAGTATATTTTCTGGCGGCGCGGCTGGTATCAGGCTTCAAGATTTATGTCCGGGGTGACGATAAAATGAAAAGTCGACGCAGTTGGAGGGCATCCACAACGAGCTCGGCAGCCCCTTAACCCAATACACGGTAAACATGATTTGATTACCCGAAATTCCACATCCAACACGCTACTCATCAAGATTACCGGCAATCTTGATGCCCTTAAGGTAGAACATTATCGTCACGAAATTCGTGCCCTGTTCGGTCAGGGTTTCCATTCGATTATTTTCGATATGGAAAAGGCCCCCTATGTCAATTCAAGCGGTCTTGGCCTGCTGGTTGAATGCTTTAATCATGTAAACAAACTGAACGGGGCTTTCACAATCATCAATATGAGTGAACATCTGTTATCATTGTTTAGGCAGACCCGACTGGACAAGATCCTGCTCTCCAAAACATCTAGAGACACCCTGGAACAATGCAAAAAACAAAATGAATCCCGTGATAATGGTGCATCAGAAAAGGAGATTGAGAATAAAGATCTTCCGGAAAGCCTGGCATTTGACGTGCTCCATGAGATGATGAGCAACGAGATCCTCCTGCTATCGCATTTTCAATGAAATCCTGACCCGAATCCTGAAACTAGAGGATCCGGTAGAGATTGGCTGCTCGATTCTTGAAGGAGTCCTGGATGCCATATCCGCCGATCGTGGCGTTGTATTCTATATCAATGAGTCCTTCAACCGACTTGAACCCATTCATGTATTGGATCGCAAGACTGGAAAACCCGCCCGTATCCCTTTTGATTATTACACGTTGAAACGAAACTGTAGAGCCAGCAGGATCATGAAGGCCGAGGAAATCTGCATTCTTAAAAGCAGTGAATTCCATTCGGAAGGCAAGGACATATTCAACCAATTGGGTTACGGAACCATGCTTATTGGTTCGATACCCGGCCGTCGCCGCCGCTATGGATTGATCGTAATAGAAGCGGAGACATCCCGACTTCAGTCATGAACCTGGCCGTACCAGCGCTACAGGCATTGACACGGCTTCTGGGCATGGCACTCGAGAAAGCCGCCCTGATGCAGAAGAAAACGATCCAAAACCATGAACTGTCCGAGGCTTTGACGAACCTCGGCCAGGCCCACCAATCCCTGATTAATGCGGGACGGTTAGCCGCCCTTGAAACAGTCATTTATGGACTGGGGCACCAACTGAACAACAAGATTGTGCCCGTTATGGCTTATCTGAAAATGCTAGCCCGAAACCAGAACCTGCCTGAGGACGTCACCGAGAAATTGACCACAATCAACAGGGCCGGACAGGAAATCTCGGGCGTGATCGAGAAACTGATGCGTCTCAGTTGCACGCATGAATCCAGAAATCTGGGCATCCATGTCAACGAACAGATTCACGTAGCGCTGGATCTATTGCGTTCCCAGATTCAAAAGACAGATGTTGACTTGAGGCTTGAACTGTCCGACTCACTCCCCGGGCTGACCGGTGACCCCGAGCTTTTCCTGCAGGCGGTGATTGCAATATTACACTGTTCCTGCATGTCATTTCCGAAGGACCAGACTGTACGCCGGATCAGGCTCTCAACATCGCTTCATCATGAACATGTCAGGATCGAGGTGAAGGACAATGGACACGACCCTAGCCAGTTCGACAACAAGGACTGGCTTGACCCGATGGTGCCGCTTGAGACGATCAAGGATGGAAGTATATTCACTTACAATATTCCACGTATCGTGATCCGACGGCATAAAGGCTCGATATTGGTCAAGAAACTGGATCAGGGTGGAAAACGAATCACGGTCGATCTGCCCCTAGATCAGGTCACATCGGTCCAGACGGCAATTTGAGAGGTCCACTCTACAATCTATAGGTTGCTGCCTTTTCATCAACAATAATTCAACCGTTCAAAACTCGATGGATCGATGTCGGCGGCCAGAGAGGGACGGTGTCTTCATATCCGGGCACATGAAGGATAATTCAGTATTGTCGCCCGAGGACATAATCGGGCAGGGCGTGAAGGAATTCCCATGCGGCAGTATCGTGCACATCCAACCCTTCCAAGCTTGCCAGGCATTGGCTCATATAGTTTCGGGCGACCTCAAGGCTGTTCTCAATGGCATTGTAGTTATGGATCATTTCGTTCAGCAAATCGAACTGACTACCCCCGGACAGGATATCCTCCAGAATTTTGCGGTCCTCCACCGAAGCATCACGCAGGGTCAGGATAATCGGGAGGTTCTGACGACCCGACATGAGATCGATCCCGACTGATTTACCCCACTGGTTGTGATCGGCGGTAAAATCCAGTGTGTCATCTGTAACCTGGAATGCCAGGCCGAAATCCAAACCAAACGATGAAATCCTCGCAATATCTTCAACCGATAAACCGCCGGTCAGTCCTCCCATTGCCGCGCTTGCCGAGAAAAGGTAGGCCGTTTTGCAGGAGATCAGGTGCAAGTAATCATCGGGGGTCATCCATTTACCGCGATTTTCAATCTGGAACATCTCCCCTTCGCACATCCTGCGGGTTACTTCGCAGATTAGTTTGAGAGGCTCAGGATCAAGATGATGTAGAGCCAGTTCAAATGAACCGGCATATAAAAAGTCGGCCATCAAAATGGCGACATCATCTCCCCACCTTGCGTTGACTGAGGATTTTCCCCGACGCAGTCGGGCCTTGTCGATCACGTCATCATGCAACAATGTCGCAACATGTACTGCCTCCACGGCAGCAGCAACCTCGACAGGTGACGTGACAGCACTGCCAAATGCACGTGAGGTCAGCAAGGTCAGCATCGGCCGAAGTTTCTTCCCATTCGCAAGGCAAATATAGTCCCCGACTTCACGGATCAGCCTTGATTCCGATTCAACCATCGAACGCAGAATCAACTCTACCTGGCCGAGATCTTCAGCCAAATAGTGGCCAATCTCGGCAATGGTATCATCCGAATGGGCGGGCTGTTGCGATTGAAACGCCATATCGTGGGGTGATTTGACTGGTATTCTTGTCTTCCGGACCCGACGTCAACAAAATCAGAGTCGACATTGGTCGGAATCGAACGGAATCCTATCGGGTTCACATGGGTCGACTTTAGTCGGACCTCGTGAAATATGCAAGGTGATTCAGAATTCTTGGTTTGCAAGCCGGATCCACCATTCGTGAAGATCCTCACGAACGAATCATGACCATCCCGTTAAGCCACATAAACCAACAAACTCCTTTACCAAAGCGTTCAAAACCAAACCCGAACATCGATGGATCAGGACCTGATGATCATGATTGCCAATGAATCTGGAATGAAGCAATCGTCCATACTAAATCCCAAAACCTTTGATCCTCAACTTGACAAAACCTGCATCTATGTTATCATTTCGATCGGATTAATCGGGAATCATTCATGATCATAACCCAAAAAGGCCAGTATGCCGTACGTGCATTGTTTGCCCTTGCATGTTCTGGTGGTGACGGACCATTGAAGATAGCCGATATAGCTATCGACCAAGGAATACCTGCACGGTTTCTGGAAGTCATCCTAGGTCAGTTAAAACAGAGCGGGGTCGTTGACTCTAGGAGGGGCACAGATGGGGGTTACTGGCTGGCCAAATCCCCGCGTGAGATCAATGTCAGGCAGATCATCGAGGCCATCGATGGACCGATTGAGATCATTTGCAATCCTGAATCGAGCCCGATCGTTCCCGCTTCGGAAATGTTTAGCAATTTCTGGAAAGGTGCCGCTGCAACGCTGCAACAACATCTGGACAAGACCAGTCTGGCAGATCTGGTCGATTCCTATGAGAAGCTCCACAAGAGCTATGTCCCAAATTACTCGATTTGAATCTCACGGCTTGAGAAATGCCTTGAAATAGATTTCTGTAACCGCGAGGAAAACAGCATGGAAACACGGCAACGAAGTCTGGTAAAGGCCCTAACGTGGCGGATCGTGGCCACGATTCTGACAGGACTGATTGCGCTAGTTATCACACGTGAAACAAATGTCATGATGTGGATCATGTTATTTGACGTGATCCTAAAGCTCATCGCATATTACTGTCACGAAAGGGTCTGGCTGATCATTCCGTACGGCAAGGTCCAAGATCCTGAATATCATATCTGAAAATGATCCGTAAAAGATGCAGACCCTACCCATCAACTTCATCCTAAACAACCGGCTCGTACTCGTGGTTGGAGGAGGGGCAATTGCATGGCAGAAGGTTGATGTCCTGAAACGCAATGGAGCATCTGTGCGGGTGGTTGCCCCCGCAATCCTTCAGGAAATTCGCGATTGTAAACCCGATGAAATCCTTAACCGGCCATTCACCGAGAAGGATCTGGATGGTATCGATCTTGTGATTGCAGCCACGGATCGCATGAGACTGAACAGCAAGATCCGAGAACTGGCACATCAAAGAGGACTTTTGGTCAACGTGGTCGATATTCCCGAATTGTGTGATTTTATCTTTCCGTCCATCCTGAGTCGCGGACCTTTGCGGGTTTCCGTCTCAACCGGTGGCACGGGCCCGGCATTGGCCCGAATGCTGAGGCAGGAATTAGAATCTCTTTACCCGGCCGCCACCGGCATGCTTCTTGAACACCTCGAACAAATGCGTACCGAAACACGGAGGCATACCATCTGCCCGGGTGCGCGGAGAGCCATCGCAGAATGCCTGTCGCGTAGGGTTATGAAGGGACGTAACGATGATGTGGTTTTGTTAATGGATGAAATGCGTGAAATCGTGGAGACCCTTCCCGTCGCCATAGCTAATGAGCAACGATGCAGGTCGGCGCTGAACCGAAAACTCGGGTTATGGACAGATGGAATCATGGAGAAAGTATCCTAAGACATGGAAGGGGGGAATTGAAAATCCCCATGTCTCAGGAGAAAACGTGATGGAATCAATCATGAAAACCGAGGGACATAACCCGGGATCGAATCGCAGCGGCCGAATCGTACTGGTTGGGGCGGGGCCCGGGGATCCTGACCTTGTCACCGTCGCGGGTATGAAAGCCTTGGCGATGGCGGATGTTGTGATCTACGACCGACTGGTCAATCCTACACTCCTCGAGATGGCACCCCGGGCGGAACACATCTACATCGGCAAGAAGGTGGGACAGCCTCACCATGAGATCCAGGAAAAAATCCATGCAATCATGATCGAACATGGGCTGGCAGGAAAATATGTCGTCAGATTGAAGGGTGGTGACCCTTTCGTCTTTGGACGCGGCGGAGAGGAAGCCGAGGAAGCCCGGCGCGCCGGGATCTATTGCCAGGTTATCCCGGGAGTCACATCGGCACTAGGTGCTGCCGCGACGGCCTCGATCCCACTGACCCACCGTGATCATTCCAGTAGTGTCACATTCGTAACGGGCTGTTGCGCCGGAAATATCGACATGCACCAGACCAACTGGGAAGCGATTTCGAGGGGTTCGGATACACTTGTGGTCTATATGGGCGTCCGAAACCTTCCCGCAATTGCACATCGCACAATTGAGGCCGGTCGTCCTCCAGAACAGCCGGTCGCCATCGTCATGAATGCCACGGAGGCGAACGAAAAAATTGAAATCCTGACTCTGCGGGAACTGGCGGATGGAAAGAAACAGGATGTGATCGAGGCCCCGGCAATCATGATCATCGGTGAGGTTGTAGGCCTTCATTCAGGCCTGCAAAGCCTAACCGCTACCGCCGTTCCCGATGACGGACCATGAATACCTCTCCGCCATGACTTCGATAATCATGACGGACTAGATGGCGCAACCGACTCAGGGCGCAACCGTGAAGTTTGGATCTGAGTTGACGTTTTAACCAGTCATCAGGCTATCCGGGTGAACCCCGGCTGAAGGAACGGATTGGACCTTCTTTCAATCGCTACCGTCGTCGCGGGACCATGTCCCGACAACAGTTCCGTTGCCGCAGGTAGCTTCATGATACTTTCATGTAGACAACCAACCTCCTCATTGAAATGTGCGTCATCGGTGGTCCCACCGACTGCACCGGCAAAGATCGCATCACCAACAAAGCAAATCTTCGGTTCCGGGAAGTAGAAGGATATCGATTCAGGCGTATGTCCACTGGTCCTGAAGACTTCGAACTCAAATCCTGCAGCAGTGTAATTATGCCGCGGATTCATTATCTGGATGTTCTCAGTTGTGCACTGGATCATGGTGGGAGTCAACACACAGATGTCAGGCCAGACACCTAGGAACCCGTCCAACCCATCCACATGATCCCAATGATGATGGGTTAATAAAACCTGACTCATCTTCAGGCCCCATGTAGTGGCCTGCTGAACGATATCGGGGTCGAATTTTCCTGCGTCGACGAGAAAGCCCTCCCTTGTGTTCTCGTTGCCAACAAGGTAACAATTTGACTCCAATGGACCGACATCAAGCATGTATTGTGCGATTAACATGAACCCGTGGATTATCCTCTGATTGCGCGGTCGAAATTGGCTTCGCCACGGGCATTCTCAAAGTTCACATCACGAACGTCCGCAGCCCGGAAAATACAACGCTGCACATGGGCATCGCCAAAATTTGAAGCTTTCAGTGATGCACCGGAAAATCGCGCATAATATACATCGGCCCCGAAATAATTGCAGCCTTCCGCGCTCACGCCGACAAAGTTGCTGCGTCTCAGATCTGCCTCGCAGAATTGGACACTCTGGAAGATCGAGAGTCCAAAAACAGAAAATTCGGCATGGATACCGGAAAAATTGACATGTTCCGCAATCAGGCCATCCAACATCGCCCGATTGAAGTTCGCCCCGGTGAGGTTGACATTCCTCATTCGAACGCCACTGAGCCGGGAACCCGAGAAGTCGGCACCAGCTAGATCAACATCCTTTAGTTCCAAACCGGTCAGGTCCGCACCCCGGAGGTTCTCCCCAGCCATCATTGCAGTCAACAATTCATCTTGGCTCCGAATGGCACAGGCCTCCAGCCTGTGATAAGTCAGCAACATCGATAGCAGATCCTTCCGAGATAAATCAGCGGTCACAGTGTATCAACGGCCAGGAGGATCCCGTCGGTCGTAATGAGCCATACATCGCTTTCAGGTCCATAAATCATATTTTCCGGGCTGTTACACGAACCCGCAGGATATACCCCTCAGTCATTTTTTCATCCAGATATCGCGTGTATCATCCGGATTAAGCCTTGCGTATTGAGCATGGATCATCCGGAAATCGTCCCATGCGCGTGATTTCATCCCCGGCGAACGAAGAAGAAAAGCCGGGTGATATGTCGCGAGCAAAGGCACGCCACGATAGTTGTGCCATCTTCCACGCAGTTTTCCGATCGTCGTATTTGAACGGCAGAGATACTGAGCCGCATGGGCACCTAATGCGACCATAATCGACGGCCGGAGAATTCCAATCTGGGCCAGCAGGAAATGTTCACAGGCGTCCTTTTCCGAGGGTTTCGGGTCACGATTGTCCGGGGGACGGCATTTGAGTGTATTACAGATGTAAACCTCGTTTCGCTTAAAACCAATAGCCTCGACCATCTTCGTCAACAGTTGACCGGCCCTGCCAACAAAGGGAATACCCTTGATATCCTCCTGTTCCCCGGGAGCCTCACCGACAAACATCAGTTTCGCATCGGGGTCCCCATCACTGAAGACCGCCTGAATGCGACTGGATCCCAACGGGCAAGCCCGACAAGCTGAGGCCTGATCAGCAAGCTTAAGTAATTTTTCACGCCGTTCTTCAACAGAAAAATCCGGGCCATCAAATGCGCATTGCAAGGGAGTGGCTGTCCCTAACACGGGATTGATCCCGCCCAAAAGGTCTTCCTGATCGTCCCGTCTCGATCCGCCTGATTTCCGCCTGGACACCGGCCGCGACACGACCCTTGCCGAAACCGCCGTTGTCTGGATAAGGGATCGATCGAGTTTCCCGAGGTCATCCGGTCCGTTCTCAAGATAAAGAAACCCACTCGATTTCAGGAACTGAAGATATTGGACCAGGGCATGTTTGTTGGACGGTGACAATCAACTTGATCTTTTCTGCTTGTTTTCCTGGCCGGATGTATCAGGCCTCATAAAGTTCCGTCTGTAATGTTTCCGGAGGTTTGATGTCCATGTGCTCGAAAGCACGGGGGGTTGCAACACGGCCGCGAGGTGTCCGGCTCAGATATCCGATCTGAATCAGATAAGGCTCAAAGACATCAATCAGCGTGTCCTCTTCCTCGCCAACGGCAACGGCCAAGGTATTCAACCCAACGGGTCCACCGTTGAACCTGCGAATCAGGATATCGAGAATCATACGATCCATCACATCCAGCCCCCGGGCATCAATCTGCAGCATTTTCAATGCCTGAACGGCGGCATCACCGTCTATGTGGCCACTGCCGCGAATCTGTGCCCAGTCCCGAACCCTGCGTAATAACCGGTTGGCAATCCGCGGAGTCCCCCGACTGCGGCGGGCAATCTCGGCAGAGCCATCGGCATCGATTTGGATCTGGAGAATGCTGGAAGAACGCTGGACGATCCGGTTAATTTCATCCGAATCATAAAATTGAAGACGGTGCAGAATGCCGAATCGCGATCTCAGGGGTGAAGAGATCATTCCGGCGCGAGTCGTTGCCCCGACCAATGTAAAGGGTTTCAATTCCAACTTGATGGACTTGGCATGGGGCCCTTCACCGATGAGAATATCCAGCTGGAAGTCCTCAAGAGCCGGGTAAAGCGTTTCTTCGACAACCCGGGGCAAGCGGTGAATTTCATCGATAAAGAGCACCCCGCCGTCCGGAAGGTCTGTGAGGATGGCAGCTAGATCATCCTTGCGCTCCAGCAGCGGCCCCGAGGTAGGCTTGACTTGGGTTCCCATCTCGTTTGCAATGATATGGGCAAGCGTGGTTTTTCCAAGCCCGGGCGGCCCGTAAAGCAAAACATGATCAAGCGCCTCAACACGGGAACGTGCGGCATCAATCGTAAGTTTCAACTGTTCACAGACATCCGATTGCCCGACATATTCACCAAGCCGGGCGGGGCGCAGACCCAGTTCTACGGGCCCCTCATCCTCTTCCTGGAAACTGGACAGAACACCCTCTTTATAACGTGGATCATCCATGTCTTCAGTAAAGCGTTTCAGGGCACTTCCGTCAACCAGCTATCCGGATAATATTCTCCTGCCGCTATTGGAATCAACCCCACTCCATCTTCAAATACAAGGTCTCCAAATATGCGTGATCATCACAAAACCGAAAAATGATAATTGCCTGGAATGGGTCCGATAAATATCTTCTTTCCAAGAACTTCATGATCATCCTTGATATCCGTCGCTTCGGGCATTTGGAATTACCGGGGTCTGCCCTCGAATTGAATGGTCTCGAGAATGATGGACTCAATCCGATACCCAATTCCGTTTTGACGGTCGATCTGTTCCCAAATCCACAAATCATTGCCGGATCCATAATATCAACATCATTTTCAACTGGAGTAAAGGCCGGCAAAACAGGTAGTAATACATCCATGGATGATTGGGGAACATGAAGGAATTGAATATCCTCGTTTCCTTGCGGGCCGAGAATGCTTCCGGGGAAGGTTGATGTCGTATAAAATTCGAGTTTAACGACCCGGGATCCATTTCTGGCATCAACCTCATGCAAAAGGTATGCGGAACGCGGCGGAGAATTTCGAACATGAGGTCTGAACCGAATTGCGAGCATCCCTGATTACAGATGGGCCATGGTTCTATTATCAAGATGAACTCTAAGGATGCGGACAGGGTCGCCATGATTTTCCGGCAGACCGATGTAAAGGGCCACGTAATAGCCCGAACCTGCCAAAACGCCACGTCGACACTGGGAGCTAGACTGAAGAATCATGTCACGCATACATAATTTCGGCGCCGGGCCGGCCGTGCTGCCCTTACCTGTGCTTGAAAAGGCCCGTGATGAATTACTTGAGTTCGGCGGGGCCGGTGCATCGATCATGGAGCTTTCCCACCGCTCGGTGGAATTCAGCAAGGTGTGCAGTGCTGCGGAAAATAATATTCGTCGGTTAATGGACATTTCCAACGATTATGCAGTGTTGTTCATGCATGGTGGCGCATCATCCCAGTTTGCCCTCATCCCGCTTAATTTCCGCAATGGGGGGCGGACGGCAGACTATATCCACACCGGTCACTGGTCCGCCAGGGCCATCAAGGAGGCAAAGATCAGCGGGCCTGTAAACATCGCCTGGAATGGCGGCCCCGAACACTACGCCCGTGTTCCATCCCAAGACGAAATCAAACTGGGACATGACGCGGCCTATCTCCACATATGTTCCAACGAAACTATCGAGGGCCTCTGTTATCCGGTTTTTCCCGAATCCGATTCACCCCTAGTCGCAGACATGTCCAGCGAAATCATGTCGCGCGCAATTGACGTCAAACGGTTTGGCATCATTTACGCCGGCGCGCAGAAAAATATTGGCCCCTCCGGGCTGGCCCTGGTCATCATCCATAAAACGCTGCTCGACCGCTGCCCAGAAACGGTCCAGGAATTTCATCAATACAGAACCCATGTCACGGCGTCGAGCCTCTACAATACTCCTAACACCTGGGGCATCTACATTGTCGGGCTGGTAACCGACTGGCTACTTGATCTGGGCGGGGTGGCATCGATCGAGGCAGTTAACCGACGCAAGGCATCGCTATTGTATGCAATGCTGGATTCCAGTGATTTTTGGAGCACACCAGCGCGTAAACAATGCCGTTCGATCATGAACGTGGTCTGGAGGATACATGACGAGGAACTCGAACCACGCTTTCTCAAGGAAGCCGGGGCAGCGGGCCTAGCTGGACTGAAGGGACACCGCTCCGTGGGCGGACTGCGCGCTAGCATCTATAATGCCTGTCCTCTGGAATCGGTCGAGTTACTCGTCTCCTTCATGCAGGACTTCGAGTCACGGAACGGATGAACTTGGGGTCTTGATAGTATTTTTATTCGCAACCATGATCGTTGGCGATAAAATATTCGAATGAGTTTGAAGACCGATTTTGTAAACTGTAAAGCATATTCTCGGGGAGGCCTGGATGGGCTCCTGTCTGTTCCGGATACAGAGCGATGAACAAATCTAGAAACCGGTCACCCCGATGGTTGACACTGGTCCTGCTGATTCTGCTGCTGCTGAGTTACTGCACATGGTGGATCCATCAGGATCACTCAAACGCGGCTGGGAATATGCAAAAGATCCTGACCAGTAACATGCATGTGCTGCTTGCCGCATCGAGCGACGAGATGACCCGAATGGAATCGGCCGGCTTGCTGGCCGAAATCGGCGTTCCGGCAGTGCCTCACCTCGTGGAGGCCCTGTATTCGGAAAGCCATGATGTTATCAAGTATGCCGCCGGCACCCTCGGCGTGATCGGTCCGGATGCCCGGGGCGCACTCCCCACCTTGATCGTGATGATGAAGGATGAGCATCCACTGCGCCGCAGGAGTGCACTTGCCCTGATTGGTTACATCGGTCCCGATGCATATGAGGCCATTGATGAGCTGATGCCCTTTCTTGGAGATCCCGATCCATTGATCTGCGGAAGGGCCGTCGAGAGCTTAGGACGAATCGGGCCCCGTGCACTGATCGCCGCACCACGGATCCATACTTTAATGCGGCATAAAGACTGGGGAGTCAGAGCCCGAGCCATTGAATCACTCGAAAAAATGTGCGCCCTAACACCAGAGGTCATCCAGAACATCTACAGGGCGCGGCTTGATCCACACCCTAGCGTGAGAAAAACCGCACTCGACACGCTGACAAGAATTGCACCTCCGCTATCAACATTACCAAGCAAAGGCCCCTGGGGAACCATTTCCTGAATCCGGCCGGACGGTTGATCATTGACCGTTTTTTTCGATCGGAATAAGTTGACCGACATGCCTTCGAATCCAGTTCGCAACTTGCCCCCGTTCATCATCATCTCCCTTGTCATGCTGAGTTGTGCCCATGAGACCCGACAGGAAATCCTGCAGCGCAAGATGACGGACAAAAATCTGCTAGACCTCATCGAGGAACTGCGTTCGGACAATCTAGACAACAGGATCAGGGCTGCAAACCGTCTGGGTCTGATGAGTGACGAGGCGCTGAGCGCAATCCCTGCACTCGAGGACACCATGCTTGACCCATTGCCTGAAGTTCGCGTTGCGGCCTCGAGGGCCTACTGGCGACTTAGCGGGAGCCTGCTTCAAACACTTCCAGTCCTGCATGATGCACTCGAGTTCGACCGGACAGGTTCTCTGGAAACATTGCGCGAAATAGGCCTTCCAGCCGTTGCTCCGATTATTCGTGCGCTGGACGATCCTGAAGCTGACATCCGTCGTTCGGCTGCAATGACGCTTGGTTGGATGACGGACTTGGCAGAAAATGCGATCCCGAAACTGAAAACGGTGGCTACTTCCGACCCTGACCCGGATGTGAAGTCGGCAGAATCCGATGCCCTAATCGCGATTCGTTCGGACAAAGCCACCGTGTCAAAATAAATCCAAGTCCGGGCGTGTTTTGTTCATTATTTTTCATGAAACGCGGAATGACAAGGACCGAACACAGATATTTTCTTTACAACTTGGATTCGATGGTCCTTATCAGGTTTCAGAGGTGCTATTGGCGCTGCTTGTGCTTCCCGTGATCTCCATATTTTGGAATATCCTCGAGTCCAAGGGCTTTACACAGAATAATGATCATTCTTTCTTGAGGTCAAGGAGCCCCTTGACGCGCTCGAGCATCCGAAATGCAATTTTATCCCAACTGCGGTCTTTGACCCAGGAATTGGAAACCTTCAATCTTGCCCTGAAATCATCGTTTTGATTTTCAAGCCCTTCCTCTATTTCTCGCATTTTCTCCTGACAGCCTTGCCGGTCCTCGTATGTCCATGACCCGTCACCATAATAGCGTCTCACGTCTGGCAACGCTCGTGCCAGGATCGGCTTGCCCGCTGCGGCATATTCCAGCATCTTTGTCGGGTTGATATAGCGAGTCAGTTCATCCTCGACAAAGGGCAGGATTGCCGCATCCCAGGCATGATAATACGCGGGCAGATCCGCGTAGGGCCGTGGGCCCAGCAGGCTGATATTATTCCGGATCTCAAGCCGGGATGTATCGACACGCACCGGGCCGATCAGGACGAAACCCCAATCGGTGAATTTCCCGGCTAGACGAATCAGTAGTTCCTGATCGACACGCTGGTCAATCATGCCCGCATACCCGATTACACGCCTGAATTTCTCAAGTAGCCGCTGGTGATTCCTGTCCTTGGCATAACTCTGGGCAGCGGCATGATTGACCTTTTCAAAGTGAGATGTCTCAACCCCACTGAGGATGCAGTCGATCCTGCCTCGGGCCTTATCCTTGCGGGCTTCATACAGGGCGCCAGTTCCTGCAAAAACCCAGTTCGCACGCTTCAACAGCGCATCTTCCTCACGGTCAATGCCGGGGGGCGACCATGGAAACCCCCGATATTCGTCCATGATATCATAAACCAAAAGGTCATGTGGAATTGAATCAGCGAGATGTACCTCATGGGGGTTGTAAATCCAGAGGATACGTGGACCTTCACCGGGAATCCTTCCGTTTGTCAATGCGTTGACTACGGCCCGCTTGTTACGCCTACGAACGAAGGGGAAACGCTCCCCGTTGAGCAGCGTAACGGACATGATCTGAAGATTAGGTTGCGGGTACTCATTCCGCGATGAGAAAAAATCTCCACGACGGTCAAACAGCCAGCGCAGGTAACGCGGCTCCACCCATCTCACCCCATGGCCCTGTTTCGCAAATCGCGAAAGGATGTGATGGGGCCGCTGCCTGAGTCCCCGCCATGGATGCGGATTTTGTACAAAAAAGATCATCCTGCAGGTATATTCACATTCATGAAACTTCCCCTTGCGGGCGGGGATTCATCCAGAAATTAGGCGAACATAATTCTGGCTTCCCATTCATCCAAATGGGACAACCCGGAAATTCTTGTCGGCCTTTGAGAGAATCCGGCAACCCTTGGGGGTCACAACCACAAGATCCTCAATGCGGATTCCCCCAATACCGGGCAGGTAAACACCGGGCTCGATCGTCACCGCCATTCCTGACTTGAGCGTGTCAGGGCTGGTGGCGGAGAGACGTGGTGGTTCATGAATCTCCAACCCGACTCCATGACCGAGCGAGTGCGTGAAATACCGTGCCAACCGGTGCTTCTTCAGAACATCGCGTGAAATCCTGTCGATTTCGCTACAGCGCAAACCGGGCTTTAACCGCTTCAGCACTCTCTGCTGACAATCAAGGACCGCATGATAAGCACGCACCAATCTCAACTGCGGCGTCCGGCCCAAGGCCACGACCCGGGTCATGTCAGAGCAATAGCCCCCCAACCTGAGTCCCATATCAATTAACAGCAGGTCACCGATTTGAAGCGCCCGCGGCCCGGGTTCATAATGCGGCCGCGAACTCATGGATCCGGAAGCAACGATGGGAGCGAAACTAAGTCCTTCGACACCCGCGTGGTCGACCTCGGAGTGGATCAGGTTGCGGACATCAATCTCTGTCATTCCGGGCCGGAGCAACCGAATCACTGTTTCATAAATTCGATCATTCAGGCGGGCGCTTTGCGCGAGAATCTTTTGTTCACTGGCAGACTTGATGATTCTCATCTTCTGAACCAAATCGCCACATTCAACCCAATCGAGGTCAGGTAGCCAGAGTTTCCACTGAAGGACACAGCTCCATGGGGTCGCCCCTTCAAAACCGATACGTTTAACCGGATTTGCTTTCCACCATTGACTGAAGGAACGGGAAGCAACCTCCATCAGGCTGACATCACAATGCTTGACATTTTCACGGCCAACCTCGATATACCGCCCATCAAGAAAAAATACCGACTCGGACATAGAGATGAAAAGGTAGGAATGGGAACAACGTATCCCGGTGAAATAGAATGTATTCTCTCTTCCAAAGACAAGTATCGCATCGAGTCTAGCCTTCTTTAGGGCACGCCTAAGCTTCCTTATTCGGCGTTCGAGTTCGGATCGTTGTTGATACGACTTCGGCATGATCGGGGCGGGTCAAATCCTGTCGGGAGATCAGAAAAGAAGGGTCTGCTACCGGACTATCGACGCACACCCTGTATCGTATAATTCAGGTTTTTCCGCTCGTCGTCACGGATAATCGTAATCTTGAGGTTTTCCCCGATCGTTCGGGCCAACATCTGGTCCCGCACGTCTTCTTTGCCGCGGATTAGCTTGCCCTCAACATCAACAATCACATCCCCGGGTCGCAAACCCGAACGGTAAGCCGGCCCGTCACGATCGACCTCGTAAACCATAGCCCCGGAACGCACACTCAGAGCATAGATATCGACCAGATAGGGTGTCAGGCTGACAGTCTTGAAATCGATCCGCATCTGCCGAAGTTCACCATATTCCTTGATCTCATTCACAATCCGTGCAGCCCGGTTGATGGGGGTTGAGAACCCAACACTGGCCGAATCACCTGATCTCGAGAAGATAAAGGTGTTGATGCCAACCACTTCGCCGTCGAGGTTGATTAACGGGCCACCACTATTACCTGGATTAATTGCAGCATCGGTCTGAATGGCATCTTCATAGATTTTTTGGTTGCCTCCGGTCCCGACCCGAAAGGAACGCCTGACCGCGCTGACCACCCCCATTGAAACCGATGGCTGTGGATCTGCAAGCATCGGTCCAAACGGGTTGCCAATGGCCAGAACTGTCTCTCCAATCATGATATCATCGGAATCACCCAGCCGGGCATAAGGTAGCAATTCATCTTCTTTCAACCCCTCGATCTTCAGAAGCGCAATGTCGACATATGTGTCCGCATCAAGGAGTTTGGCAGGATAGGTACGGTGATCGGTCAATGTCACATTAATCTCATTGGCATCCTCAACAACATGCCAGTTGGTAACGATATGCCCTTCATCATCGATAATGAAGCCGGATCCCAAGTAAGGAAGGTTCTCCCTGACCGGGCGAATCGAGTAGGGAGCAAAGAAGAAATCGCCCCCGAATGGGTCATAAAGCCGCCGATATGTTGTCCGCGTCACGCCAATACTGACCACCGCCGGGCTGACCTGACGCGCGACATCCACGACGATGGTATGTCTTGAGGAATTTGTCCTAGGGTTTCTGCGGGTGAAGGTGTCCGCGTTCTGGGCCCATCCCTTGGGCGCAAGATCCATAATATCAGCCAGGTTCAAGTCCTCAGTATCAGAACGGGTGTCACCATCCCAAAGGCCGGCAATCCCAAGGCCCAACCCTGCGCCAAGACCCGCCAAAATACTGATAAACACGAGAAGAAACAGTTTACGTATCATACGATCAATCACCGGTTATCCGCATTAGGGTCTGAATGATGCCGGCTGCCGGGGGGTAATGTTCAGTGCAGTATACGAGATACTCCCCATCCATCCTGTAAACTCCACCTCCCGGACACCGAAACCGATGTACTCCCTTACGGATCTGATCCAGCGGCGGAGTCCTTCCGCCATTGCCGACGGCCATCTGGGTAACATTGGTATTGATAGCCATTCGATTGACCGCACATGCAGCAACCCGTGACTTATCAATCTGATCCATGCCTGTCCTAACCTGTGTCACCGGGTCCTTCTCGAAAGGGCCCTTGAACAATAAAACCATAATTATCACGAAAACTATCAGGAGGCCAAGCATGCCGACGCCTCCTAGCCTGCGAAGTAACCTCGGATTTCTTTTGATCTTCATTCTGTCTGCCATCTGTTTGTGAAGTTGCCTCGAGCCCCAAACCAACCGACGCCTCCTCCAGTTGGTTTTTCAGCAGGAACTCGAATCCAAATAGGGCTGGAAACCACATGTCTCCGTGAGTTCCACGTCCATGTGAAGAATTGAATCACCTTTAATTGATCGATTTCAAGGGGAAGTATTAAGCGTAACTTCCTGATGGCTTGCAAAGGACGACTTGCAACCCTATGCTGGAACCAGTCGAGCCCGGATGCCGGGCCGACCTAGCCGGAGTGGGCACCGGTATGCCGTATCCCGACCGAAATGGGGGACATTCTGGCAGAATTTCGGGCAGGAGGGGGGATGAAGTTGTCAGATATAACATCAAGTAAACGGGTATTTTGTGATGCGACTTGAAGGTCGGGTTGTCTGGATCACAGGATCAGCCAGACGGCTCGGCCGAGCCATTGCTCTGGATTTGGCAGCCCGCGGCGCCGATATTGTCGTGCATTGCCTCAACTCGGTCGGGGATGCCCGACAAACACAGAAGGATATTGAATCCCTCGGTCGTAGGTCCCTGCTGGTCACAGGAGACCTGACCCGGCCCGACACGGTTCAGGATTGTGTCGACCGGATCCATAAATATTTTGGGGCGATGCATATCCTCGTCAACAATGCTTCGACATTTACAAGCACCAAATGGAACGAAATTGATGAAGGAACTTGGAATGAAAGCCTCGATACAAACCTGAAGGCCCCGGCCTTCTGCGCCCTGAAATCAGCACCCCTGATCCATGAAAGCGGCGGGGGACACATCCTGAACATGGCCGACTGGGCAGGTATGCGGCCATATCGCAATTACCTCCCCTACATGGTATCGAAGGGAGGACTGATAACGCTAACCCGGACTCTGGCTCTTGAACTGGCGCCGAAGATCCATGTCAATGCGATCGCACCTGGCACGGTCCTGCCCCCCGAAGACATGCATGATAACGAAAAATATGAGATCACAAAGAACATTCCACTGAAACGTCTTGGAACACCCGGGGACATTACAAATGCCGTTGGCTTTATCCTGGAATCGGGTGATTTTATCACCGGTCAAGTCCTTTGCATCGACGGCGGACGATGGTGCGCCAATGCTCCGCGCGCCTGAAACACAACGGTGACGACTTCGGTCAAGCAATCCTGTTTGGTAGCCATGATCTTCCATCTCCCAGCCCATCATGCCTAAAGTCACCCTAGGATAGGGTTTCGTCACAAGACCAAATGAAATGGCCACCCAGCATGATACCGGGCTGAGAGTGCGTGCAAATCTGGAAGCATTACCACACCCTGAAATCCAATTTCGTTCACCAACGTGACCGGTAGGCCCTCTCATCTGATTGCAGCAGACATCCCGGTTCAGAAAACTTCGGGCTATACATCCGGCCGACGCTGGCGAAACCTGCGGCGGATTCCCATGTCAAATGATTGCTCGTCCACGAAACGCCTGACCAACCCAATCTGGATCACCAGAAACGTCACCACAGCAACGATCATACCCCGAACCATCTGTTCGGGTGGTAAACCAATGGACACCAGAAATCCCCCCATCACTGAAGTCACGACCGCGATGATGTATCGTCTGAATTTTACCAGTAGCAACCCACAGGCAAGGGCTGTCACACCAGACAGGATCAGAGTTGCAATGGGGCCGGCCGCCTTGTCGAATATGCCCCGGATCACAGGAAGTTCGCCGATCCCAAGACCAAGCACGGCACCGAGGCTCGCACCTGCGATAAAGAAAAAGTATAACTGCAGCGCCTTGATGGTGAAGATACCGACCAGCATCCCCGCGATGGACGTCCCAACAACAGCCATGGGAAGGACATAACCGGGCAGATTCAAACCGGTCACCAATCCGTTACCCAAAAAATATCCCAGCAAACCGAATGTCGAGGCGCCGATCAGTGCGCCGATCACCGACAGACCGGCTCTGTAAACCATCCATCCGAAGAAGCCGACCAAGCAGCCGATTATGATCCAAGTCCAGTCCATTCAATTAAAAAAGTCCATAATCAAGCAAGAGTCAAACCATCGGGAAAACCCCAACGGATCATCGTAATGCTATCTGATCGAGTCATTGCAATACAGGATTTCATTGAGTTCAATCATAAGAACCCCTGCGAACCTTGATCGTTTGCTGGATAGCCACTCCAGAACTGAACACGATGACCTGGCATGCCGACTGGAAAGTCTTGTTGGGTGCCAAATGCCTCCGCGGCCTAAAAAAAGATAAAAATCTATCCAAAACCCGGCTGTAAAGCATCATAATCCGCCGTGCTGGATCCGTAATCGGGAAGTCAGGGCTGGTCACAAAAATGCCTGGAGAAAAAACACGGACGATCACACGGTTATTCCCCGTAGGAAAGCGAAGGCCGCAATTCACAGTCTGGCTGGACGGTCATGCATGGAAGACACTGGATGGCGAAACTGTTCTTCGTGCTAAGCTACGGGTAAAACAATCAATGTCGCCGGGAGACCTGGAGTGTATCATGGAACTGGATGAAACACTCAGGGCAAGGCAGGCCGCGGGCGGATACGCCTCGCGGTCACCACACTCACGTCGGGAACTTGAAGACTATCTTGAAAAGCGAGGGTTTTCCAGTCTTGCCCGCGAACGTGCAATCGAAATGCTCAACAAAACCGGAATGATCGATGACAACAAAATGGCAAGCAGAATCATCCGGGCACGCAGAAGGTCGAAATATGGCCCCCGCAGGATTCAGGCAGAGCTTCTCGCCCGGGGGATTCCTTCAAATCTAGTCCGGGCGAACCTTGAAGAATCGGGAAAAGACATCAACCCGATATTCGAGTGTCTCGAACTGATCCGACGCCGAGCGATGCGTCTCAGAACCGCTGATCCTGCCACCCTTGAGAGAAAACTAACCGGATTTCTGCTTCGCAGGGGCTACGAATATCAGACGGTAAACGAAGCGATCACCCTGCTCCATAAGGAGAAGAAAGACAAGTGTCGTGAATAAGGCTAGCGCTGATCTATGCCTGGAACAGGTCGATTACTGAATTCCCTGCTCAAATGCCCCTCACGCCCCCAGCCCCCATATTCATGGTTGCACCCGTTCTTCCTGACGGCCCATGGGCAGGGGTGGAAACCGGGAAAGATTATTCCTTCCGACCAAAAGAGTCTTCAACGACCCGGCTTGGGATCCGCAGATCTTCCCCATACCTGACCGCCCCCCCTGCCGGATAGCCAGAAATAAAGACCCGAGATTGCCGCAATATTGAGGTTCACAAACATATTAAGCCATGCAGACTAGTCTGGAGGAGACCGACTTTCCCTGATGTTCCATCATCCAACCCAGCAGGCCCAGGCCATAAAAGACCGCCTGAACGACCACCGCCAAAAGATAAAAGTTTCCCGGTGCGAGTAACGAGCTAAATAGGACAAGGATCATGGACCATGGAACAAGCAAACGGAACAACTTGTGAGACCAGACTTGGATAAAGGTCCGGGGATTATGCCAAGGAAGCAACAGTTCCGGCTCAAGTGCAAAGGCCTGAATATTCCCCGCCAATGTCCACTGCTTGCGGATTCGTTCATGCTCTGCATATTGGAACGTCCGGTCGGTTGCAACGGCCCGGCCATCGAAGACCACCCGGTAGCCTTTCATCAAGATTCGCATCGGCGTGATAAAATCATCGAGGATCGTCCCGGCCTCAAGGGGTTGCCAAAGAGAACGGCGAATAGCGTATATTGCACCGGTGGCGCCCAGCATCGACCAGGCGGTGGATTCAGATCGCCGAATCCATTTCTCGTATGACCAGTAAAGTCTAACCTCCCGGGCCACACCGAATTCATCCCCAAGGAGAACAAGTTCTCCGCTGGCTGAGCCAATGGATGGGTCAGAGAAATTTTCCGCCAGTCGGGCGAGCACGTCGGCCCTGAAAGACTGACGCCCATCCGCAAAGACCACGATTTCCCCACCCGTCTTCAAGGCCTTGATTCAGGGCTTCCGCCTTGCCTCGGTTTTCCGGAATCAGCAGGATATGAAGTTGCCTGTTTTCACGGGCCATCCGTTCCAAGATGCTGTCTGTGGAATCAACTGAACCGTCCGACACAACAATGATCTCTAAACGGTCATGCGGGTAATCCTGGGATAACAGGTTGTTGACCCTTTCTTCGATCAGGGAATCGTCGTTGCACGTGGCAATCACAACGGAAATATGGGGCTGGTATCCCGATCAATCTAAACCGGAAAACCCGGACTCCCAGTGATCTTCAACAGCTTCGTTCCGCTTAACAACCCAAGACTTGACCGGCGCAGGTTGACAATTTCCGGATAACCTGAAAATGTTCAGGCGATAAAGGTATATATATTCGGAATACCTCCAACTTTTTCCCAATGGATCCGAAATGTTTTCCCGACCCCGAACCGTACTGCTCCTGACGCCCAGCTCGCGGTTGCTGGGAGCCCGGCGCAGCCTTCTGGCGCTGGCAGAAAGTCTGGATCCGACACGCTGGCGTCCTGTCGTATGTGGTCAGTCCTTCGGCCAACTGGGTGAAGAGTGTGCGACCCGCGAAATCCCCATGAGAGTGATCAATCTGGGCTGGTGGCGAAAGGGCAAGTATTTTCTATGGCGACCATTTGCAATATCGCGACTTGCATCACTTGCCCGTTCGGTCGCGGCGGACCTGATCCACTGCAACGAAATCTATCCAAATCCCTACGCCGTCCGTGCTGTCCGAAACGTCCCCGCACCAGAGGATTCACCGCTGGCCAACCATCCTATCCCGGTAATCACACATGTCCGGTTGAACCTCAAACCCAAAATGATCCGCAAGTATGACCTGGGAAGCGCCGACCGTGTCATTACCGTGTCCGAATCCATTCGCGATGAATTTGAGGAATGGCCTGACCGAAACGAACGCGTCTCGGTTGTCTATAACGGGGTCAATCTCAAGGAGTTTCAACGTAGCAGGAGCCCGCAAGAGGCGCGCAAACTGCTTGAACTTCCCGAGGAGGGATTCATAATCTGCGCTCCCGGCCAACTGGGTCCCCGCAAGGGTGGCGACATCATCCTCGATGCATTTGAGCAACTGGTTCCCGGAAATCCGGACATTTACCTTGTACTGGTTGGAAATCCACACAAAGGCCAGGAAAAATTCGCCGACATGCTACGCCGACGAGCCGGTCAACCCCGACTGTCAGGACGCGTCTTTATACGGCCGTTTACCGAGATTATCGTGCCTTATTACGAAGCCGCTGACCTCAACTTGCTCATTTCACGCAAGGAAGGTTTCGGTCGAACCCTCATCGAAGCCGCGGCCGTAGGGGTCCCCTCCATCGGCGCCAGCGTTGGTGGCATCCGCGAAATCATAACACCCAACACGGGCATTCTGGTTTCGCCAGAGAATCCCCAAGCCTTGTCCGAGGCGATCCTCCGAATCAAGAACAACGGCGCGGAGAGAAGGCAAATGACCGACCTAGCCTTCAGGCACATCGCCCAGCACTTTTCCAGCCATGTGCATACAGAACGCATCATGGGCCTTTACGATGAAGTGCTCGCCCAGGCCGCGGCCGATTTATGATTCATTGACCCCGGCCAACCAGCGGATGAGATGGGACCACAAAATCAATCAATAACCTTCGTAAACCTATCCCGGACCGTCCATTTTATATTCCCGTAGCGGTCCGAGACTGGATATTGACCAACCCGGTTGAAATATTTTACGATAATTCGAGCCGGGTTTGACCAAATATGCAGGGTGTGTTACTGCATCCTTGAGCATGGCCGACACCGGTGTCACGCCTGCTATTTTCCAGAAAAGCGTGTACTCAAGCAGATACTCGGCCCGTTGCGACCCGATCCCCAAGGCTGAATTTTCCCGTTCTGCACAGCCAAATCGAACGCAATATGCATGAAGGAGATCTGAAATGGCGGATATTGATGGCCCCAACAAGGCAAAACAATTCCACACGGATGTGCCACAGAGGTCAGGAAATTATTTCCTGAAAGGGTCCAACTCCCTCGACTGGGGAATGAAAAATCGTCTGGGCAGGATTTTTAACCCGATCAGCGGCAAAACGGTCATGCTGGCGATTGACCATGGTTATTTCCAGGGCCCTACCACGGGTCTGGAAAGGATCGATGTCAATATCCTTCCCCTAGAACACCACGCAGACACCTGGATGGTCACCCGTGGGATCCTCAGGAGCATTATCCCCCCCCAAACCCAGAAATCCATTGTCCTGCGTGTTTCTGGCGGAACCAGCATCCTCAAGGAACTTTCCAACGAAAGCCTTGCCGTGGACATCGAGGACGCAATCCGCCTGAACGCCGCGGCTATGGCGGTTCAGGTGTTTATTGGCGGGGAACATGAACGGCAATCAATCATCAACATGACAAAAATGGTGGATATGGGCACCCGCTATGGCATACCAACCTTGGCGGTTACAGCCGTCGGCAAAAACATGGTACGCGATGCAAAATATTTCAGATTGGCAACTCGTATCTGCGCCGAACTCGGGGCCCATTACATCAAGACCTATTATGTCCCCGAGGGTTTTGATACCGTTACAGCCCAGTGCCCCGTGCCAATCGTGATCGCCGGCGGAAAAAAGATCGGGGAACTTGACGCCCTAAAAATGGCCTACCGCTCAATCCAGGAGGGTGCCGCAGGCGTGGACATGGGCAGGAACATATTTCAATCCGAAGCCCCCGTTGCCATGATCCAGGCGGTCAGGGCTGTGGTCCATGACTCCGAAACCCCCGAGAATGCGTTGGAGCTATACAACACCCTGAAGAACAGAAAATCCTGAATACGGAGGCTTTTCGAAGAATTCCCGGTTGGCATGATTCACCCACAGAACAGAAAAACAAGATGAAAGTATCCATGTGGTACAACAACCACGACATCAGGACCGAGGTTCTGCCAACCCCGTCCCCGGGACGGGGCGAGATCCTCGTTAAGGTTATATCATGCGGGATCTGTGGGAGTGATATCGTCGAATGGTACCGCCTGCCCAGGGCTCCGCTCGTTCAGGGACATGAGGTCGGGGCTGAAGTCGTGGAAACCGGCGAAGGAGTGACCCAGTTCAAAAAAGGGGACCGCCTATTCATTGCGCCCAAGGTAGCGTGCCTTGCATGTGATCGCTGCCTCAAAGGCCATTACCCCCAATGCAGCCAGGTTCGGGACCGACTGCCGGGTGGGTTTGCCGAGTACATCCTAGTGCCCGAAAAAATCGTCCAGAACGGCTGCTACCTCCTTCCTGACAACGTTGGATACGATCAGGCGATATTTATCGAGCCTCTCGCCTGTGTTGTTAGGGCGCAGGGATTCGCCGCTCTCGAGAAAGGTAAGACACTGCTTGTAATCGGCTGCGGCACGACAGGCCTTCTCCATATCAAGCTTGCAACACATAAAAACTGCAAGGTGATTGCATCCGACATCAATCCTGAAAAGCTCAAGCTGGCCAGACGGATCGGGGCGGAACATGTGGCTGATGCAACCTCGGAAGACCTGGGAATGCTGATGGAAGGCGATTGGGGGAAAGCTGACGCAGTTATGGTTACAACATCCGCCCTGCCCGCTCTCGACCTGGCCTGGGAAACGGTCGCAATGGGCGGGATTGTGGTTTTGTTTACCGTACCCGGCCCTGACAAGGACGTGGTTGTTCCTGTCAATGACTTATGGAGAAAGGAGGTCCGGATCATCACCTCTTATTATTGTGGGCCGCCTGACATCGAGAAGGCCCTCGGGCTGATAACGGGGGGGGGGGTTCTGGTGGGTGCCCACAACACCCACCGCCACCCGCTCGTGGACACGAAAAAGGGGTTGGATTTACGCCGGAAGGGGGGCGACGCGCACAGGGG
>CAYYNQ010000050.1:0-15785 GCA_964473105.1 uncultured Candidatus Sumerlaeota bacterium | reverse complement strand
ATCCCGTCAAGAAGGCCCCCGCTGGAAGCGGCCCGCCCCCATCCCACCTCATCCCCCCCCCATTACGATATCCCCTGCATGCAGCACGAACACGATGTTTTCCTCTTCCCGGTTGTCCACAATCCAACGGGTCTGGTTCGTGAAGAGGTCGGGTATTTCCTGGCCCGTGGCTGCACCCCGATCAGCATAGTGCTGGGTGTCTGGAAGAACAACCAACGTGAAGGGTTTTCGATCAGGGCCCATGGCCTGACAGGCCAACAGGATCATCCCTGCACAGACCATGAAAGCCTGTTGAGCCTTGTTCTTCATGCAATGGATCACAGCCCAGAGCCCCCGACCCACCCGAAATCGACAAACCGGCAACGCATGGAACGCATCACCCATATTGATTCCCCCGCAGATTGTTGATGGGCAGCCGCACCCCCGGCCACCGGGCGCCCCCAAGACAATGCCCTCACCAGTGTATCACCTGGTCGGCCACGAACCGCTCGCGTTTCACCCACCTCACCTTGTTCTCCCGGTAGTGGTCCCTCTGGTATAACGGGTAATGCTCGCCGGGAGGGTCAATGAACACGACCGTGTTTCCCTTGATAATAACGGTGTAGGGCATCCCGCCGATCCTTGTATCCAAGGTCCGCTCGGAGATGGGAAACGACATCGTGACAGAATCACCTCTGCCCACATTTCCGACCCGTACATAACGGCCGTCGAAAGACGTCCTCCTCGCCTTGCCATTGACCTCACATGAAATTTCGTCTGGCCCGACCCATTCCGGCATGCGCATCTCCAGCTTGCATGATACCTTGATGTGCACGTCCACTCTGCCCTCGTAGGGGATATAACTGTCCACGTCCACCCAGGGCGATGCACGGTTGAGCAGGAAATTGACCCGCAACGTGCCTTCCCGATACCGAAGAATATGGTCCCACACGTAGTACAACGTGCGGTTTCCATTCGCCGTACAGCAGTGCATCGCACCCAGATGTCCATGATGTTCAGGATCCCACAGCACAAAATCATTGGCGGAAGGCCAGCCCGCAAACGTTCCAATATGCCGCTCAGGAACCCGATCCCCCGTCTGGCCGGGTGAAAGAACCGGCAGGGGGATGGGGTTACCGGACCGCAGGGCATAACCCTCCCCTTTTTCCCTGATCTTGACCTCCACGGTATCTGCCGGGACGGCATGGTTTTCAATCAACCGGTAGATCCAGTCAGCATGTATCATCTGGTTCTCGGCAAACTGGTTTCGGACCCAGCGGTCGACGTCATCCAGGTATTCGTCATACCCGATATCGGCCAGCTTGAGGGCCGCCGTCATCAGGTCGGCAATCTCACAGGTTTCCGCTGTTTCCGACCCTCGGTACTTGTATTCATATGTTCCATCGTCCTTGAGATATCTCATTCCCTCGGGGTAAAACCCGACCAGAGGGTCACCCTGTCGCCGGGCATACTCATAGATCGTGCGGGCCTTCTCGGCCAACTCCCGGTTACCGGTCACCTGAGCCAGGTCGGCCACCGCCATGATCACGGCGGTGTGATGATGAAGATGATCAATTCCAATGGCTGTCCCATCCTCCTCGAAGTTTCCCGCCGGGCCCACCAAGTAATTGGAAAGCTTCTCCGCCAGATCCCGGGCGGGCTCATACCCGGCCACGCGGTAATACTGGACCAGCCCCTGGACCAACCATGCGGGCTGGCAGGACCACGAGTCCCCCACAGGCATCGGCATGTCGTCTGTCACTTCTGCCCCCGGCGTGATGGCACCAGTCGGCATATAGGCATACCCGTCCTTATGGACCACCAGCTCGGACAGGCGGTTGATCATCTTCTCGACCGTCTCCTTCCATACAGGGTTGCGGTCCTGAATCCAGTAGAGCGTCATGGTCCCAATCAGCCGGCCCGACAGACTTGGGGTACAGATCTGCCCCTGTAATGGATCCCCGATTACCGGCGACCAGCCGTCGACCGGGATATCGATCTCCTGCCAGGGACGTCCCGCCTCAGGCCAGTATGAAAGGCCATCGGGGCCGATCTGATGCAGGGACCGTTCCCGGATGCGTTGATCAGCCTCCAGTTGGCCTTGACTGCCGCCCATCAGGCGCAGCAGGGGAATCCCCTCCATGACCTTATAGTTCTCACCGTCCAGCCACGGGGGTCCCAGGGTCTGATGAATCGCCACGGGGGGAATCCGGTTGAATTCGCTAATCCAATACAATTCATAATCGTATTCCGGATCAAGAATGTTCATCACGCCCTGCAGGGCGAGGCCCGCACGCTCGGACAGGTCCAGCGTATCCGGCACAAGAGCCTGGTAATAATGGCCATCCCATGGCTTGACACGGACAGCGGGGATTTCGCCTGTGATATACCCTATGTCCGGATTTCGCTTCGGTGCGAAGTCGGTTGCGGGCTCCCGCTTTCCCGCCGAAGAACAGGCAAGCAGTACCAGCGCCGGAAGCAGGATGGAGACACCCATATTACGGGCAGATTTTTTGAGACTCATTGAAGCCCTCCTTGATTGAAACCATACACAGGAACCGATAACCTTCTCCGGTCAAGGCCTGGTCATGCTGATGTCGACCGACCAAAACCCATCCTTCACCATATAAGGCTCTTCCTAGAAACGAACCGCGTCACCTTCCTCATGGAAACATTCCCGGTATCATATTTCGAATGATGGGCAAGCGGGAGCCCCGCATCGGGGTCCAGTGCCACAATGGTGTTTCCACGCAAAGTTGCATCAAATTCCCCCCCGGCATTCGGAAGCTTGGCGTGACGTGACTCATAGATGAATTCCTTATCGATAGAAGTGGCAATGGTTCTGGTTCGGATCGGAAACTCGACTACGATTTCGGCGTTGCCGCCCACCCCGTCGAGCATGATATAACCCTTTTCCCAGTTAAAATCCCGGGCCTTGCCGTCGATCGTGCATGACACACTGTTCCAGTCGGCCCACTCGGGGATACGGATCGCCACGTCCCTCGTTGATGAGCTTTCATCCAGCATCAGGTCGGAAAACGTCTTGGTTGCCTTTTTCTCCGGTTTCATCCGGACCGCCAGTTTCCCCTGGTGCGGCAGATAACTGTGAATATCGGCCCAAGGCGACGCACGATTCATGGGCAGGTTGACCCGAAGCGTGTCATCTTCCATAGTCACGATGTTCGCCCAGATGTAGTAGATGGCCCGGGAGAGGTTGCCATTACAACACCCGATCGAGTGATCCTGCTCGTAGAGGGAGTGAAACCATCCACCGAGGACACGATCCGCCCCGTCCTCGTACTGATACACCCAAGGTTTCTCGGTGGAATAAAATCCCTCCTTGTTCTTCTTTTTTGGAAGTGCCTTGATCTTTGCCACATCGTCCCCATCGATTTGAAGGTTTACAAACGTGTTGCGGACCCAGCGGTCCACATACTCCCAGTAATCGGCCTCGCCGGAACGGGAGAGCATGATCCCGATGTTAATCATGTCGGCGACAAAACATGAACAGGTACGGTCGCTGATCAGGATTCCCGTGCCATCGGGATCCCGTTTCTGGACGCCGAATGCATAACCCCTCTTGACCCACTTGATCATCTCATGGTCTTCAACCGTCAAGGCCCAGGCGAGGTTTGCAAGCAGCGAATGAGAGATGTGAGTATAATGGTCTGTCTCGTATCTGCCCGTGTCGTACTCCATCATCTTCCCATGCTTGAAAAGGTAATTCGCCAGCCCTCCGCCCAGTTCAAGGGCTGGTTTAAAACCCGTCAACCGATACCAGTTGGCACAGGCCTGGGGCATGAAACCGGATATATACGTGGCAGGGGCGCCTGTCATTCCCTTCTCAACGTCATAGACCCCTGTGTCAGCAATGGGAACAAGTTCCCCCTCTGCGAGATCACCCGGCACATAACCGCGGCTGCGCCGAAAATAGATCGTGTCATCCTTGGGCAACGACAGTTCCAGCAGACGGCGGATCTTGCGCTCCGCAATTTCTTTCCACATCGGATTCCTGTCATGCTGGTACCAGGCAGCATAGGCCAGTAATTGACGGCCTTCCCCGAAGATGTCGGAGTAGGGTTTGCCGACCTTTTTCGTCTCTTCCTCGAAAAACGCCCCGGGATTCTCGATGGGATAATAGGTCAGGCCGTCCTTCCCGGTGTTATGAATCAGCGCGCCGATGATCTTTGCGTCGACATCAATGTTGTAGTTGCTGCCCGTCATGATCCGCAACCCTGGGAGCGCCTCCGACCATTTCGGGTTCAGGTTCACCAGCCCCCCGTAAACAGACATGACCGGCGGATTCCACGTCACCATAAGTCCGGTATGTTGGTCATAATCATACTCGGGGGCAACGCACCGGGTCAGCATGTTGATCGAGTTGTTGGCAATATCCACTAGGTCGAGCGTATCGGGGACCTCGGTCTCATACCTCTCGCCCTCATACGCCACGCTTGGGACCTCCCGTGGAAGCGTACTGTCCAGATAGTCTCCCAGAGCCGGGCACAGGGGACTTCCCACCGTGACCAACAAGGCAAAGGTCAGGAGTGGTGTACATAAAGTCGAATTCAGGGCCATATTTCTTATTCCTTACTCCGGTCATTCCCCGCTAGGAAATCCCCGGCAACAACGAGAGGGTCATTGTGATGCGTTAAGCCACATCCAAATATATTGCAAATCCAGTTACCGGGATAGTTTACGAGAAAAGATCTCGCCCCTCAACCCTCTTTGATGATCGCATGCACCCGGGAACCGGATAAAGCCTTCATAAATCCCAAAAATGCGGTTTAAATTTGACTCTGACGCTGACCTGATTATACTTACTCATGACCATGGGTTACTCGTTCCGGACAAAGCCGATGAAACGATTCTTCAAACGCAGATTATTTTTGTCGATATTTGTCTTAGCATGGCTTCACGGGCTGTGTTCCGCCGAAAAAACGGAGGCACCGGATGAACTCACAACCAGCACAACGGCATCAGAAGACCCCCAGGACCCGACCCCTGCAGGGCTTCCCGATGATGAAACCCCTGAAGAATCAGCCACGGTAGCCGACCCTGCCATCGCCGACGAGAGCTCGACCCAAGGGACCGCCATCCTCGAGGGCGAGGCCCTCGAACTGGCGTCAGGAACATTTGAATCCAGTTGCTCACTCTGCCATGGGTCTGACGGAAAGGGCGAGGGTGAAGCCTCCCTCAATCTCGTGGATGCACTTTGGAACCATGGCGGGTCGCAGGATGAAATCGTTCACACAATCACCGAAGGTATTCCCGACACGCTGATGAAACCGCAAAAGGGCAAGCTGACACCCGGGGAGATTGCGGATCTTGCCAGTTACATCAGGATGCTTGCCGCAAAGATGCACACCGCGACGGATTCAGGGGAACGAGATGCAGCCACCGAACTGACGGACGCGGTGTCTTCCGGCCTGCCCGCCCGGTCAAATTATGTGGAAGTTGAGCGAGTCAACTTCATCGACGAATATATCTTCGACAAGATGAAGGCCGATGATATCCCACACGCCGGCTTGTCCGGTGATGCGGAATTCATGCGGAGGTTGCATTTTGACCTCTGGGGCCGGCTCCCCGACCCATCCGACGTGCGTGAATTCATCGCCAACACCGACGCGGACAAACGTAACAAGCTGATCGACAAGCTCCTTTCCCTGGATAAATTTGCGGATCGGACCGACGCCGAGAAGGAAGCAAGTCCCGAGGAAGTCATAGAATACTGGGAAGTGGATGAGGCCTACCTCAGCAAATGGAGGTTTTTCTTTGAGGACATGTTCCGAAACTTTGTCAATGGAAGAGAGGAAATACATGATTCATTCCGGAACTTCATCAAGCTTTTCCTGAGGTACAACCATCCCTATGACGAGTTTGTTCGTAATGTCATCACGGCATCATCCATATCAGGACGCAGTTCCGGGGCTTCCGGATATCTCGTCCAGGCAAGGATGGGCAGCGGGGAAGGGGATCCGATCCACGAAGATGTCTGTGACCAGCTCGCCATCCGTACAACCAAGAATTTCCTGGGGGTCGACCTGGAATGTATCTCATGCCACGACGGCGAAGATCACCTTGAAGACATCAATCTGTGGCTATCGAAACGAAAAAGAGTCGAGTTCTGGAGACAGGCCGCTTTCTTTGGAGAAACCGATTTCCAGATATTAAGGAGGCTGGGGCGTAACCAGCCCTTTTTCATTGAGGATGGAAAAAATGCCACCGGTTACCATTCAGGCGCAGAAAGTATCACGCGCACACCGCGAAACAAGGCTGCAGACGTCTACCCTGCCTACCTGGTCAACCAAGAACGTCCGGCCGAGGGAGCCAACCTTAGGGCTGATTATGCCCGGAGGCTTACCGCGGACTTCCAGTTCGCAAAGGTGGCAGTCAACCTGTTCTGGTCGAAATTTTTCACGGTCGGGATTGTCGATCCCCCGTTTGACTGGGACCTCGCCCGCCAAGATCCTGAGAACCCCCCCCCCGCTCCCTGGTCGTTGCAACCCTCGCACCCCGAATTACTTGATGCGCTTGCCGAAGACTTCATTGAACATAATTATGAATTACGTCACCTCATGAGAACCATCTGCCGGTCTCATGCCTATCAGCTCTCTTCTCATTTCGACGGGGAATACAAGCCCGACTACGACCGGTATTTTGCCCGCAAGCTGGTCCGCAGGCTGTCTGCCGAAGAGGTCTATGATGCACTTGCCAAATCCACCAATATTTTTGGCCATACCTCGGCAGCGAATCCTGACTGGAAGTCCGGGTATTCGATGGATTTGCCCAGCCCATTATCTGGCCTTCAACAGTGCGACGGAGAGCTTCGGGAATTCCTGTTCTTTTTTGGCCGGGGCAACCGGAATACAACCGAGCCCAACACGAACACATCGATGATCCACACGTCGGTGATGTTGTACAGCAAGATAGTAAAGAACAAGGTCAAGGCCGGGACTGAGGGCAGCCTGACAAATACCCTCCTGAACAAGTATCCTCCATGGACATGGACGGAAGCCGATCATCTTGAAAAACTGATCGAGGAGGTGTTTCTGGCCACATTGGTCCGCCTGCCCACCGCGGAAGAACTGGCAACTTCCACCCTGCACATTGAAAAATACAGGGACAAGGGGATTGAGAACCTGCAATGGGCCCTGTTCAACAAGATCGAGTTCATGGTAAATTATTGACTTGGGAATATCGACACGTCACAAGTAACGAGGGTCCTGAGGGTTAAGCCCATGAAATATAATATTCCACAATTGAGTCGCCGGGATTTTCTCAAATATGGCGGTGTCGGTGTGGCGGGTTATTCATTGCTGCCCATGCTCCAGCCCATGAATGTCGCGGCGAAGGAAAAATCCGACCCAAGGGGCGGGGCCGAGATTTGCATTCTCATCTTTCTTCAGGGTGCACCGGCCCAGATGGACACCTTCGATGCCAAGGAGGGTACCGGAACACCCGAGGACTTTGATTTCCGCACGATCAAGCAGGGCCTGCTCTGGCCGGTCGGGACGATGCCAGAGCTGTCCAGGCGCACCGACAAGTTTGCAATCGTCCGTTCCATGGAATTCTGGGACAATGAACACGGGAGGGGCACCTATTACCTGCAGGCAGGCCGCGCTTTCAGCCCGGCGCGCGTCAAGGAGGTCCCATCGGTTGGTTCAGTCGTTGCTTACGAGACCTTGTCCCAGCGGAAGGATTCGGATTTTCTTCCACCTTTCATATCCATCGACACCGACCAAGACTGGCAGGTCGGCTGCGGCTTTCTTTCCCCCAACTGTGCCCCCATGAATTTGAACACCTGGCCTGCCGACGTCGCCCCGCCGTTCGCAATGCCCGAGTCGGAAAGAGATGAATTCGAGATCCGCCGCGGGTTCCTGAACGAACTCGACCGCCAATGGAGAGAGGAAGCCTCACATCGCGGGCGGATTTTCGGCGATATCAATGAATACTATAAGTCGGCTTACCGGTTGAGCAACCCCAGGGCCTCCGAACTATTTTCCATCCCACGTGATGAGCAGGCCCGCTACGGAGACTGTCGCATGGCGAAGGCCTGCGCCATGGCCCGCAATATCGTCGAGGCTGATGCCGGAACCAAGTTCATCTTCATCAATCACTCCAGCTGGGACCTGCACGACTGGGCCTACAAGAAAAGCCCCGATGGGGTCGGATCCTATCAATACACCATGAACCGGCAGCTCGACGTGGCCCTGGCCCATCTCCTTGACGACCTGGAGGAAAGAACCGATGAGAACGGCCGCCCGCTGATCGACAAGACCCTGATTGTCTGCATGGGTGAATTCGGCCGCACTCCGGAGGTGATTGGGCAGCGCGACGGCCGTGATCATTACAAGCATGCGGGAGTGGCAGTGTTTGCAGGCGCGGGTGTCCAGGGAGGCAAGATCATCGGGGCAACCAATGAGAATGCCGGGAAAGTCATCGACCCGGGCTGGCGTCATGACCGATCCATTTATCCCGATGACGTGCTGGTCACCCTTTATTCCGCGATGGGGATCGACTGGACAAAGAAAATCACCCAGACACCCTCCGGACGGGCTTTCGAGTATATCGAGTACATTTCACCCAAGGGCCCAATGCAATTCAGTGAAATCGAAGAGTTGTTTGCATAGCACTTTGCCCTGACCCTTTTCCAAGGATTATTTTCCGAATGAATCCTCTCCCGACTTTCGAGGCGCTTGGCCAATAACCTTTATTGAGCAAACAACCGCCATGGATCCTCTTCGGCCAAACAGGACATGATCTAATGATGGGAACAGATTCTACCCAAGTCAAACCATTGACTATTAATAATCGCCAAGTCATAATAGCCGCTCTGGGGGGAAAATAATGAAATATCATGTGCCAGAATTAAGTCGCCGGGATTTTCTCCGCTATGGTGGTCTCAGCGTGGCCGGCTATTCGTTGCTACCCATGATTCAGCCCCAGAATGTCGCAGCGAAGGGGAAAATCACGCCCAGAGGCGGTGCCGAGATCTGCATCTTCATCTTCCTTCAGGGTGCGCCGGCCCAGATGGATACCTTCGATGCCAAGGAAGGGATCGGCACACCCGAGGACTTTGATTTCCGGACGATCAAACAGGGCTTGCGCTGGCCGGTCGGCACAATGCCGATGCTCGGGGAACGTACCGACAAGTTTGCGATTGTTCGTTCCATGGAATTTTGGAACAAGGAACATGGTCGAGGAACCTACTACCTGCAAACCGGCCGCCCTTTCAGCCCGGCACGGGTCAAGGAAATCCCCTCGGTTGGTTCTGTCGTTGCATACGAAACCTTGTCCAAGCGAAAAGACTCGGATTTCCTGCCACCTCTCATTTCGATCGACATGGACCAGGATTTTCAGGTGGGTTGTGGTTTCCTTCCCTCTTCATGTGCTCCCTTGAACTGGCCATCCCATGCCAATCCGCCGTTTCTGATGCCCGATTCAGAAAAGGATGAATTCAAGATACGTCGTCAGTTCCTCAACGAACTTGACCGCCAGTGGAAAGAGGAAGCCACACATCGCGGACGGATTTTTGGAGACATCAATGAGTACTACCAGTCAGCATATCGCCTGAGCGACCCCAAGGCTTCCGCCATCTTTGACATACCCCGAGATGAACATGTTCGCTACGGCGATTGTTACCTGGCCAAGGCCTGTGCGATGGCCCGCAATATTGCCGAGGCCGATGCCGGCACGAGATTCATCTTCATCAACCACTCCAGTTGGGACCTTCACAGCTGGGCCTACAAGAAAAACCCGGACGGTGCTGGATCCCATCAATATACCATGAACAAGCAACTCGACACGGCCATGGCCAATCTCATTGACGACTTGGAAAAGAGGACCGATGAGAACGGTCGCCCGCTGATCGACAAAACCCTCATTGTCTGCATGGGTGAGTTTGGGCGAACAGCCAGCGTGAACGCAAACAATGGTCGTGATCATCACCAGCAGGCGGGCGTGGCCGTTTTCGCCGGCGCGGGTGTCCAGGGAGGCAGGATCATCGGGGCAACCAATGAAGATGCACAGAAAGTCATTGACCCCGGCTGGCGTCACGAGCGATCTATTTATCCCGATGATGTTATCGCCACCCTGTATTCGGCCATGGGTATCGACTGGACCAAGAAGATCAGTCAGACCCCTTCGGGAAGGGCCTTCGAATATATCGAGTATCTCTCGCCCAAGGGCCCGATGCAGTTCAACGAAATTAACGAGCTGTTTGCATAACCGTACAAAATATGCCCCATCACTCGCTGTGCAAGCTGACTGCCGCCGGCTTGGATTTGCGGATCAGGCCACAAACAAGAGGCCCCGGTTCACAGGCCCGTCGTGGACTCACCTCCCCGAACAGGCAGGAATATGCCGAAAAAAGCCTTCACGCTGATCGAGCTGTTAATGGTGGTCGCAATCATTGCGATCCTGGCAGCCATTGCCGTCCCCAACTTACTTGATGCCCAGACGCGGGCAAAAGTGACCCGCACCTGGGCTGACATGAAAACCATCGACTCGGCATTCCGGACTTATTTGATAGACTGGAACACACCTCCCAGCCTTGGATATGCAGGCTGGTTTGCCCTGTACATGAAGCCCCCGGATCCGGGAACCCGGGTCGTGACAAAACTGACGACTCCGGTGGCCTACCTCACCTCAATCCCGATTGATACGTTCAACTCAACCCAACTGAACCTTCACAACCCAAGTCCCGACCCTGCCCAGATGAGCGTGATCGTGACCACTCAGCCATTTCATGAGACGGGGCTGGGAGCGGTCATGAATGAGGGAAATTTCATCCCGTTCGGGGGAGGAACCTATCACCACTGGCTACTGGAGAGTGTTGGCCCAAACCTGCTTTGGTGGAATGAGGGGCCGGGGGTTACCGGCTGGGATCCCATCAATGTGTTTTATGACCCGACCAATGGGGCAATCAGCAACGGAAGTCTCTATTGGGCCGACACTTTCGGCAAGGGGCCGCCGTTCCAGACCGGTAGTGTTCCGCAATAGAGCTGTCCCGTGGCTTCCCCACGAGCCAGATTTCAAAGCCGGTAAAAGCTGATGGCATTATCATGAAAAAGCTTCCTCAGTTCATCCGTTGAACTGCCGGACAAGGTGTCCACAAGCGTGTCAAACCAGCGCCGGACCGGCGAGGCAAGCTGGCAGACCGGCCAGTCGCCGCCAAAGATCACGCGATCCCAGCCAAAACACTCGAGCACATGGTCGATATAAGGCCTCAGGTTGTCCGGCGTCCAGTTGTCCCAGTCCGCCTCGTTGACCAGTCCCGACATTTTACAGGATACATTCCCGAATCCGGCCAGGGTCTTCAACTCATCCTTCCACGGGTACAGCAACTGGTTCCTGATGTCCGGTTTTCCGATATGATCTAGGATAAAGGAAACTTCAGGGCACCGGGCAACCATCTTGATCACATTCGCCATCTGGATGTGGCTGATGCAGATATCGAAGCTGAGGTTGTAATCCGAAAGCAGTTGAACACCCTTAACAAAATCCGGTCGCAGACAGAATTCGATGTCCTCCTCAAACTGGATCAACCGGCGGATTCCCTTGACCCGGGGATTAGCCGTCATCTTCTCCAGGATCGGGCGGACAGATTCCCCCTTCTCCAGCGGGGCCGTTGGGACAATTCCCCTGATACGCGGGTCCATGACGGCCTGCTCCTCGGCCCAATCCGCCTCATCCTGTTCACACTCACGATCCGCATCGCACTGCAGGAAAACCATGGACTCAACCTCCACGCCCTTCCATGCCTCATCATAATCCTGCAGGGTGTGGTCACGATTCAGCTTGGGCACATTCTCCAGCCAGGCATACGAAATACGCTTTGTCCCCGGTTCCCAGATATGGAGGTGTGTATCAATGATCGGAAACTTGATCATTTTCATCTCCTGTCAGGATGCATCGACCTGCATGACCGGTGTTTCATGGGACCGCGCCTGTTGCTCCGTCTGGCTTCCCTTGATTTTGGCTGAATATCCAAATAACACGGCGGCAAACACGAGGACCGAGACCCCCGCAACCATGACTCTTCTGGGTTTTTTTCCCGTACCCTTCCACTCACCGGTCAGGGCGCCCAGGAGATTACTGCCCAGGATTGAGCAAATCAGCAGCAGCGGAAACCCGGCATAGGCTCCAAAGGCCCCCAGTTTCGCCGCGCCGATACCATAAAGGACGACCCCCAAGGGCCATAGGATCCCCAGATAGAATGCCCAACACCAGTTCTTCCCCATCCCCGGCTGGAAAAGCTTGTGCCCCGTCTTGTTCTTGATCATCAGGCAGAGACCATACAGAAAGTTCACCAGGTAATTCGCCGTGAAAACCAACGTCCAGACGACATTGGGCGCATTGGCCTCGGATGCCCCGGCTTCCTTGGCCGCCTCGATGATCGGTTTCCCCGATACGGCAAAACCAAAATTCACAAAAGACGAAAGAGTGCCTCCCAATATGCAGAAAATGAGCCCCGTGATGAATGAGGCTCTGGATGATTCAGCATCCGGTTCCGCACCTTCGCCGGGGCCACCCGCCAGTTCCCTTGCCTTGAGGCTGCCTGCGTTTGCACAAATTGCAACACCGACAATCATGATCATCAGGCCCACAACCAGGACCAGGCCCGAAGAAGTACCAAAGGCCTCGGGTTCCCAGATCAAAAGAGGGCCCGCGGAGCCGATCGCCGAGGTCAATCCCATCATGATGGAGATTGCAAGCGCCAGCCCTATGGTTGAGACCCCCAACCCCCAGAAAATTCCACCGATGCCCCAGCCAACACCGAACACAACCGCGGATACCAGGGCCCAGGTTGGACATGCTGCAAAGACATCACCCAGATTGGGAATGGTAAGAAATGCGACCGGCCACGGAATAAAAACGAGCGCAATCAGCGAACCCATGCCCCATGTGTTCTCGAACTCCCAACTGGGCGTCATCTTGAGCCCCAGTGAAAATCCGCCCTCCATGAAACCACCGATGATTACCAGCAGTAATCCCAGCATGATTGCCTGTTCCATTGTGTCCTCCTCCTCCGGAAATTTCGATCAAATGTGATTTTCCTGGCGTAGATTGAAAAGTTGTCGACAATCTCGTTCCGACCTATTTTGCCAGATAACCACCATCCACCACCATGTCACTGCCCGTGATAAATGTTGAGTCATCACTGGCCAGAAAGGCAACTGCCCCGGCCACTTCCTCGGGTTTTCCCTGACGCCCCAGAAGATGCATCTCCGATGCGCGGCGGTCCTCCTCCTCGATGTCCAGATCCAGTTTCTTACAGGAATCAACGAACGCCGACGTGTATATGTATCCGGGACACAACGCATTGACACGGATGTTGAACGGGCCGAGGTCCTGTGCCCAGCACTTGGTCAGGCCACGCAGGGCGAACTTGGTCGCATTGTAGGTCGCAAAATTCGCCTGGCCGACAAAGCCACTGACGGACGAGTAATTGATGATCGTCCCGCCGCCGATCTTCTTCATCTGCGGAACGACATGCTTCGCAACCAGCGATGTCCCCATGATGTTGGTACTGAGAATCTTCTGCCAATCCTCCACCGCGGCATCGATGCTCTTGAATAGAAAACACGCGGCGGAATTCACGAGTATTGATGCGGGTCCCATGTTCGCCTCGACATCATCGCAGGCCGCCTTGATCTGGTCCTCCTGGGTGATGTCCACCTGGTAGGACTTGCACCCGATCGAGGCAGCCCTCCCTTCCGTGTCCCCCTTGATATCAATCAGGTTGACCCTGCAACCCTCCTCGGCAAGACGGACGGCACTGGCCCATCCCAGATCCCCCAGCGCGCCGGTAACGATGGCAACCTTGTCCTTTAAACCCCTCATCATGGTCCTCCTTCATCATCCATACGATGCCCCAGCCCCCCCATGGGCGCGAGAACACCTGTCGGCTAATCTTTTGGTGTGCCAGCAGGAGGAAATCATAGCCCCCGCAGCCCGGAAAAGCAACCCCTCGCCGGTTTGGGAATGAAAGCATCACGGCCATTCCGGATAAACAACATGGGTATCGCAAATCAGCTGAACTCGATTGGAACCGTCAGGGATCGGGCCAAATTGCAAGTCGGTGGGAGGTTCATGGGGCCGGGATCAACGTTTTACGTCATTTTGTAGCATTTCCGTGAACAACTCGATCGCAGTCGGAGCGTTCTCGCCATAACCATCGGCCCCGATCTCATCCGCAAACATTTGGCTGACCGGTGCGCCACCGACAGCGGTGTGCACATGCCCCAGACCTGCCTCATGGAACCCGTCGACGATCTCCTTCATGTAGTGCATCGTGGTGGTCAGCAGGGCACTCATCCCGATGATGTCTGCCTGATATTCCTTAACCGCCGCAATATACTCCTCGACCTTGGTGTCCACACCCAGGTCAACGACCTTGAACCCAGAGCCCTCGCACATCATCCCGAGGATATTCTTCCCGATGTCGTGGAGATCGCCGGACACCGTTGCCAGCACGACCGTCCCCTTAAGCTCAACGTCACTGTCGGCGGCTGTCAGGAGTGGCTTGAGGATGGCCATGCCGGCCTTCATCGCACGTGCCGCGATCATCACCTCCGGCACATAGAGAATGTTGCGCTTGAAATCCTCACCGACGATGTTCATGCCGGCGACAAGGCCCTCATTAAGCACCTCCTGGACAGGCCTGTTCTCAGCCAGCGCCGCCTCGGTCATCTCCCCGACCTCTTTGGCTCTGCCTTCATACAGGCACTGGTTCATCAGGGCATAATCAGTCATTCAGTCAGGATCCCCCATCCAGACGGCCCAGGTCAATCGGGTAGCGGCCATACTCATAATTCGTGTCGCACATCGCACGTACATTCTCGACCTTCGTGTAACTCGCGACAGAGTTGCCGCTTGTCAGGAAATAATTGCCCCCCGGCGCAACGTTCCTCAACAGGTGAAACACATCCTGCCTGACCTTCTCGATCGTGCCACGACTCAGGTCGTCCATCTCGACGTTACCCGCGATCTTCGGGGTTCCGTTGAACTTCTCCTTCAGCTCCACGATGTTCAGGCAGGCCGGCTCGATCGGGTTCAGGATATCGATCCCAAGGCCGATCAGGTCATCAAGAACCTCCCTGATGTCGCCATCGGTATGAAACCCCCACTTCATGTTTGTCGCCTTGATGGCATCCGAAATTTTCCGCACGTGCGGCCAAAACCGTTCTTCGTACAACTGGGGCGAGATCAGTGGACCGGCTTTACCGGCGATATCATCCGATGTCCACATGACATCGAACCCAATCTCCGCAAACATGGGTACGTTGCGGGCGGTCCATTCCGCATACTTCCGCATCAGGGACTCCACCATATCGGGATCATCCATCAACTGCAGGAAGAAATGCTCGAAACCCATGGCCAGGTACGTTGCGCTGATCCCACAGCGAGTGTGCACAACTGAGGCATAATTGTTTGCATGACAGACCTCCACGAAATCACGCAGGGGCTTTCTTGCCTCGTCCGTATCCAAATCCGGAATCTCAAAGGACTCCAGGTCCTCCCATGTCTTGATCTTGCCATCGTGAAAAAACAGGATCTGGTCCTTGCCCACCGACTTGACCGCCGGGATCGGCGGCAGGTGACAGTAGACCAGATTGTCCCGGTGCAGGATCTCATTGACCCGCAACTGATCCTGGATATCGTTGGTCAGGTACTCGCCCGATTCAAAATTCTCATCGGCCCCCAATTGCCGGCCCAACAACTGGCAGATCCACGGATAATCAACCGCAACTTCAAAATACGGCACACGATCGGGTATTTCCCCGGCCAATACGCAGTGG
>CAYYNQ010000049.1:0-52533 GCA_964473105.1 uncultured Candidatus Sumerlaeota bacterium | reverse complement strand
CCGAAGGGCGGGCTCGGTTGCCGCCCTGTTGTGGGCTGCACATCCTCAGACAGTATACAGCGCCACACATGTGATGTCTGAGTCAGCACTGACAGCCGGATTCTTCGTGATGCTTGAACTGGCGCGTCCATGGATGACGCGCCATTCAGCTAACCTGCCCTTGATCCGTGCCCTGATACTGGGCAGCGTGATCGGCCTTCTGACCGTCACAAAAGCACCCTATGGGATATGGATCGTGATGATAAGCTTCCTGGTTATTTCAGCCAGACAACCTGGATCCCGCCCGGCTTTGGCAGGAATGGTCATCGGATTCCTACTCATCCTCGCGGCAGAATGGCTATATCGGGTCTGGGCGTTTGGCGATGGAAGCATGAACGGATACCGTTGGTGGCACCCGGATATTTATGGTGAATTCCTGCAGGTCTTCAATTTCAGTTACCTGCTTGAACCCTGGGATTCACGCCTGCCCTCCGGCAACGCCGTCTACTACGCAAGAATGCTTCTGGGATTTAGCGATGAGTTCTATTCGCAATACATGGGAATATGCCTGATCGTCTCGCTGGCCGGATGGCCCCTCTTCCGCACCCGAACGAACGCCCGGGTCGGGGCAGCATGCATCCTGGCCACCTGGGGTCTGGCGGGCGTCTTATTCTGCAGCCTTTATTTCTACCAGTCCTCCAGATTCCCGCATTTATGGATTCCATTAGTTGACATGGCAGTCGCATGGGCAATGGTATGGGGCCCACGATGCAAAACCCTCAACCGGGGAATGTTCGGGAGGCTGCATCTCCCACGAGTCGCACGGGTGGTCTGCCCGCTTATCATCGTGATCCTGATCTACGGGGAATTACGAAGAAGCCGGGAACAATATCATGGTGATCACCTGCAGCGCGGCATGGAGATCCAGGCTCCCAGAATTCAATCCCTGCTACGGGACATCCCGGCCAGCGACTGGGTATTCAGCAATTATGAGGCGGCGCTGATCCATCGTTGGCGTCCCTCTCCCGGAAGGATCGGGGTCATCTATAGCCATCCCGTTGATTCATGGATGAACGGCCATGCCCACGCACTTGCCACACCCGGGATAGAGTCCCGAAACGAGGCAGACAAATTGGTCTATCTGCTAGACCGGGAGGACAACTGGAATTTGTCGCCCGAGGAGACACACAAGTATTTTGAGAAATCGGGGACAGCGTGGATGCTCATATTCAATCCACCCTGGTTTCCCTACACCAATAATTATCTGGAGAATTCAGTCTTGCCCGAGTTGAAAACCAGATTGGTGCTGGAACCTATACACCAGATCGGCGACATGTTACTGTACCGCGTCAGGCCCCATCGGGCAGCAGCCCCAAAAGACCTGCCGTCTTGACCCGGCGAAATCAAGGATGCCTGTAAGTCAATCAATAATCCCACGCAACACCCGGAAAACGGGAAAGAAACTCCGATCAAGAATCCTCTGCATGATGGGGTTTCTGTCATTGGCAGGCGCTTGGGTCAAAGCCGACCGGATCGAATTGGCCAACGGCAGGATCATTGAGGGCATCATCCTCCGGGAGTCCGCAAAGGGGGAGAACGAGGCCAACCTCACCATTCGCGTGGGCAACTCACAAGTCACCCTCCCCGCCAGACAGATCAAAAGCCTGGTGAGAGGCACCCCCGTCGAGAACCGGTTAATTGAGGCCAAGAGGGCCATCGGGGCACGGGACTATGAGTCAGCGGTCCTGATGATGCATGAGGTCCATCAGGACGAAACCGGAATCGAGGGAGTCAGTGTCCTGTTACTGAACCATGCCGACCCCCTGCTCAAGGCTTTCGGGACGATGAAGCATGAATCCATGCAAAAACTGGCGGCCATCATCGATTCCCTAGACCAGGTTTCGTTACGTTATGACCGGGAACTGACCGCCCGGCGCGCGCAGTATTATCTTGCACTAGGCATGGATGAAGCAGCCAGACACCAGTTGGGATATCTGGATGAGGCCTGGTACATGGATCACAGCCTGATTCGCCAATGGCTCGTCGGGCAGATCAGCAACCGCGCCCAGGAGCTCTCCGGATCGGCTGATTTCGAGGGCGCGCTGGATCACCTCAGGTTACTGGAACACGTGGATAGCGCCGGAATGTCGGGCCGCTTGATGCAGCTGAGGCTGCAGGAGGCCCGACATCTCCGCTCCCGAAACGAATTCGAGACAGCGTTGCAGTTTTATATCGAGCAACTCATCGAGGAGACCCCGGACATTGCGCGGGACAGGATCCGTGTCACGCTTGAGGAGGCCGAGAGTTTCCTCCGCTCAAGGCAAGAACTGGATAAACTGGAAGAACTGGCCCGGCTGATCGAAACATACGGGCTGGTGCATGTACCGGAATTCAGCCGCGGACGGCTTGGGGAAATCTGGCTGGAAACCGGTTTGCTGCACGTGAATAACGGTCGGCCCGAGGATGCCGGCAGGGCGTTTCACCGTGCCGGGGAATACGATCCGGAGAGAGCTGGCCGGCAGCTCAGTTTGATGGATTACCGGGACAGGAAATTGGTTCTCGACGCCGGAGATCTGGTCGGTCATTACGAGCTGGGGGTTTGGGCGATTGAAAAAAACCTGTTCGATGAAGCAGAAACCCACTTCGGGATTGCCTTGGATTCCGAGTTGATCGGGAACAACGCAAAACAGTATATGGAAACGATCCGTCATATGAAGGCCGAGAGGGAACTGTTGAAATTGATTCAGCTGTATGAGGAGAATGCCTTCACAGACGTAATCGAGGGACTCAGGGAGTTCAAGCAAAAGCAGTACCCCCTCGGCCATCTCAAGCAGGCCATTCGGCTTGAACAACTGGTGAAGGAGGCGATCCAGCTGCGTGCAGCCGAGCGTCCACAACAAGCCGAGGCCCTTTTTCAAAAAGCCCAACGCTCATACTATTCGGGGCATGTGGATGAGGCGAAACACATGCTTGAGGCAATTCTGACCCATTACCAGAACACGGTCGCCTATCCCCGCGTCATGAACTTTTATACCATGTTACGGGAAAAAAGCATCCTGAAGGGACTTGAGGAGGGACAACCCGTAAAGAGAGGGGACCTGCCGACCACAGCCACAACTTCCACCGGAGTGGAACTAGAAAGAATCATACACAACATGACCTGGCTCGAAAAAGCCATGAATTGACACAGGAGCCAACGACCATGCCAACCAATAAAAAAGTCTTGTTGATTGAGGACGACGTCTCCTTTGCTGACTCCCTCATCCGCAATCTCTCGAACGCAGGATTTGCAATGACGCACAGCACCCGCGTGGAGGATGCCGTCAAACTACTTGCCGATGGGCTTTTTCACCTGATCTTGACCGACATCCGCCTGCCCGGGGCGAGTGGTCTCGATTTTTTGGACCGGATAGCACGAATGACGGAGACCGGCGACATTGATCCCGTTCCTCCGGTCGTGGTTTTGACATCGGTCGGCTCCGTTGACACCGCAGTGGAGGCCATGAAGAAAGGTGCTGCGGACTACCTGACCAAGGAGGCAACACGGGATGAGATTACGCTTCGCCTGGACCGGATTCTGGAACGATATGACCTCCATGATGAAAATACACGGCTGAGAAAAAACCTGAACCGATTTGATGAGTTCCAGGAAATGATCGGGGTCTCGGAAATCTGCACGAACCTGAAGGAACAAATCCGGGAAATCGGGCCGAAGGATGTCCCCGTGCTGATTCAAGGCGAAACAGGTGTCGGCAAGGAACTGGTCGCGCGCGCACTCGTGAAGGCATCGCCCCGATCATCCGGACCGTTCATTGAAGTTAATTGCGCAGCCCTGCCGGAGGAGAACCTGTTCCTGTCAGAATTGTTCGGACACGAAAAGGGATCCTTCACCGGGGCCATGCAGAGAAAACGCGGGCAGTTTGAACTGGCCGACAACGGCACATTGTTCCTCGACGAAGTCGGGGAACTTGGATCACTTGCCCAGACCCGGCTCTTAAGGGCCGTCGAGTCTCTTGAGTTCACTCGGCTGGGTGCTGAAAAATCCATGCGTGTGAACTGCCGGCTGATCTTCGCGACCAACCGGGACATTGCCGAGGAGGTCCGTCAGGGACGATTCCGGGAGGATCTGTACTACCGGATGAACATATATCCAATTCATGTGCCGTCATTGCGCACGCGGCCCGATGATATTCCGCCATTGGTCCGGTTTTTCAGCGCACGCTTTGCGGAGAAACACAGCCTACGCATGCCGACATTCGGGGATGATACCATGGAGGCACTGAAACAAAACCCATGGCCCGGGAACATTCGTGAATTGAGGAATGTCGTTGAACGGCTCTCCATCAGATTTCCGGATCGGCCGGTATCACCCGCCACGCTGAAGGACCTGAACCTCGATACAAACCTAGATGGCAGCAGTGCCATCGTCCTCCCCGAAGGCGGGATTGACCTTGAGGATGTCGAGAAAAATCTCGTCGTTCAGGCCCTGCAGAGGACAAAGTGGAATCAACGCAAGGCAGCAGACCTTCTTGGAATTTCTGTCGACCGCATGAACGCCAGGGTCAAGAAATTCGGCTTGAAACACCCATCATGGAGAGTCCACAAAAGTTGATTGGAAATGCGTTGCAAACCGGCAGCACACAAGACAAATGACCTCAAATGAGTGCCCTTGATTAATTTGGCTAACAAACTTATGATTCACCGCATGGGATTGAAAAACTACATCTACGAACACACATGGCACGGCCTGCCCCCTCGACATGAAATCACGGCCGAGCAACGGCTCTGGGGTGCCATTCTCTGGGGGGGAGTCCTGCCCCTTGTGATCGTGCTCATCATGGCTTGGCGACTCGGACCCGTTGAAATTGAAACGGTGGCCCGGGCCGCGTGCACCGGAATCCTTCTTCAGGTCCTGCTGCTGATTCCGTCTATCGGCCGACATATCTACTTGCTTGTATTGAGGGTATTCTCAATTATCGGTTTTTTTGTCAGCCACACGCTGCTGATTCTTTTCTTTTACCTCATCATCACCCCGACAGGTTTCTGCATGCGTCTGGCCGGACGTGATGCCCTGCATCAGAGGAACAAATTTAACCCGACCTGGAGCACGCGCAAACCCAACAGGGACCGCAAAAGATTCTACAGAATGTTCTGACATCCAGGTCGACCATGACATTCTTCCACTTGGGAGCTTGATTATTCAGGGAATCAGGCTTAAAATCCCAAGCGTGATGATGATCCTGTCTGCTCGGCGGGTTTTTGTGTGAACTCAAGGGTCTGCAGCATATGAATAACCGCTGGGAGTTGATCTGAAATGATCCAGAAACCCACACGTGATGACAGTGTCGCCCGGGAAGAAGTCGGCTTGGACGATGACGATGAGGGCCAGGCATCCCTGTTCATGGAATTCATATGGTTCCTCAAGGACAACAAGAAGTGGTGGCTGCTTCCGATGATACTGATCTTTCTGCTGCTCGGGGCACTTATGATGATGGGCAGCGGACCGCTCTCTCCTTTCCTCTATACTTTCCTGTGACAGAATAGCAGGGCATGACCATCCACATCCTGGGCATCAGTGCATATTATCACGACTCCGCAGCCGCCATCCTCCGCGACGGCGAGATCATCGGTGCGGCCCAGGAGGAGCGGTTCACCCGCCGCAAACATGATGAGCGCTGGCCCCGGAATGCGGTCGATTACTGCCTCGGAGAAGCCGGAATAACGAAAGACCAGGTTGATATCGTTGTCTTCTATGAGAAACCGCTGAATAAGTTCGACCGGATTATTGAAACCTTCTTTGCCGCCGCACCCATGGGATTGAGACATTTTCTCAGGGGCGCCCCACTCTGGGCCTCAAACCGCCTGCAGATTCCAAGGCTGATCAGAGGCGAGATGGGTCCGGAATGGAAAGGCAAACTGCTCTACACCGAGCATCACCAGTCTCATGCAGCAAGTGCCTTTTACCCCTCACCTTTCGAGGAAGCAGCCGTCCTGACAATCGATGGGGTCGGTGAGTGGGCAACAACAACCATAGCACACGGCAGGGGACGTGAACTGGATATCCTGCGGGAGATTCGTTTCCCCCATTCCCTGGGGCTTCTCTACTCAGCCTTCACCTATTTCTGTGGGTTCCGGGTCAACAGCGGAGAGTACAAACTGATGGGACTGGCCCCCTATGGTGACCCCTCATGGGTGAGTCACATCTACGAGCATCTCATCCAGATAAACGAGGACGGTTCTTTCAAGCTGAACATGGATAATTTCCATTTCACACGCGGCCAGACCATGACGGGCGAGGCGTTCCGCCGCATTTTCAATGGCAGGGAAAGGAAACCGGAAGCACCGATCACACAGCGTGAAATGGATCTCGCCGCATCGGTGCAGGTCGTCACAGAGGATGTGATGATCCGGCTCTCCCGGAATGCCCTGCGGGAAACCGGCAGCCGAAATCTCTGTATGGCCGGGGGGGTCGCCCTCAACTGTGTCGGAAATGGCAAAATCCTGCGTTCCGGCACAATCGAGAGGCTCTGGATCCAGCCCGCCGCCGGCGATGCGGGAGGGGCCCTCGGCGCGGCCCTTGATGTCTGGCACAAGTTCCTGGTCAAACCCCGGCAGCCCGACCCCAATGATTCAATGAAGGGCAGTCGACTGGGGCCATCCTGGAGCGATGGGGAAATCACGGAGGCACTGAAGCCCTTGAACGCAGTCTACAGCACCCCTGGAGACGATGAGTTACCCGAGATCGTCGCGGACCTAATTGACCGTGAAAAAGTCATTGGATGGTATCAGGGACGTATGGAATTTGGCCCGAGGGCGCTTGGCAGCCGCTCGATCATCGGGGATGCGCGCAGCCGGAACATGCAATCCACAATGAACCTGAAAATCAAGTTCCGTGAATCATTCCGTCCTTTCGCGCCGTGCGTCCTGGCCGAGCACGTGCAGGATTGGTTTGAGCTGGACCGGGAAAGCCCCTATATGCTGCTGGTCGCTCCAGTTCTGGAAAAACACCGGATAACCGATCACTTGGACGTGGCACGGACCGGGCTTGACCGACTGAAAACGGTTCGTTCAACCGTACCTGCAGTTACGCATGTCGACTACTCGGCCCGGGTCCAAACAGTCGATCATGAACGGCACGGAATCCTTTATGATGTCATGAAGTCATTCGAGAAAAAGACCGGATGCCCGATTGTTATCAATACGTCTTTCAATATCCGCGGGGAACCGATCGTCTGTCGGCCTGAGGAGGCATACCGGTGTTTTATGCTGACGGACATGGATGCGCTGGTATTGGGCCATCACGTGTGCCTGAAGAAGGACCAACCCCCGATGATGGGTGCTGATGAATATAAAAACCAATTTATACTGGATTAGCTCCCGTTTGTCTTCGAAACTGTATCTGTCGTCGGAGCAGGGCCTCAAGGAAACGCAAGCAGGAACACCCGGGCGGCCCTGTGGCTCCGAACGTGAAGGGGGCCGGACTCTGCCTTCAGGCAAGCATCGATTTCATTGAAGGAATGTCCATGCAGATCCACATCATCCGCATCAGTTGATGATCTTATCCGGCACATATGCAGGCCCGTCCACCGGGTGACCATGCAACTCCAACAGCCAGTGGTCTTCCCTGATCTCCAGCGTCATGCCAAGGGCATCACATACCATGTCCATAATGTCAAACCACAGGATCCAGTCCTCCAATTTCCTCCGTTTCCTCCGGTTTAACAATATTTGTGGGACGGACTCCGAGAACCCTCTCAAGGCACCAAAATCAAATGCCGCGATCGCATCCGGCTGACGCTCGGAATGATTCCAGACATCACCCGTAATCGGTTGCCATTGCATCATGTCCGATCCTGGATCCATCATGACCTCAGCCCCAAGGGGAAGAATCCAATGCAGATCATGGGATCCGGCTCTCTGTCGCGCACCCGATACCCGTGACATCAGGTTTCCGGGAGATCCCGCTTCAGGCCGTTTCCCGGGTTGATTCATCCACAATAGCACGGCGGGCAAATATTCCAGGCTGGACGGGTATACAGCCAGCCCAATCCTCGTGTAAGTCGTGTCGCTGTCAGCAGACAGGGCCCGGTTGACCTGAGATACAGCTTCACCTCCCCATGTCTCAAGGACCAGGTTCTCATCAAACACATCGGACCACGAAAATCCAAGGATTGGCGCGATCATTCGTGCAAGGGCGACATCGAGATCCATTTCAAGCAACCCCGCTGCTCCATTACCCACCCGTCCGCCCAAATCCCTGACAATGGATGGAGAAGGTTGCCGGCTTGACAAGTCCAGACGGTATTGCGCCGCCAGTCGCCGGGGACGGTCCCCGTTCAATTCAAGCGCAAGGTCAACCAGGGATGGACCATGCTGATAGATGAAAATACGGTCAATCTGGTCGAGACGCTGTTGCCAAAATCTCAAACTGGATTCACTTTTTTTTGAGAATTTCCGGCCACGTTGCAGGTTGAACTTCCTAATCTCGGGCCACAGGTGCTTGGGGAAAAACACGAGCGACATACCTGAATCTCTCATTTTCATTTGCCGAAGATCCTTCCTGAACTCGGCACTGCGGGAAGGATAAATCGCCCCACCCTCCATCCGGTCGATGATCCTGATCAGTGGTTCAACTCCACGCTGACGCCAACTGCCGCAAATCCAACCGTTGGAATGAAAAAATGCCAGGCAGTGGCCGGCACGCTCGGCATTATAGACATATATCTTGGACTGCTTATGAATCCGGGTGTCGAATTCAACATCCGGGAGAATCAAATCAAGCAAGGGCCCGATTTTATCGCTAATGGCAACATCGCCACGGATGGCGAAAACCAAGCCGCTCTGTTCATCTTGACTCTGCCCACCAGCCTGCCACCGGCCGAGAAATATCCACGCTTCCTCACCGAGGACGGCGAAGACCGCCTGTTGAATCCATTGAAGCAACTTGACAGCAGATGTCGGACCGTTTTGCTCCTCATAACGGTCCCAGACGCCCGCACGCTTCAACAGGTCCATCAACGCACGATCCGGCTTGGCACCCCCGCGATGCAGCCAGTGTCTCTCCCAGACGGACTCAAATTCCTTGAGACAAAACGCCCCGGTCAGGTGATCGGGTATAAAGTCATCGGGTGGGTATTTAATTTCAGGACCTGGCAAGACCACCCAGCAAACAAGGGGGGCAAGCACCAGAAAGAGCCCCGTGCCCAAGAGCCATCTGCCGGAGGCTGACCTTCTCATTCTTCACCGGGCTGCAAATCCACCTGTGAGACCTGCAGAAACCGGGTCCAGAGTTTTGGGGTTCTAAACCCGATTGGGTGAAGATACAACGCCGAAACCCACGAGAGTTTCCGTGGCTTGCAACGGGGAAACATTTCCACCTCCTGCGGCAGTTTGTTTCCTTTGCGTGTGTTACAGCATGTGCATGCAACAACAAGATTATCCCAACCTGTGTCCCCTCCCCGCGATCTGGGAATGACATGATCAATGGTCAGTTCGGAATCCCCGGATGTCACCCCACAATACTGACACGTGTGTCGATCCCTCAGGAAAACATTCCGACGGTTAAACTTCAATGATCGTGGGGGTATCCTGTTATAACGTGACAGCACGATGACCTGAGGGAGATTCAGGCTGAATGTCGTGGCACGAATCACAGGCGCACCCCCCAGGCTTGACCGGGACAGACTGCACCACGATGTGAAATCATGCTCTTGGTAATCATCGGTTACCACACAGGCCAATTCCTGAAATACCAGACTCAGAGCCCGGCGGACCGAGCAGACATGGACAGCTATCCAATGCCTGTTCAGTACAAGCACACGCTGATTCAGGAGCTTGCCACCATCCATGAGCATAACCGCGCCACGATCCTCCCGAATGATGATCCGATCCAGCGATGGGGTCACCTGACCTGCTCTCCTGAACAGCGGTAAAAAATGAACCAGACTTAAAAAATCATCCCCCCGCCCGGAAATACAAACCCCGGAAACTGGAAATGACCGGTTCCGGATCCGAAATCCACTGCACCCTGTAACAACACAGATATACCGCGGTTATTTATAACCTGATCCGGAACCGGGGTCCAGCAATACTGATCCGAATTCTCTTGGCCAAGGTGAAGGATATTTTATGCAGATTCAGCCCGAATCATCGGCAGGCCCGACAAAAATCTGGCCGCCCGAGACCCGAATGATCCTGATCGGACTGCCTTTCTCGAGATAGAACCCTTCGGTCAGGACATCTTTCCTCCACCCGGAAAATTCAGCGAGGCCGGCCGGATGCAGGTCGGTCACAGCAATGCCCTCATCACCGGAATTCAGGACTGATCCCGAAGGGACGGGGTCCATCTTCCCCACCTCTACCTCCGTTGCAATATCGGACGGTTCCGGATCCAGTACCATTCCCTGAAACGACCTCATGGAAGGCATTAGACGTCCCACAAGGTAAAGTCCCGGGACCAGCAGGAGACATGCGGAAAGCAACGTGAGAAAAGCCCTCTTGAAGGCCTCCAGTCGGAGCCCGGAAAAATTGATGACCAACCCCCCGTCCGGCGCCAGGTTCATGAGGGCAAAAAACAGGGATCCCACCATCAAACCGATTCCAGCTGCTCCCGCAATACCGAATCCCGGGAGAATGTAAACCTCAACAACAAGCAAAACGATCCCAAGGACAAAAAGGACCCATTCAATATAACCGGACAAATTCGCCAGATATGATCCGCAGAAATAAAGCATGATCGCCACCACACCAATCGCCCCGGGCAACCCGACACCCGGAGTCTTGATCTCCAGGAAGATCCCCCCCATCCCGATCATCATCAACAAACCCATCACTGCGGTACTGGAAAGAAACCTCGCCAGTTTATCGGTCCGGGTTTCCGTGAAATTTACAATCCGTGCGTTTCCCAACCCCTCGATCTCAAGAAGTTCCCGGATCGACATCGCCTGATAACTGGCCACGCCGCAACTGGTCGCCTCGTCGAAATCAAGCGTGATGATGTCACCCTTCTCCTTGATTCCCGGGATTTCCAAGTCGGGATTACAGAACCCCTCGCAGATATCCACGGGATGTCCCTTGGTCTTGGCGGTCTTCCTCATTTCGGCATTGAAAACAGACTGAAATTTTTTGTTCGCAGCCTGGGCTCCACCATCCCCGCCCCCAGCGGTAATCGGCAGGGCACCCCCGATGCTCCCGTTCTCACCCATGACAATCTTGTCGGTCGCGACTGAAATGAACGCTCCCGCCGATATCGCGCTGGGGTTCACGTAAGCATAGGTCGGTATATCGGTCCGAATCAGCAGATCACGGATCTTAATCGCGGAATCCACGCGTCCGCCCGGGGTGTCCAGATCCAGGATGATTGCCGCGGCACCGGCTCGCTCGGCCTGCCTCACCGCACGCACAAGGATCAGATAAAGGGCATTTTCGAATTCATCCACGACAGGAATCACGTAAGCCAACGGCGGTGGCTCAAGCCCGGGCTGTTTCCGCTTCGGGGATGACTTGCCTGGAGAATCAGGCTGCATGACACCGGAAAGCATTTCTCCGTGCAGGGTTCCCGACGTTGCATCAACACGGTAAGGGAGCAATCCATACAAGAGAAGAACACAGATCACGAGCAGGGCCGGCAGGCTCCTGATTGGATTTGATTTACCGCTCATAAATACGGTCTCCCTCAGGGTCATCTCAATCATAAACCTACTCCCCGATCAATGAACAGTGGTTTTTATGATCTCCCTGCCCGCAATCAGGGAAAACCATGTCACGCAGACTGTTCTTGGCGCATCGAGTCGATAACTGAATAAAGTATCTCATCGAGTGATTTCAACCGGGACCATTCTATAACCCCGGCAAGCTTTGATACATCGGGAACGCGGCGTTCCATATCCTCGAAATCCGGACCATACGCATCTTCGAAAGGAACATACTGGATGGTGGACGCGCTGCCTGTCATCCCGATAACCTTGCCTGCCAGTTCGGCAATAGTGGTTTCCACCGGATTCCCGACATTATACACCTCTCCCGGTGAATTTTCCGAATCCATCAGGTCGATCACAGCACGGACCACATCATCCACATGAACAAAACATCGACTCTGCAATCCATCACCGTAAACTGTTATCGGTTCTCCTCGGAGAGCCTGGCCGACAAACCTCGGGATGACCATCCCGTAGGTGCCTGTCTGTCTTGGACCCACCGTATTGAAAAATCGTGTGACGAAAGACGGGGTCAGCTTCTGCCGGGTGTAGGCCAATGCCAGAAACTCGTCGATTGCCTTCGAACAGGCATATGCCCAGCGGGGGCATGTGGTCGGGCCCAGCAACAGGTCACTGGTCTCGCGGAACGGCACCTCGACACCCTTGCCATAAATCTCCGAGGTCGAGGCAAGCTGAACCTTCCGCGATTTTCGCGCTGCCAAATCGAGTATAATCTCGGTACCACGAATATTCGTCCGGATCGTGTCGACAGGATTTTCGAAAATGAGTTTGACACCGACCGCCGCGGCAAGGTGGAAAATCGCATCAGACCGATCCACCAGGTCCGTGATTAGGACCTCGTCCATGATCGATCCACAAACAAACTGGAAACACTCATGCACCCGGATTCGATCCAAGTTTCGGATGTTCCCGGTCGAGAGGTCATCCACAACCAATACACGCTGATCGCGGTCAATTAGTGCCTCTGCAAGATGAGAGCCGATGAAGCCCGCCCCACCCGTGATCAGGTATGTTTTCTGCTCCATGTTTCGGGCCGAATCCGTTCTTGACATGCAGGTCGCTGCCGGAAAACCGACATCCCTGTACTTAGTCTATCAAAACACAGATGAGGATGCATCAGCGATCGGCAGGTCATCATACGGTCCATCGTCATTTTCCGGTCTTTTCATTGACATTTCATCCGAATGCCTGATACCTAGAGATCGGCTTGGCGAGCCCGACTGGCTCAGGGCCTGCAACCATCTCAGACCGGGCAACGAATGGAGTATCAACATGGGTAAAAAGAGCCAAAAGGCTCCACAGGGAAACATGATAATCGGCCAGTCGGGCGGCCCGACAGTCGTGATTAACCAAAGCTTGATTGGCGCGGTCCTTGCAGCCAGAAACCGGAAGGGATTGATCCGCAAGGTCTATGGCGCCCGGCACGGCGTTGCGGGCGTCCTGGGACAGGATTTTGTCGATCTGTCTGAGATTGCCAGAAACAAGTTGGAACGCATAGCACACACCCCCTCCGCCGCCCTTGGATCGGTTCGGAAAAAACCCACCGGGAACGAATGCAGGAGAATGTTCAATATCATGCGCGGACATGATGTCCGGTATTTTTTCTACATCGGCGGAAATGATTCGGCGGAGACGGCCCATATCATCCACACTGTGGCTGTTGATGAAGACTATGACCTCAGGGTATTTCATGTCCCCAAGACAATTGACAATGACTTGCGAGGAACCGACCATTGTCCCGGCTATGGGTCTGCAGCACGGTTCGTCGCGCAGGCGTTCATGGGAGATGACATGGACAACCGGTCCCTCAAGGGTGTCAAGATCAATGTTGTCATGGGCCGCCATGCAGGCTTTCTCACAGCTGCGTCGGCTCTGGGCCGGATCGATCGCAAATCCGGCCCTCACCTAGTGTATGTCCCCGAAATAGCCTTCAGCGAGACGAAATTCGTAAGCGATATCAAGCGCATCCATGCCGAACACGGTCGCTGCCTTGTTGCCGTCAGTGAAGGGATCACGGACAGATACGGCCGACTCATCGCTGAAAAATTCAGCAGCGAGGTGGATAGTCATGGAAATAAACAACTTAGCGGCACCGGGGAGCTCGGAGATTATCTCGCCGGCCTCGTGAAGAAGGGATTCGGTCGCCAACCGATCCGGGTTCGGGCCGATACGTTCGGTTATCTGCAGCGTAGTTTTCCCGGGCTCGCCTCAAAAACGGATATGGCCGAAGCCCGAAAAGTCGGGGAGGTTGCCGTTGAGGCGGCCACATCCGACCATCAAAGTGGCACCATATCGCTGATCCGAGGTGGCGGGAAATCCTACCGGATCCGTTACAAGGTCCGTCCGCTCTCAACCGTTGCCCGACACACGACACACCTCCCTAGGAAGCACATCAACCGGGATGGCAACAATGTCACCCGGGCATTCATCGAGTATGCGGGTCCACTGGTCGGGAAACTGCCACAAAACGAACTGCTCACAGGCAGGAAAGTCAGCCCTGTCAAAAACTGATATCATGGAAGGGAAATTTCTTATGCGTTCCGAAATATACCTACGAAGCCTGAAAATATCCCTGTTGATGGCTGCAATCGTCTTCATGGTCGTGGCCGGAAGCCCCTGTGCCGCCGGGCAGAAATATGCGGTCGTCGATGTCGAGCTGATACTTAAGCGCTCGGTGAGCATCCAGTCGGCCATCGAGAAGGCGGACCAGAAGGTCGGCAAGAAGGAACAACTGCTTGAGGAAAAAATGGATGAATACCAGCGATTGAGGTCACGGTTGAAAAATCGGGAATCCGTCATGAGGGGAAAGGATATCAAGGAGGAGCAGGCACGATTGGAGGAAAGGCTTGAAGAGATGAATGATCTCCAATATGAGATCAACAAGGAAATGGCACGGATCGAAAGAGAGATCCTGGACCCCGAGGTGAAGAGAATCGAGGAGGCGGTCAAGGCCGTCGGGCGGGATGAGTCCTATTCCCTGATCGTGCGCAACGAATCCGTCCTGTTCTATAACCCGGAAATCGACATCACCTCAACCATCATCCGAGAACTTGACCGTGAATTCCTGGGTGAAAACGATAAAGATCGCCCTTCCAAATAAGGAACCGGCGCTGGACCAAGGGGGATGCCCTCCATCACTAGCAATCAAAACACCATCAGACGACCCGTGGAGTCCGGGGGGGTCGCACTACACACAGGGGAGAAGGTCCACTTCAAACTCCTCCCCTCTGATACGTGTGAAGGTATCATCTTCCAGAGGGTCGATCTGCCAGGAAGCCCCCTCGTCCGGGTTCATCCGGACTCGGTGTGCCGCAAGTCGTTACAGCGACGGACAGAGCTGGTCGGCAAAGGAGATGCCCGGGTCGCGACAACCGAACACCTGCTAGCATCCTGCATGGCCTTTGGCATCGATAATCTGCGCATCGAATTGGACGGCCCCGAGATGCCCATATTCGATGGGAGCGCGCTGCCGTTCACCCGCCTGCTGGCCCTGGCAGGAAGAACCGAAATGAAACAACCTCGAATCCCATGGAAACTTCTAGAACCCACAGGAATCCAAAGGGATGGCGCAGAAATCATGGCCGTTCCCGCAGAAAGAATGCAACTTGTGTTCTTTGCCGAACTGAAACATGCGGGACTACAGAACCAGCATGCAGAAATTGACCTGTCCAGTAACAAGTTCACCGATGAAGTCGCCCCCGCACGCACGTTTGTCTTCTATGAGGATCTTGAAAAACTCCGGGCGGGCGGGTTGATTCGTGGCGGGTCGCTCGAATGTGCGATTGTAATCCGTGACGGAGAGCCTGTTCAGACCGTTTACCGGCTGGACAACGAACTGGCAACCCACAAATTGCTCGACTTTATTGGTGATCTTGCAATACTGGGACGTCCGGTCAATGCAATCATATCCGCACGTGGCTCGGGCCATGCCCTGAACTTCGAGTTCGTTGATATTCTCAGGAGAAAGTTGAAGGAATAATCATGTCCAGCCTTCCCCCACTCCCTTGGGATCAGACCGTCATCACACGTTTCCTTCCACATCGCTACCCCTTCCTTCTCATCGACCGGGTCACATCCATCGAGCCCGGGAAGTGGATCGAGGCCTACAAGTGTGTTTCCGTAAATGAGCCTTTTTTTTCGGGACATTTCCCCGGGCATCCGGTCATGCCCGGCGTTCTGCAGATCGAGTGCCTAGCACAAACCGGCGTCTTTCTATGCACAACGGTGCCCGAACTGGAGGGCAAAATCCCGATGTTGACAAGCGTGAACAACTTCAAATTTCGTCGTCCAGTTGTCCCGGGTGAAATTCTCAAACTCCGACTGGATGACTTCCGATGCAGGATGCAACGTGGAATCGGCAAGGCACACGGGGTCGGGCGCGTTGACGGCCAAGTCACGGTCGAGGGCGAGATCGGCTTCGCGCTGGTTGATGCATCTCGAGTATAAAGCGGGGGACATCCCCATCCCCACCACTTTCGACTTGAGTCAGGCTGTGTGTGGCATCCCCTACGTGATTCGAACCCGTGTTGCCGGCTTGAATAGCCGGTGTCCTAGGCCGACTAGACGATGGGGACGCAAACCTCGCAGCAGCCTTAGGAAATGGTGAGCGCGGTGAGACTCGAACTCACGACCAATGGCTTAAAAGGCCACTGCTCTACCGACTGAGCTACGCGCTCAACCGTTGAAGACTAACTGCCTGGAAACCACAACAAAAGGCTGCCGAAACAGCCTTCCACCAAACATGGGTAACCATCCTATCCACGACACCGGATCAAGTCAAAACAATTTCACGACCCCGGCCCATCGACATCACAACATGATCTTATTCTCAATATTGACCCCTTGACTACTGGCAATCTTGTCTCCCGGTATGGCATGGTGGAGTCCTGCTCCGATCCCGGACAGGCCAAATTTCATCCGGTGAGGCCACTTGGTCGATGGACCGATTCCTGATCAACGGCGGACGACGGCTCGACGGAGAAATTCGCGTCAGCGGCGCGAAGAATGCATGCCTGCCGCAGATGGTCGCATGCATGCTCGCAGACGGCCAAAGCTGCCTGCGTAACGTGCCCGACGTACGGGATGTCCACACCATGTCGGAAGTACTTTCCGAACTGGGTGCCGAATGCAGTTATGAGGATGGTGAATTCCGGATCAATTCAAAATCGCTGGATAACCATGAGGCACCGTATGACATGGTACGCAGGATGCGTGCATCGGTTTATGTGCTCGGCCCACTGCTCGCAAGGCTGCGGCGGGCAAAAGTCTCCCTCCCGGGCGGCTGTGCCATCGGCAGTCGGCCCATTGACCTCCACTTAAGGGGATTCGAGGCCATGGGGGCGAAGATCAACCTCGAGAATGGTTATGTGATCGCCGATGGCTCAAAAATGGCCGGGGCGGAGATCAACCTCCAGGGGCCGGCCGGGTCTTCCGTCGGCGCAACCTGTAATATTTTGATGGCGGCGGTACGGATTCCGGGACAAACAATCATCCGCGGCGCCGCCATCGAGCCCGAGGTCGGCGAGGTTGTCCGTATGCTCAACCTGATGGGGGCAAAGATCCAGGGGGTCGACAGCCCGACACTGGAAATCGAAGGCGTCGGGGGCCTTAAGCCCATCGCATACTCAACAATACCTGACCGAATCGAAGCCGGTACATTCCTGATCGCCGCCGCAATCTCCGGAGGTGATGTTTTCATCCGGGACGCCCGTCCCGACCACATGAACGCACTGCTAGACAAATTGATCCAGGCCGGAATCGAGCTTGAAATTTATCCCGACGGCATCCGCGTCCTACCCACAAGGAAAATTCTTCCTGTTCACATTCACACCCTGCCCTACCCCGGATTTCCCACAGACATGCAGGCACAGATGATGGCCCTGCTGAGTCTGGCTGATAACTCTGGTGAATCAGTGATTACCGAAGGAATTTACCCGGACAGATTTATGCACGCAGCAGAGTTGGTCAGGCTGGGAGCGGATATTGAGACCGGCAACGGCCAAGCCCGGGTACGCGGCGTGAATGCACTCAAAGGGGCACCGGTGATGGCATCGGACTTACGGGCATCGGCAGCCCTTGTAGTGGCTGGCCTGAAAGCACAGGAAACTACCGAGATTTTGCGCGTCTACCATATCGACCGTGGATATGAGCGAATCGATGGAAAACTTGCCGGCATCGGGGCGCTGATCAAGAGGGAATGACCCGCAGATGCCCGGCCATCAGAAACCGTGATCGGACTGATCGAACGGAACTAAATACCCGGTCACATTCCACCGGTCCGGACGGGACCGATGAAATTGACGTCACTACAGGCAAGAATGGGGTAAAATATAAAAGGGAGTAGAATCAGGCCGATTACAAACAACATACCTTTGCCGAAGTTCCCCCCCACCTTATATACAATGTAGCAATGGGCAATGATTCCAAAAAACGGGATCAATGATCCGACGAACCACCACCCTGACAATCCTCCAACCCGGGTCATGATGTATAGATTGAAGAACGGAATGATTGCAAACCAGCCGGGTCGGCCGGCCTTCTCAAACACCCTCCAAAGGCTCGCCAAAATGACAACACACCAGACGAGTTGAAATATAATAAAAAACATGCCGCTATGACAATCTGCCTCTATCAGTCAAGCTGGAAACAGCATAGGAAGCGGATACAGAAAACCCGCATCAGGCATCTTCATCGAAAACTGACGATCGGGACCCCGGAGGTCAGCCGAAAAACTCGTCCTCAAGCATCAGGCTGAGGGCATGATAGACCGGCAGGTGATATTCCTGGATCCTGTATGTCTCGTCGGCAGGCACCCGGATGCAGATATCACAAATAGCGGTAAGTTTTCCGCCGTCTCGACCCGTCATCCCAAGCACCTTCAGCCCCTTCGTCCGGGCGACACCGGCCGCGTTCAGGACATTGGATGAGTTTCCCGAGGTGCTCATTCCCACCAGCAGATCACCCCGTTGTCCCAGCCCCCACACCAATTGGGCAAAAATCAATTCCGGGTCGACATCATTTGCAAACGCGGTCGCTAGGGATGAAAATCCAGTCAGAGGAATGGCCGGCAACACATTCTGCAGTTTGTCGGCCACAACGGGATCCAGGCCCTGCCGCTGCTCCAGATCCAGCTTTCTCGAATTTGCAAACCCCTTCAAGAGCTCTCCGGCCCAGTGCTCCGCGTCCGCAGCACTTCCGCCGTTGCCGCATAACAACATCCTGCCCTGCTGGCTGAAGGTGGCCAACATCATCTCATAAGCGGCGTCGATTTCCTTGCGGCAAAATTCCAGTCCAGGATAATTATCCAGCAACTGCTTCATGTGATGGTTCATCAGACGTTATCTCCCAATTCTCTGTCGGTCATTCCCGGGATTGACCGGTAAGGAAGGTCGTCCGGCCGAAACCTCCCCATTGACCGGGTATCCCTGACCCTCGGGCAGTAAAATGTTCGGCGGCATCATCCGTGGCTGAAAATCCTCCACAATTTCGGTAATCGGAATTCCGGCCGGGTCCGGATGGTATTTCCGATACTGTTGGGAAATAATGGCGAACGCAATTCCAATCAATAGCACCAGCCCAATCACCATAAGATTACTCCTGCTTGTAAACTTATGAAGATCCCGGCCCCGGGCACCGGCCGTGTGAGACCGGGCGGACCGTCCCTTTCCAAATTGTTCCCGTTCTTTTCTAGCCTGCATGGCCGTCCTGATCATTTCCGCCTCGCGAGCAAGGCGCTGCTTCACCTCATCCATTGCACTGGATGATTTTCCTGCCTCCGGCATTGATTGGACTCCTGTTCTCCGAACGGGCTGACAATTGGGCGACTGGCTGGTCCCTGTCAACAAATCCATGCGAATTGTTTCAATCCGGAACCCATTGATCAATATTAAACGGCGCCCACCTGTCCGAGGCCATTCATTATCGAAGCCTTGATCGGGAATTTTGGCGGAACCATAATCTTCATTCATGAATAGATTGACATCACGGACACCCCATGCGCGACCGGTTCATGGATGTCATTGACAGACATATCGGTCATCAGCGAAGATACGGAGCAACAGGTTGTCGAGTCCAAGAGTTATGATTCCGGGCTCTCACTCCCACGGTACGAGATCATGATCGACTCAACAATAGTCCAGTCAATCGAGTTAATTCTGCGGTCCAGCCAGGCAACCGAGGCCTTCAAGAAGGCCGTCCGATCGCTGCATTCAGGGGATTTCGGGCAACCGGGCGGACACATCAACGCCAACACCGGGGCGCCACCCCTCAAGGTGCTCAGAGTTGCCTTGAAAATCCTCGAATCATTCCCCGGGACAGCCATTGAGCAGATCTCCGTCAATGCTGTATCAGGTTGCTCCAACTTTACCGGCGAAGCGGTGGTGGAACCCGGAGGAACAAGGATTAACTTCAACTGGGATTGCGCATGGCGCGCACTCCAGGAAAACATGAGGGATCCGTTTGGAGACCCTGACCAGATGAAGGCCGCACGTGAGTACGGCTACCAGTGCTTTGAAACATTCGAGATCATTTCGAATATCTGATAAAAATATCTCAAGGTTCACCTGCCCCCCGACCTGCTCCCAATGCTCGGGGGATCAGGGATGACAAAGTCGGATCAGTCGGCTTGTAAATACGGATGTCCGCCTCCTCCCTGAGTTGCTGAAGCTTCCGGATGCGCGTCTCCCGGAATTTTTGCGCAAACAGCAGATCATGGGCTGAACGCCTGTTCATCAAACAAATCACATGATAACCCCGATCGGTCACGACGGGAACTGATGTTTCGCCAGGCTCCATACGGACTGAAGCAGCGCGCAACTCGGGCAACAGATCATCAGGGTCCATCCATCCAAGATATACAGGTTTGTGCAACATTTTGTCCTGGTGTCGAACCTTCCGTAGCATCTTGGAAAATGTGTCATGTGAGCCGGCAAGCAGCCTGGAAATTTCAAAGGCCCTGGACCGAAGTTGTTTCCCCATCGGGGTCGCCTGCAAAGTTTGACTGCATGGGATCAGGACCTGAGCGACCTCGATCTCCTCGATCGGCAGTGACTTTTCCCCTCGCTGGGCAAGGAAAGATTCCACCTCGTGCCGATCCATGTATATGGAACGACCGATGTTACGTTCAATCAGGGCACGCAGGCGTTCCTGCCTGGCGAGTATGTCGCGGAGAGTCTCTAGCCGGATTCCATTGATTTCAAGGTAATCGTGAAAATACTGAGTGTTTTCGAACCCGGATTTCAGGTTTTTCAAAATCCCGGAAACTTTACGAGCAACCTCCGAGTTATCCACCCTGATCTCCTTCTGCTCGGCATCCTGCATCAGGAGAAGCTCATCGATACGCAGGGTCATCAGTTGCCGATAATCTTCAGAACGGAGTGGGCCCTCGAAGGAAAATCCGGGCTCCATCCTCTCCATCTGCATATCCCGACGAAGGTGGCTGTAAAGAACAGCTTCACCATTGACCCTTGCGACAATAGCATCCACAATCCCGGGATCCCCCCAAACAGGTTTGACGGCCGTCCCATGCATGATACTGCATAAAAGGGGAAGGATGATTAGCAGACGACACGCAGCAACAGGAGACATGACCAGGCCGGCAAGAACACAATGGGATAAGGCAGATGTTTCAGGGAAGCATCGAACCTCTGCCGATATCCTCGCTCTGCAGTACATAGTGGCGATTTCGGGTATCATAAAAAGGCACCGGAATGATTTCCATTAGCAGGTCAACCGGCATGAGAAACCAAGGCGGTGTCCTGAAGCGTTCCTCAACGGCATGTGGTCGGAATCCGGGTTTCTCCAGCACGAAGTCATAACGCCAGTACCAGATGAAGGGAATTTCAATGGGAGTCGCACCGTAGGGTTTGCCCCGCCAGATGACCTCCGCTTCAGAGGGTTCGGATGTGATCACCACACGTGACCGGATACAGCCGGTCAGGGACAATGTCACAACAAGAAAAAACATGACCTTGAACACGGCGAAACAGCCATACCTGCACCTGTTATTCATGGCCTACCTCAGCCGATCGCCTGTCCAGCTCCTCGGCCCGAACCCGGATATGGAAACCCAACCCGTCTGCGATGGCCTGAATCACAGGATAAAAATCCTCTTCACGTTCACAGGCACGGTCAATGGCCGTACCAGGAACGACACGGCCCGTTGTCAGGGACAGCAGACGGGAGGAGATGATATAATTTCTGCCCTGCCGCGAGATGGACCCAATCACGACATAATCCCACCCGGTTTTACGCCCAAGCTTTCTCCAGTCGCCGGAAGACCGACCAACCCGGTTCAACCGAATGTTCAACTCCTGACGCTCGATCATCGCCACCCTGGGCTTGTTGACCAGATTGGCCGTCATCATTTCGGCAAGGCTGCGGTCATGCGTTAACGTTTCCTTGCCCGAAATATTACTCTCAAAATCCGAAACCACGATATTCATCACTCTGGGCCCGGATGGTCCCGGTCCCTTGTTGACGTGGGTACACGACACGGCCATCAGGATCCCGAGGTTGAGGACAAACCAGTTGGCAGGACGAATAACCCAACTCATGACCATGGGGGCCTTTTATCCAGTAAAACCTGGGGTTTTTCCATCAATCCATTCAAGGCTCAAGGTTCAGCCCAAGGAATTCCTTCTGGATCTCGATGAGCTTTCGAATCCCCAAGACGGCGAGATCCTGAAGCTGATTCAACTGATCACGGCTGAAGGGATTTGACTCGGCGGTCCCTTGGATCTCAACAAATTCATCACGGCCGGTCAACACCACGTTCATGTCCACCTCGGCTTGGGCATCCTCCAGATAACAAAGGTCCAGAACGGGTATATTCTCAACGATTCCGACACTCACAGCCGCGATATAATCGTTCAGGGGCTGGATCGAAAGCTGCCTGTCCAACCTGAGGCGTTCCATGGCCAGTCCTGCGGCAACAAAAGCCCCAGTGATTGAGGCACAGCGGGTACCACCATCGGCCTGAATGACATCGCAATCAAGTATCAAAGTGCGCTCACCAAAGCGTTTCATGTCGAAAATGGAGCGCATGGAGCGACCGATCAGCCGCTGGATTTCCTGACTGCGGCCGTTGATCCTACCCCGAACACCATCGCGCTGGATCCTCTGCTGGGACGATCGGGGAAGCATGGCATACTCAGCGGTCACCCAGCCTCGGCCCGAGCCATGGACATGTGGCGGAACACGGTTTTCGACGGTGGCGGTACAGATGACACGAGTGTTCCCGACCTCAATGAGGCAGGAACCCTCGGCCGTACCGATAAAATCGGGCGTGATCACAACCGGCCGCATTTCGCCCGGTAAACGCTGATCAATCCGGATCACACGACATCTCCTTCTATGGACGGAACGGCGGGGAAGAAAATTGAAATGAGTGGAATTGGATGGTGGAGGGGATTGGATTCGAACCAATGTAAGCTTGCGCTAACGGGTTTACAGCCCGTCCCCTTTAACCACTCGGGCACCCCTCCGGATCTCTGTTCCGGCCTCCAAAACCAAGAACCCCGACGCTAATGGCCGGACTGTTAATCGCTGTCATCCCGACCCAACGTGGAGCTGGTGATGGGACTCGAACCCGCAACCGCTCGCTTACAAGGCGAGTGCTCTACCAATTGAGCTACACCAGCCCATCACCGGACCCCGACTTCCACACAGACTTAACTGGTGAAAAGGATCGACAAACACGAGATTATCTTGCCCGACGGGACCAAAATCAAGAAAATAATAACCTGAATTTTTCACTTGAATTCATACCCCGAAAAGATGTTTTCTTATTGGGTCGCGCCAACATGATCGAGTGTAGCTGGTCCTTCAGGTTTAAACATGAGGAATTGTCGGGGCTGCCTGTCCGTAACAGGCGATTTCAGGATCAGAACAGAGCGTCACGGATCGCCGACCCGGCCCCCGGTTGGCTTGGCGCGGCAGCCCGGACACAATAACAGAAACCACACAGCCGAACATCCCCTTGAATTGACCGGACTGGAAAAAACATGAGCCAAGACACAGCGATGACACCCGCCCTGTCACTGTTATGGAAACGTGTTCTCAAAGACCTGCATGAAAAACTGGATGACGAATCCTACAAAACCTGGATTGAACCGGTTGAATGCCTCTCAATCGAGGATGATGAAATAAGCTTGGGTGTGCCAACGCTCTTCTACAGAAATTGGATCGCCAACAATTTCCAGGGAACCATCACGGAATCATTTTCCAAGCACCTTCAGCGCGAGATTACGCTCCGCTATACCACCGGCAGTAATGATACCGGGAATCTGGGTTCGTCAGCCACCCCGAACACCTCCGGCCTCCCAGCGGCGGAGAAACAGACGGCCAGCCTGCACGGCCGCCCCCAGGATGTCAAACGTCATGCCGAACTGATTAGTGTCCCCCTGAACAGGAACTACACGTTCGATACTTTTGTCGTGGGGGAGAGCAATCGGTTTGCCCATGCGGCCGCACAAGCAGTTGCCGATCCACAGTCTAAGGTCTACAACCCCCTATTCATCTACGGAGGTGTCGGACTCGGCAAGACACACCTGATGCAAGCCATTGGCCAGCAACTGCAGAGTTACGGCAGGCACATCAATGTCCTGTATGTCTCCTCCGAGGCATTTATGAACGCGTTCATTGATTCGGTGGCGCAGAAGAACCCGACCAATTTCAGGAACTTTTTCCGGAACGTCGACCTCCTTCTGGTCGATGACGTGCAGTTTTTCTCCGGTGCGGAACAGACCCAAACCGAGTTTTTCCACACATTTAACGTCCTCTACGATGCAGGGAAGAAAATAGTCCTTTCTTCCGATCACCCTCCCAAGGAGCTGACCTATCTCGAGGAGCGCCTGCGCTCGCGCTTTGAATGGGGGCTAATCGTCGATATTCAGGCACCGGATCTTGAAACCCGGGTCGCCATTCTCAGAAAAAAGGCCCGCGCCATGGGGCTGGACCTGCCCGACGAGGTTACCATCCTCATCGCTGAACGGATCCGCACCAACCTGCGTAAACTTGAGGGGTCGCTAACGCGCCTCGCCGCACATGCGAGCATGACCAAACAACCGATCTCAACCGACCTCGCCCGACAGCTCCTGGGTCCACTCATCGCCGGCGATGAACCACGAAAGACCAGCGTCGAAATGGTTCAGATGGAAATTTGCGACTTCTTCGACCTCAGTCTTCATGAACTGACCGGTCCAGTCCGGACCCGGAAACTGAGCAAGCCCCGTCAGATTGCCTGTTACCTCTGTCGTGAACTGACCGAAGCATCCTATCCGGAAATCGCCAGGAAATTTGGCGGTAGAGACCATTCGTCAATCATCCACGCACACAAAAAGGTGGCCGGTGAAATGGCAACGGATCTCGCAAAACAGAACCTCGTAAAATCGCTTGTCAAACGGATCAAATCCGAGACGAACAGCGAACGGCGTACACGATGAATTCCGCTGTCCTGCTACATCCCTGACTGCAACACCTGTCTCAACCATATGGAATTCCTGACCGCCCTTTGGAAGGATGTTCATAACCGGGTTGATTCCCCTGTTTTGGAGACGCCAACCCTTGCAAACAACTGCCTGACAGCCCCCGCTTGATCCCTGATATTGAATCTGAATCGCAACTGCCAGCAAGTCAGGATGTCAGCCGGTATACAGTTGAAATGACATGTCTAGCGGATGCGCTGAGTGGGTCAGCGCGCCAATGGATATTCTGTCAACCCCTGTCCTCCCGTAGGCCGCAACATTCTTCAGGTTGACACGGCCGGATATTTCGAAAGGAATCCCCACGGCACGATACTGCCGGATGACTTTGTCAGCGGCTGCCGGTGTGAAATTATCAAGCAAAATCAGGTCAACCTTCTCCCTGCAACAAATCCCTACATCCCCGGGTCGATGTGCTTCTGCCATGATTTTCCTGCGCGGATGTCTCCTGCGCACCTGACGAATTGCATCCACTAGCCCACCGGCCAACCTAGCGTGGTTTTCCTTGATGAGAATCATGTCGAATAGTCCGAATCGGTGATTCGTTCCTCCACCGACAGCCACGGCATATCGTTCAAGCTCTCTCCAAAGGGGGGTCGTCTTCCGCGTATCGCATATCAGGGGACCTCCACTGCCACCCACAGCCCCAACAAATTTCGCCGTCAGACCGGCAATTCCCGACAGGCGCTGCAAAAAATTCAAGGCCACCCGTTCACCGGCCAGCAGCCCTGCGGCCGACCCAGCCAGGGTTGCCATCACCTGGCCCGGTTTCACGGCATCACCATCGTTTACATGCCATTTTATATCGATACCCTTGTCTGCAGACTGCCATATCCTCTGAGCGACTCTATAGCCAGCCAGAATTCCACTCGAACGGGTAATCAACTCCCCGCGAACCGGGCTACTGCCGCCCTCGATTGAATCAGTCGTCAAATCACCCAAACCGAGGTCTTCATGCAGCGCATCGTTCAGCAAACCCGTCAGGTTTCGGGACCATTTCAACCGGGGTCTCATACAGTCATGACTCATAGGTGTTTTCCACTGCAGGAAAAGTCCCCTCGTTCACATCCCGGATATACTGCCGAAGGGCCTCCAATGCATCGTCATGCAAGTTTGCATACGACCTTGCGAGTTTCCGCGGCATGGCACCACTCATCCCCAACAGATCAGCCATGACGAGAATCTGTCCACCACAACCGGAACCCGCCCCGATACCGACCGTCGGTACTGAAATTTCCGAACTGATTGATTCAGCCAGATCGGGCGGAATTTTTTCCAAAACAAGTGCAAAGACCCCTGAATCAACCAGCACTCTAGCATCCTGAATCAGCTGTTGACGGCCCTCCTCATCCTGGCCCTGAAGACGATACCCCCCCTGTTTATGGAGTGACTGGGGTTGGAGTCCAATATGTCCCATGACCGGGATGCCCGCATGGACAACCCGCTCGATCATGGGGGCGACCTCCACGCCACCTTCCATCTTGACTGCCTCAACGTTGGCTTCCTGAACCAAACGACCAGCATTGGTCAAAGCCTGCTCCGGCGAAACCTTGTAGCTCAGAAAGGGCATGTCACCGACCCGCAAGGCATTCTTGACCGTACGACTGACCGCCAGAGAATGGTGAATCGTCCACTCCAGTGTCATTTTGAGTGTGTTGGGTAAACCGAGGGCTGTGCTGCAAAGGGAATCGCCGATCAGGACAAGATCGACTCCGGCAGTATCCGCCCAACGACCCGTGATTGCATCATATGCCGTGACACAAACAATTTTTCGCCCTTCATTTCTCATATCATGCAGCGAATGAATCCTGATTTTTTTCTTCTCGTTTGGCATTGTCGCAGCACCTGTCCGAAATCAGTTCCGGGAATAGATCAGCGGGATCCATTATATAACGGCCGTCGCCTGAAAGGTCCAACAAATAGCATGATTAGCAGGAGGAGCATGGCCGGTTCCAGGGCAAAGCGGAATCTTTCGTTCTCCCCGTTCTCAAACAAACACCCCACCACAGCAACATAGAGACAGCAATAGATCATGAAAATTGTCACGATCGATCGTTTCCTGCCCGAAACCCCTCCCTTCACGAACTCCCCAGGCGACAATCCGGCCCTCCAGTAACTCCCGGCCCGAATACAGCCCGCAATCATGAGAAACGGGAAAATGGCAAAGCACAGGGAACCGGCCTCGAAGGCGAAGTACTGATTCAATCGATCAGTCAAGGCTTGACCGTAAAGGACTTGTGAATAGAGAGGTTCCCATGAAACATGTCCATCGTTGAGGAATATGTTGAGGTGAACAAAACGCGAAGGTGGACGGCAAAAACGTGAATAGCTGTCCATGACAACCCTCAGGTAATTACCCGGACTCAACCGGATAAGCCTGAATGCTGCGCGACCGTAATCTTCCGACAAAGCAGGAATATTGATATTATGCAAATCGTTCCTCGAGAGTAACGGATGATCTGCCGCGCTCCGATAACCGAACTGACTGTATTCGTCAATAGAATGCTGATAGGGGTAATGATTGAGGATGTAGCCGGGAATTTTGGCCTGTCCCTCCAGTTGTTGCTGTTCCTTCCAATCAAAGCCCCTGATCACGCAGTTGTAGAAGCTCAGACCAAACCAGCTGGAGGAACCAAAGAATCCGTATTGGATCGTGTTCTTTGTATAGTAAGTTATCGGCATTATGACCGACAGAACCAGAATAACCGTTGCCCTCCTGCGGCGCATGCCGTGAAACGGAGACCTGAGACCCGCCCTCCAGAGACATACCAAGAGCAGGGCTATCGACCCGACCAGGAAAATCAGGTGGTAAAGGCTGCGCGTCAGGACCAGTATATTCAGGACAACCAGCCATACAATAAACCACCTGTGGTCAGTTGACTTCATCGCCTCTTTATCATGCAGCCCGATTGCCCTTGCAAGGCACCACACCGCGGCCGTCATAAGAAAGATCACGATGGGTTCGTAGAGGATGAACGCCTCAAAATAGAACAATGAAGGATTGAGCATCATGACCGCGCCAGCACAAAAACTACAGGCGCGATTGCACGTCAGCATGAAGGCCAACGAACAAGTCATCCACACAACCCCGGCACAGAGGAACACATGCACCCACTGCAAAATACCGGGGAATTGGTTTTCTCCTGCAATCATTAGCCAAAACCAGCCCCAGATCGAGTAACCGGGCGGCTGGGCATGCTGATACCAGAGACTGCTGAGGGGACGCTCACGGAGATCTTCCAGAGGGATAGCTTGCCAAATCCAGTCCCAATCCGAGATATCCGGATAATTACCAATAATCAGCCCACCCCCTGCCTGATAAACAGCAATCAGGATATGGCCGAGGGCAAAAAAGCTCCCGGGAGACAGGTTGGAAATCGGTTTTATCAGGTTCATAAAAAGAAGACTGGCCCATGCCGCATTTTTGGGTCATTCAGGCTTGGATTCCTGGGTTGCCACGGACACGAACTTCCCGGTAGCTCAGAAATCCCGTATCATTTATTGTGAAATCTTGCAATCCCGTTCCAAGAAAGGACTTCATGAGCAAGTCCGGCCACCCCGAATCACCCCCCTCATTGCGTGGGCTTGTGCTGAACACCCCGACACTATTCCTTATCGGGATACTCATCACGGGGCTGTTTGCGCCATGGCTTGCGCCCTACCCGGTGAATGACCTCAAACAGGTCCGGCTTGAAAACAGCAATCTCCACCCTTCGTGGCTGTGCAAGCGGTCAACCGGCCCAAACGCTGACTTTTTTCTGCTCGGCACCGATTATCAGGGGCGTGATATTGCTTCCGCAATCCTTCATGGCATGCGCGTATCTCTACTGGTTGGCGTGCTGGGAACAATGATAGCCATGTTTGTCGGCACCGCGCTAGGGCTGATTGCTGGATACACCCGAAACTGGCTGGACACATGCATCATGCGTTTCGCGGATATTCAGCTCGCCTTTCCTTCAATCCTGATCGCCATGTTCCTGATGGCACTGTGGGGGCAGGGCGTCGATAAAATCATCATTGCCATTGCCCTGGTACATTGGGTGATATACGCACGACTGGTACGCGGCCGGATACTTGCCGAAAGCGAAAAGGAATACATCATGGCCATACGTGCTCTGGGGTCGGGATGCATAAGGATCCTGATTCGCCATCTCCTGCCTAATGTTGCCAGAACTATTCTTGTCGTCTCTGCGATTGAATTCTCTTCCATTGTCATGCTCGAAGCGACACTCAGTTTCCTGGGGCTGGGGGTGCCCCGGACACAACCATCACTCGGTATGCTAATCCAGTTCGGTTATGAGGATTTTTTCAGTGGCAATTGGTGGGTCTGGCTGTTTCCCGGAATGACCCTTGTCATCCTGATCCTCTCGATCAACTGGATGGCCGATAGCCTTCGCCGTAGGTTGGGATGGATCCGAAACCATGCCTGACAAAGTTCAACAGCACCCAATACCTCGGGCTCCAAACCAGAAATTACGGTTACATCCCGATATTGCGGGGGCTGGCATCATCCTTTCAGTCACCCTGATTTGGCTGGCAGACCCATGGCTAAGACCCGGTCATCTTTCACCGGAGGGCGATACTCTCCTTCTCTTTTATCCCGCAATGGATTATGCCCATACGGAACTTCTCGAAGGACGCATACCCCTTTGGAACCCGTATAAGTTTATGGGTGCCCCGTTTTTGGCAAACTTGATGGTTCCGGTATTTTACCCGCCTGTCACTCTGAGCCTCCTTTTCCCGCAACCCTTCGGAATGTACCTCTGCCTGACCCTGCATATTCTACTCGCCGGGTTGTTGACATATGGATGTGCCCGCAAAGCATTTGGAATATCCATCTCCGGCTCCGTGTTTACAGGGCTCAGCTTCTGTCTATCCGCTCCCCTGCTTTGTCATGCTACGCATATGAATCAGCTCGTGACTATGTCATGGCTGCCCGGAATCTTGTGGTGTATCCTGAGGTTCGGATCCAGCAATCGGTGGTTCAGGGATTTCTTCATCAGCGTGCTGGTCCTGAGCATGATGTTTCTGGCTGGACACCCCCAAATCATATTCTTCAGTGGCATGATCATATTCTGGGCGGGATGCGTCAAGATCCTGAATCCCGGCCTCTGCGCAAACCGGAAAGAAAGATGCGGATCAGAAATCCGGACAGAATCCACTCCTTCCAGAGTGAAGCTGTTACTGGTTCTGGGGGGAGTATTCCTGACCGCGCTGGGAATATCCGCCATACACTGGATGAATGCAATTGAACTGGCAAGTTACTCGATACGAATTCTGCAGGGCACTGAGTTCGGGATTTCATATTCACTCCCCCCACGGAACCTGATAACCCTCTTCCTGCCGGACCATTTTGGATCGCCGGGAACAACCGGTTATCTCGGCGAGGGTAATTTTACCGAAACCTCAATTTTCTGCGGCCCCCTGGCACCCCTGCTTGCCATGATCGCGCTGACCTGGAAACGATGTCCCCTACGCCTGATGAGTTCAGGCTTAATTCTCAGCGGAACACTGGTGGCGTTGGGAGGTAATACTCCGTTTTACCCCATGCTGCTTGATTTCTCGGATTGGATGGGCCGGTTTCGTGCGCCAGCGCGGGCATTCTGCATACCGACTCTCATGATCTGCCTACTTGCCGGGCAGGGTCTGGATCGTTTGGCCAGCTTCACTCGTTCATCAGGATGGATATCATCCTGGATAAAACCAGCACACAGGCTTCATAGAATAACCCTGACCCTCGTCATCCTTTTCCAGTTCGCAGGACTTGCTTGGTTCCGGTTTCACCTCCTGGATCTAGAATTTCACGACCTTGACTTGACCCGGGGTCCGCCCCTTAAACGATCGCTGAAACACGAAAACTGGAACAGGGGCCGCTTTTACAGGGAATTCATGTCCGGGGTTCCCATTGATGATAAATCCATCACGGCAACACGCCTGAAATGGTCTGTCTTTCAGCCGGACTTGAACACATTTCACGGAATCCGGTTATTCTACGGTTATGAGGAGGGAATGCTGCCCCAGGCATCCCTGATCCTGGGGGCGAGATTCTTCAGGGGAAACCTTTACAGCCCGGCCCCCGACACCACCCTGCTGGGGCTCCTTGGCATTGAGTACCTGATTACAGACAAGCCCATCGTCCCTGCAATTGATCCGGAATCCGGCCAACCTGACCTGAAACTGGTCCATAAAGACAGGTTTTTCGTTGTTTATGCCAACACAAAATACCGGGGACAAATCTATTCACGCCTTGATTTCCCCGGGGTTGATTTTGAAATCATGCATGACGCCTTCAGCGCGGAAAAAGCAACGGAGAAAATCCGGCTTTTAACCGATGATATTATAACGATCTCCAGGCAGGGAAACTCCAGCCTGAAGTGGAACCGCGAGGGGCCGTCCACATTTCACGTATATCTGGAAAATCTGGATGTTCAGGAAATCATACTTACGGAATCCTGGATGCCCGGATGGAAGGCATTGATGCCGAATCACACTGAGGTCAAGGGAAAACGTCTAGGACCCTTTCTGACAACATTCGAAATACCTGACGGCACTGAGTATCTCCTTATCCGCTACCAGCCCGATTCATGGATCCACGGGCGCACCGTGTCACTGATCACACTTCTGGCGGCACTCATATCCCTATTTGCAGGGACTAAGAGAAGACCGACATGCCTGAACGGGCCAAAAATCGAATCCAAGCTGATTTAAACCGAAGGAACCTTCTTGGGCCGGAAAGATACCCATGTTCACTAATCACGCACATCCCCGGGTTGATATTCGTGGAATCCCCTCGTGATTCCTCAGGCCATCTCTGATACACAGTAACTAATGCATATTCTCGTGGCCTTCACCACCCAATACCTGCTTGCCTCTACCTGCGGAAACGTTCCTTGATCAGGGTCCAAAGGGAGATGAATCCGTCGGCCCAGTATATTTTTTTTCCCTCCAGTCGACCCCTCGGTATATACTGAATGGGTATTTCAACAATCCTATATTTCCGCTTGATGAGTTTCACCGCAAGTTCAACCGTAAAGGCAAAGTCGTTGTTGACAAGGCTCATCCGGTCCAGAACCCCACGACGAAACACCTGATAACATGTCTCCACATCAGTCAGGTGAGTCCCGTAAAGGATATTGGTCGTGATGTTCAGGACACGGTTACCCCAGTATTGCAGAAATGTCATATGCGGCCTCCCCGAAAGGAACCGGGACCCGAATACCACGTCAGATTCCCCGCGATCCAGGGGCGCAATCAGTTCCGGATAATCCGAAGGATCCAACTCAAGATCGGCGTCCTGAAAGATCACGATATCACCGCGGGCAACCGCCAGACCCTCCTTCAATGCCTTTCCCCTGCCCCGTCTTGTCGGTTCATAAATCACCCGAACATCATCACGCTTTTCCTCCTGTTCGAGGATATCACGGGTCCCGTCAAAACTCGCACCGTCGACGATGATGATCTCTTTGTCGATGTTGACGGCACGGACCTTCTCAAGAATCAGGCTGATCGTCCGTCTCTCATTGTAAACCGGCATGATCACAGACAGCTTCATCTCGGGCCAACCTCCAACAAACGCCATAAGTTAATCGAATCGAATTGATCCAACATGGATGATTCGGAGAAACATGGACGGGCTGGTGTGTTTGAGGAACGCAATTGCAAGGGCGGGCACTAGAAACCCACACCCCCTACGGAATCATATGACCGGTTGGCCAGCAAGGCAATCACATCAATCTCAACGGACGCATCCATCGGGAGCGCTGCAACCTGAACCGTCGATCGCGCCGGGGGTTCGAAATCGACATATTCACCGTAAACCTGGTTAACCATGCTAAATTCACTCATATCCGTTACATAAATCGTTGACTTCACAATTTGACCAAACCCCGATTCCGCCACAAGCAATATAGCCTGAATATTTTTCATGATCTGCCGTGTCTGCGACGCAATGTCCGGGCCCACCAGCCGCCCCGTTTCCGGGTCAACGCCCAACTGTCCCGAGACAAATATCATGCCATTAAACTTGATGGCCTGAGAATACGGGCCGATTGGCGACGGCGCCCGGGCCGCCTGGATGACAACCTTGTTACCCGGATCACTCATGATACCCCTCTGAAGCCTGGTCTGCCTGACTTGTTTCCGATGTTTTTTTTCTTATCATGGGCGCAAACCAAGTCGCAAGGATGAAACCAAACGCCAAGCCCCAGATCAAATCATGAGGCCGCATATGAAGCATGAGGGATTCCTGCATGATATGCCATCCGGCCAACAGGATTGCGATAACAAACACACTTGACCACAACCGGATCATTTTTCCGTGATTTGGGTTCCAGGACAAACATTTGAGAGCAAACAAACCAGAAGGGAAAATAAATATCACAATCGCAAGCAAAACTTTACGAATCCCCGCGCGCGACTGATCAAGGGATCTCAACGACTCAAGATCCGCAACAACAGTCCATCGGCCTTCATGCCTGCGGGCCTGGATGAACTTCCGCACCCGCCTGACATGGCTCAGTGGCTCCAGTAAACGGATTTCCAACATCCATGGAATCCAAGACTCCCCGGGCACATCCAGGTTCCCTTCCGGCAAATCATCAAAGGCAATCTCAATCTGTCGGGCAACTTCCCCCGGTTCCAGCCACCTAGCCTCTTGGACCCCCGGATCCAACTTGAACCGCTCTATATCGGAATTCCTGTCCCTTTCATCCGGGTCCTGATGTGGCAGCAGTATGATCTGGCTGTCCGCGGACTTCTGGCTGAAAACGAACTCTGAAACATGGTAGACCGTTAAACACATGGCCAAAAGAGCCGACCATAGCAGTGTAACCCACAATCGCCCGTCAGAAAGCGGTGTGAAGATGTGTACGGAACCATGGTTCATCTGTCAAGGATCCTTATCCAGAATGGGAAACCTCGAACCTGATAGTGCCTCTTAATACCGCAGGCACAGTTCAAGCACGCTGTCTTGTTACAGTCTTAAACTTGTAACACGGAACCAGCCGTGAGGACAGACTTTGCTCGGACTCCTGTGAATCACATTGAAATCATTCCGTATTTTTCATAGGGTGGATCCGATGTGTCCCATACTGCACACCTGACTCGGCGACTTTGTCATGCCGCAGGCACTGAAGGCACCCCCCCCCGATGAGTAATCCCATTGAAGATATGAATAATTTTCTTGAACGGATGATGCCCCCAATGCTCAAGAGAATTATTCTCATTAACGTGGGAATCTGCATTCTGATCAATGTCCTCAACGCAATCAAGCCCGGCTTCAGGGAAGAAGTTGCTCGCATACTGGGCCAGGTTCCCATGGATTCGTGGAAAATGATCTGGCAGCACCTGACATATATGTTCGTTCATTTTGATCCCGTCCACCTGTTTTTCAACATGATCATCCTGTATTTCTTCGGTAGGAAATTGGAGACGCAATGGGGCAGCCAGAAGTTTCTGACGTATTACCTGATATGTGGAGTGGGAGCCGGTGTCGTCCACATGCTAGTCAGTCTGGCAGGTGTGTATTTGTTAGATATCCGGAGGATAAATCCATACATTCCTGTCGTCGGAGCCTCCGGAGCGGTCTTTGCCATCCAACTTGCCTACGCCGCATACTGGCCTGATGATATCATCTATCTCATTTTTCCGCCCATCCCCCTGAAAGCGGTCCATTTAATCATCGGCCTGATCATCTTCGAGGTTTTGATGATGCCAAACTACGGCGACGGAATCTCACACCTAACTCACCTCACCGGAATCCTGATCGGGTATCTATTTTTGGCGCGGAGCCACAGGGAATGGAATATCCGACGCTGGAGATGGCGGCGCTCCTTTTTTTAATAACCCAGACTAAATGCTCATATGGCACCGGAAGTCCCCCATGTATCATATCCATTCTGGATTTCCGTCCAGAATCAGCTTCAAGGATGCAAACAAGTCGAGCTGGTTGAATCGTACCTTGAAAATTTGAACTCAGAAATCGTCGCCCTTGAGATGGGAAAAAGGCGGACCCTTTATAAACAGTGGCGATACGTCTGGGTTTCTTCACGGCGCAACCGGACCGCATGACCTGCGTGCACCCTGTGGTTTCGAGATACATCGGTATCAACTCGAATCTATTCAGAGACACAGAGATCCTGAAGGATTCACCGTGTCGCAGGGGGGGGGGCTGCTTCAAGGCCCGTGTCGAGGACACAGGCTTCCTGAAAGCGCTTGCATCCAAGCCTGCTCAGGAATAATTCATCCTGGGATTTGATACGCAAATCGGGAGATCACAGACGGATCATATCCTCATAGGCCCCGCTGAAGTGCGAGACGTTTACGCCACCAGTTGGACAGGGTGTCAAGAAAGACAACCACGATCAAAATCAAGAACAACCCGGCCATGGCCTCGCGATAATGGAGCATATCGAAATAATAGAAAAGGTCCTCGCCGATTCCACCCGCACCCACCAAGCCGAGAATACTGGCTGAACGGACATTATACTCGAGCATAAAAAGACATGAACCGACCAACGCAGGTCTGGCAGCAGGCAGGATTGCACGCATGAAAATCTGTAACCGGGTCGCACCCAGCGCCTGCAATGCCCTTGCCGGCCGGTCATCCACATCCTCCAATGCCTCGTAAAAGAACTTGGTCAAGTAACCCGAGGCATAAGCGGCCAGCGCAAACACCCCGGCAACCGGACCCAGTCCCACAATCACGACAAAAACCACCGCCCAGAGAATAGCCGGGACCGTACGGACAATATTTAGCAAAAACCGGACCAGCCATCGTAATACCGGTGGACCGGTCTGACGGGCAGCCATGACGGCAAAAGGCAGGGAGAAAACAATCCCGATCACAGTACCCAGTAGTGCCATCTGAAGGGTTTCGAGTAACGCCAGGCTCAAGCTCTTCCAGGGCAGTGCCGATAATGCCGCCCAACTCTCCGGAAAAAGTCCGGAAGAGAATTGTCTCAGGCCACTCCAAGCACCGGTCCAGGAGGAACCCTTAAAACTCAGGGCATTCGCAGCCCAAGCCAAACATATCAGCAGAGCCACAACCAGCCCTAGACGAATCATCGCCCGCCTGAACAGTGATGGCCGGTCCAGATCCCTGTCTTGGATTGGAGTGGCTGCATCATCTTCATCCACACAGGAGACGGAAATCAAGCTGGAGAGCACATCAGTCTTTTCCGGGTGGGACGACTGGACCAAGTCACGGTCCAGCTCATCCACCAAACCATCCCGTACAATCAGATAACGATCGAAAAATTTCGGGGCCAGTATCGCATGATGCAGCGTGAGAATCATCGCAAACCCGAAACGTTCCTGCAGTCGAACAAGCATCTCAAGGCATCGACGGGCATTCTGCGGATCGAGGGCCGCCAGTGGCTCGTCAGCCAGCAGTAACTTCGGCCGGGAACAGACGGCCCGTGCGATCGCGACACGCTGACGTTGTCCACCAGACAGGCTGCCGACCTTACGATGCACCAATTTCGAAAGCCCGAGTTCACGGATGATCTCCAGAGCGGCCTTCCTGACCGCCACAGGAAACCCGAGAAGACCCTTCCAGCGACCAACCTGACCCAGTGAGCCCAAGCAAACATTTTGCAGCACTGTAAGTTCGTGTACCAGCCTCAGGTCCTGATAAATCATCGTAATCCGGCCTGAACGGTTGATCTTGCCCCCGGCACCCGCAATGGTCCCCTCAAGTGCACGCAGCAGCGTTGTCTTGCCACTGCCAGACGGGCCAAGTAAAGCAATGGTCTCGCCGTTCTTAACCGCCAGATCAACATCCTTCAACGCCCTCCGCTCACAACCCGGATAACAAACATCCAAATGGTCCACTTGAATCAGGTGACCCGAATCCATCTCGGGCGTTAGAACGGTAGGGTCTGGCCTCATGGGCAGGATGTCTGTCGAAATAAGTGAATCAGCCGGTGTCATATCTCATGATCCCTCTGCTGGAATTTATTCAAATCACGAATCAAGTCGTACATTCCGATCAATGATGAACGATTGTCCCAAGATCGATACCCGTGTTCTCCATCGCCTCAACCGCGCCTCGCAGGTGAAACTCCTCATCAACCTCAACCAGCTTAGAAGCCCCGTAGACGTCAGCCAGAAGATCCGGCTGATCGCGACTGATGCCAAGGAGCGCAAGCTTGATTTTTTCCTGGAGAGTAATGGGCAAGTCTGACCGAACGCAAACGAGATGTGTCGGGACTCCGGGTGTTCGAGTCAGCACTCGAAGCTGATTGCGCTGCTCTTGCTCCAAATATAGGGCCGACTTTGGACCCTCCATCGTGTAGTAGCTGACTGCGCATACATCAGCCTGTCCCTTCAATACAGAGAGCAGCGCCTTGTCATATCCTCCCGCGTACATGACATGACCAAAAAAAGCATCCGGTGATTGGCCCTTCCTTAGCAATCCATCCTCGACCAGACGAGAGCAAGCCATCACATATCCCGATGTGCTTGTCGTGGACGTAAAGGCCATTTTGGCACCCTTCAACTGAGTCAGTTGCTGCCAGGGAGAATCTTTGCGCACGACAAAAATGGAGTCATAATCCGTCCGGCTTTCGCGTTCCTCCACCAGTAATACTCTGATCGGGGCCTTGGAGCGAGCCAATAGACAGGGTAGGGCACTCACGTATCCGACATGAGCACGATTGCTGATGAGCGCCTGAACAGTGAGGCTGTAACGACGAGGCACGATGACCTCAACGGGAATCCCAATTTCTCCACCCAAAACCTGAGCCATGCGGTTGGCTTCACCCTCAACCCTGATGGGATCTTTCTGTTTCTGGAAGGCGAATACTAGTTTTTCAGGAAACGGGACATCCTCGCCATCCCCCGCAGTAACCGAACGCACGCCCCCCCCAGAAAGCAGCAAAAAAATATATATAATACTGATTTTATATATTTTATGTGTTTCAATAACCATATTCGACCCCACAGTAAGTCGACATCACCTAGCCAGCGATATGACAGCAAGCTAGATCATTTGTGGACTGGGATCAACGTAAATTGACATTAGTCAACACAAAGCCGGTTCATCGAAATACCCCGATTTCCATATAATTTAAGCGAAGGAAGGCTGAAATGAGACAGATATCATTAGAATTGAACGTAAATCAGGTTTCCATGACTAAAGGATCACGATTTCCAAAAATGACATAAAATTAATCCATGATAGCCGAACCGACAGTTTTCACCTTGACTAAGGGCGATGGCTTTCGTCTAATGGATGGCTCTGTGGGCCTAAAGAGGCCAGTATCAGGGGTCGGGGGTATGTCCCGACACCGGGAATAAAGCGAATCACCAGAGGACTGTCGAACAAAAAGATGCCTACCATTAATCAACTTGTACGAAAATCACGCAAAAAAATCCTGAGGAAAAGTAATGTCCCGGCGCTCAGGGGTTGCCCCGAAAAACGCGGGGTTTGCACCCGGGTTTATACGGCAACACCAAAAAAACCAAATTCCGCGTTGCGCAAGGTCGCCCGTGTTCGCCTGACAAACGGCGAGGAAGTGACCGCCTATATTCCCGGGGAAGGGCACAACCTGCAGGAACATTCAATTGTTCTGCTGCGGGGTGGACGCGTGAAGGATCTCCCCGGAATTCGTTACCACATACTGAGGGGTGTACTGGATACCCAAGGCGTTGCAAGCCGAAAAAAGAGCCGGTCCAAATATGGGACAAAGAAACCCAAGTAAATCCACATAAGGATCCGACACCCAGAAAATCTTTAAGGATCACGGGATTAAAGAAATATGAGTCGAAAAAATACAGGTACCCTTCAACGCAAGATTGCACCCGACCGTAAATATGAAAGTGTTCTGGCCTCAAAATTCATCAATACCCTGATGAGGTCTGGCAAGCGATATCGGGCCGAGAAAATATTTTACTCATCACTGGATTCCGTTGCAGATCGCTTGAAAGAGAAGGTGGAGCCGATCGAGGTTTTTAATACGGCGCTGGAGAACGTCAAGCCTGTTGTTGAAGTCAAGAGTCGGCGTGTCGGAGGTGCAAATTATCAAGTTCCCATCGAAGTACGGCCGGAACGCCGTCAGGCATTGGCCATACGCTGGCTGATTGATGCAGCCCGGGCACGCAATGAAAAAACAATGACTGAACGTCTCTGCAATGAGCTGGCCGATGCCTACAACAAAACTGGCGCCGCCGTTAAAAAACGTGAAGATGTACACCGGATGGCGGAGGCCAACAAGGCATTCGCCCATTACCGCTGGTAGCCGGGACACGGAACTGTCCACCTAACCGCGCCGAGTAAGTTCATCCGGCCCATCACTGGACCAACGAAGCATGAAGGACAGGGGGGCGGATGTGTCCCCCGCGACCTTCATGAACCCGCCGACAGACTGATCACAAATATCATATCTGTCCAGCTGAAATGTTTTTCAAGCCGCCAGACTGGATGTCCCTGGAAGGAGTACGGAATCATGGATCGCAGGGTCCCACTAGAAAGAATTAGAAATATCGGGATCATGGCCCATATCGATGCGGGCAAGACCACGACTACCGAGCGGATTCTCTATTATACCGGGCGTTCCTACAAGCTCGGGGAAGTCCATGATGGTACGGCAACCATGGACTGGATGGAGCAGGAGCAAGAGAGGGGCATCACCATCACATCTGCGGCAACGCAGTGCAGTTGGAATAATTATACAATCAATATTATTGACACGCCTGGCCACGTAGATTTCACCGTCGAGGTCGAGCGCTCAATTCGCGTACTGGATGGGGCGATTGCGCTGTTCTGTGCCGTTGGCGGGGTGGAACCCCAGAGCGAAACCGTATGGCGGCAGGCTGACAATTACAGGGCACCACGACTTGCCTTTATCAATAAGATGGATAGGGTTGGCGCAGACTTCTTCAACTGCGTGAAGATGATGCGCGACCGACTCAACGCCCATCCTGTCCCAATCCAGGTACCCATCGGCATGGAGGACGCTTTCCGGGGGATCATAGACCTGGTGGACATGCGCGCCAAAATTTGGCCGGAAACAGGCGACAACACGGATCTGGGCAGGACAATCGAAGCAGGCCCGATACCAGACGACCTTCGGCCCATGGCAGATGAATGGCGTGAAAAAATGATGGAATCACTCGCGGAGTATGATGACCATTTCGCCGAGCGATATCTCGAGGACCATGAATTTGATCCGAAGGAACTACATGACCTGATCCGTGAAGCGACCATTGCATGCCATATCACGCCGGTCCTCTGCGGGACGGCGTTCAAGAACAAAGGCGTCCAGATGTTGCTCAATGCTGTAATTGATTACCTTCCATCCCCCAGCGATGTGGACTCGATCGACGGGACCATACCGAATGAACCAGATTCAATCCTGCAACGCAAGGCCTCGGAAAGCGAACCGTTTGCAGGACTGGCTTTCAAAATCATGAGTGATCCACACGTTGGGAAACTCACCTATCTCCGGGTTTATTCCGGAACGGTCAAATCGGGCAGTTATGTCTATAACGCCACCCGGGAAATCAATGAACGCCTGGGACGAATACTGCTGATGCATGCAAATGACCGCGAACAGGTGGATGTGATCCGCGCCGGTGACATCGCAGCCGTTGTGGGCCTGAAGAAAACCTCGACGGGAGACACCATTTGTGATCCAGATCACCCAATCCTCCTGGAAGCAATGACATTTCCTGAACCCGTTATCAGTATCGCCATTGAGCCAAAGACCCGGGGCGACCAGGATAAAATGTCGGGTGGACTAGCCAAGCTCTCGGAAGAGGACCCAACCTTCAGTGTCAAGGTCGACAAGGAGTCGAACCAGACAATCATCTCCGGAATGGGTGAACTTCACCTTGAGATTATTGTCGATCGACTGCGACGCGAGTTCAAGGTTGAGGCAAATATCGGGGTTCCTCAGGTAGCCTACCGTGAAACCATCAACAGAATGGTGGAAGTCCAAGGTCGTTTCGTCCGACAATCCGGTGGGCGTGGACAGTATGGTGACTGTTGGATTCGACTTGAGCCCCAGGAACCCGGCAGCGGGTTTGAATTCATTGATGCGGTTGTCGGGGGAGTCATACCCAGGGAATACATTTCCGCCGTGGAACAGGGGGTCATCGAGGCAATGAATAATGGTCCTGTGGCCGGCTACCCTGTTGTCGATATCAAAGCCACGGTCTACGATGGATCCCACCATGACGTGGATTCATCGGAAATGGCCTTCAAGATCGCCGGCTCAATGGCCTTCCGGGAGGGAAGCCGGAAGGCCGGCCCAAAACTTCTGGAACCGGTCATGAAACTTGAAGTGACAACACCCGAGGATTATCTGGGCGGCGTGATCGGAAATCTTCAGCAACGCAGGGCCAGGGTCGGGGACATACGTGAACAGAATAATCTTAAGATTGTCCAAGCCAACGTACCCCTGGGCGAAATGTTCGGCTACGTCAATGAACTGCGTTCAATGAGTCAAGGACGGGCAAATTACTCCATGGAATTCTCGCATTACGAACAAGCACCGGCCGTTATCTGCGAAAAGATCGCCGGTGCGAAAACCTGATCACCACATCTGGTGAATGGGGAATGAGTACTATAAATAATGTGGATTGCTTATAACGACAAACACATGGAAATCCGGCTTCGGACGATCATCATATATCTCGGAAACATGGGCATTCCACAGAAGAACCCGAAGGCAGTTGAACCCGTCGGGATTTTCATCGGCAGCCCCCTGTTGTGACCGGCCTCGGGGCCTTCACAATACGGGCAACCCCGCCCAAAGGCGTTGCGGACGCCCGAAATCCTTGTTGATGATTTTCTCCAGGGTCAACGTCTGCGTCCTGATGATCCCTCACTGACCAACTTCAACTCGATCCTTAATTCATCGATATTCTTGTCGCGTTCGGTAATTTCTCGATTCAATCGCCTCACCTCACCCTCCAGTTCATCACGACTAAAACTTGAAAGCGTTTCTTCGGGGATTATATCCGATGGGCTTCCACGTAACCAACTTGAAAATGATGGCATGTAATCACTGCGTGTAAGAAAACCCGCCACCATACCGATGAGAAGACAGGTCAACATGACAAAAACCAGGATTGATCTCCCGGATCCAACCCCGCGTCTTTTTCGCCTTGTCTTTCTGTAGGCCATCGTCAATCCGATCCTAAGGGACCATATACCCAATTGGTGACCATTGATTGTTACTCTACATCACATCAATTCAGATATATCATCGGATCCACCGGTGAGGCATTCCGCCTGATTTGAAAGAACAGCATGCTGTCCGACCAGCTTTTTTGTCGTCCCACCCGTGCAATCCGTGAACCTTTCCTGACATGCTGGCCGGGCCTGACCAGCAATTCCTTATTGTAACCGTAAGCTGATGCGTATCCATCACCATGGTCGATCACGATCAGTTTTCCATAACTCAGGAACTCCTCAGCCATCAAAACCCGCCCCGACCGCGCGGCATTCACCGCCGATCCCTCTTCAGCTGCTATCTCGATTCCATGACATGCATTCCGCCAACCATCTTGAAACTGTGTCACCACTCTACCCGAAGCTGGCCAGTCGAACGTGTCCCTTGGAACAACATGTCCGGGAACTGCCGACTCACGTTTCGACGAGATCCTCCGGCTGGATGACTTGGCGGATTTTCGTATTCCCGCTAATCCCGAACGCGAAGCCTTCCTGGGTGCGGGAATAGATCCGACATCTGCAACAAAAATGGCCTCGGGCACCTCATCAATCGGGGCCCTGTCTGAAACCCTGACTTTCAGGTTTTTTCTGCGGGATTTTTTCGGCCTATTACCCGATGGTTCTACACCGGCAAGCATAATCCCGGGGTTCCAGGGTTTCGTCGGGACACATTCTGGATTCTCACGAATTCGTTTCAGCACCAGAACCAATTGGTCCATCTTGTTTGAGGGTGGAATGTAAATCTGCCGGTCACGAGCCGGACGATTTTCCTCGCCGTACCGATTCAGTTTTGCCACCAGAAGGGGATCCCGCTTATATATCCGGGCAATCCGTTCAATGGTCTCCGATCCATTGGCTGCATGAAACCAACCATTGCGGTAATCCAATATAACCTGTTCCTCCGGACTTATAACTTTACCCAAATCCGGCCCATACCGGGAACAGCCCGACATGGGGACCAGAAATAAAATCCAGCACCAAGATGAAAAACAAGGACGGATAAGAAAATTGACACACCGTATGCGGCCCGGCTTCAGCATGGAGCAGTCGACCAACTGGAAACAGTCCATATCCTCAATCTCGGCAGTGGGGGTAAGGGGAGGGGACACATAGGCACAAATATTAAAGACCTGTCATGTAAAAAAGCAAGGGATTCCAGAAGCCGAAATCAAGCCCTGGATTCATGCTGCTTCGAAATAACACGGGGCTCTTAGGTCGAGGGCTGGGGGTCGGGGCCTCCAATTGGGGGCACCTGAGATTGAATATCCCCATCCTCATCTTTGTCCGCGACAGAATTGCTCTCTTCAGGCGGATCAGTCGGCGGATCCGATTCCTCCATCGGCGGCAATTCCTTGCCCTCAATGAGCATAAGGAACTCCTCCTCACCAAGGGTTTCCCGCTCAATCAGGGCCTCAGAGACCCGTTCAAGGACTCCTTCGTTGTCCTTGAGTGACTTCATCGCATAATCATGAGCCTCATCGATCAGTCGCTTAACTTCCTCATCGATAATTCCGGCCGTTTCTTCGCTGTAATTTCTCTCACGGGTGATATCACGCCCAAGAAATACATTTTCACCGCTTGAGCCACTGAAGGCTCTCGGCCCCAGCCTATCACTCATGCCGAAATGGCAGACCATGCGATGAGCGAGGGATGTCGCCCTTTCAATATCGTTCGCCGCACCGGTTGTGAACTCGTCAAACTTGATGATTTCTGCAGCCCGTCCACCCATCAAATAATACAATTGGTTGATCAACTGTTTTCGATCCATGGACAATCTGTCCTCGGACGGAAGAACCCACGTCACACCCAACGCACGTCCCCGCGGGACAATGGTCACCTTGTGAACAGGGTCGCCTCCCTCGGTGTAATGGGCGACCAACGCATGGCCTGCCTCATGATAAGCAGTGCTTTTCTTTTCCTTCTCAGTAATAACCATGCTGCGCCGCTCCGGCCCCATCATGACCCGGTCTTTGGCCTCCTCGAATTCATCATACCCGATAGTTTCCAGATCGCGGCGTGCAGCAAGCAGTGCCGCCTCATTGATCAGATTGGCCAAATCGGCCCCAGAAAAACCGGGTGTACCTTTTGCAATCTTTGATAATCTCACGTCCTTCGCCATCTTGACCTTACGGGCATGGACCTGGAGAATCATTTCACGTCCTTTTATATCCGGAAGATCAACCGTCACTTGGCGATCAAACCGGCCGGGTCTCAGTAACGCGGGATCCAGCACATCGGGACGATTGGTTGCCGCGACCAATATAACGCCCTCATTCTCGGCGAATCCATCCATCTCGACAAGCAGTTGGTTCAGAGTTTGTTCACGCTCGTCATGTCCACCCCCATACCCGGCAAATCGTGAGCGACCGACAGCATCGATCTCATCAATGAAAATGATGCACGGGCGCGCCTTCTTGGCCTGCTCGAAAAGGTCGCGAACACGACTGGCGCCCACACCTACAAACATCTCGACAAAATCGGACCCCGAAATGGAAAAGAAAGGGACGGCGGCCTCGCCCGCAATGGCCCGGGCCAACAATGTTTTGCCCGTACCGGGTGGCCCGATCAGCAACACCCCCTTGGGGATCTTGCCGCCCAACTTGCTAAATTTTTTCGGGTCCTTCAGGTATTCGACAACTTCCTGAAGTTCCTCGCGAGCCTCGTTGACGCCGGCCACATCTTTGAAGGTGACCTTGATTTCACCCTCCTTGACCAGTTTCGCTTTGCTCTTGCCAAAACTCATGGCCTTGTTGCCGCCACCCTGCAACTGCCGCATCAACAGTATCCAGAGCACAATCACGATGGCCAACGGCAGCATGAACATCATCAACTGTGATAAAAATGTATTTCTACGCTTGGTTTCATATGGGATATTGTACGCCTCGGCCCATTCAAGGATCTTTTCAGCCTGACCGGGAAGGTATTTGACCCTGTATTGTTTGACATTGTCCTGCGAAGCGGCCCTGGATGGCGAATAGGCACCAGTCATTTCCCCTTCCTCATCGAGGGTGGAAATGATCAACTCCTCCTCGCCGAGCTGTCTCCACTTCAGGAGATTCAGGTTCTCCGGCTTCTCCTGCTGCTGGTAATGCATGAAAAGCAGGATGAAGACGAGGAATATGATGACCCAGAAACTGGCGGTACTGAAACCTTTCATGGCACCGATTATACTTCCGTTTCTAGTCACGGGATCCCCCTTGTCAAGGGACCCACGCGACATTTATCCTGACACCACCCAAGTCCAACCCAAAATCATGAAAGGACATGGGTTAGACCACGAATCTAACAAAATATCACCTTACGGGCTACCCGTAAATTCACAGATACAAAATGATTCAGCCTGATTCGAGCCATTAAAGGACAACCGGTTTCGTGTGATCATCGGTCTGGATTATGTTTCAATCGGCCCGTTACTCCGATAAAGGATACAAAATAAAGTCGATTAATATACCGTATATCTTTTAATGACAATGTTCTGGGTCCGTCATAGAATGAAAACGACGATCAATGTAAAATCGACCCTCCATTCATTATTCAAGGCTTTGCACGCTGGGTCTTGTTGCATGGTCGTCTTGGCCCATATCCATGCCCGGAATTCGGTCCCCCCCCCTGATTCCTCCCCGTCATCTCCAACAACCCAATGTATCCTTTTCGGTCCACAACCATCCGATTCAACATATGCCTACGATAAACCGGGTTCTCATACCCGTTACCTACTCATCAAAACTTTGTTATCAGGAAATCACGAACTCCTGAATACAATGTTGGCGGAAGGAATGGATATCAACCGGCAAGATCATCAACTGGGTTATTCGGTGATTCATGAGTTGGTCTTCATCAAAGATATTCCTGCCCTGGAACTTTGCCTGAAGCTGGGCGCAGATCCGGACCGGAAGGCGCCCAAAACGGGCACCTTCGCCCTTTATGACTCTATTTCAAAAGACAACATTGAACTCTTCAGGACTCTGGTCAGCGGCGGCGCAGATCCGAATCAGTTTGAGGATCGCTTCGCCAATACAGCTCTTCATGCGGCAATCATGGACAACCTGACGACCCACGCCAAACTGCTGCTACGGTCTGGCGCGGACCCGGACCGTAGCAACCGGCTGGGGCTGACTCCCCTGCTGCTCTCCGTATCGATTGGCAACGACCTGATCACCACTCTCCTGCTGGAGAATGGAGCCGACCCCGACATACCATCATCCAAGGGTGTTTACCCGCTGGACGTGGCAAAATTCAGGAAACGGGAAGAAGCAGTCCGAATTCTCAGACAATACGGCGCGATCAAAAGAAAATCGGTGCCTCAATGATTTCCAACTGAAAAACGGACCTGTCAATAATTTGATATCACGCACCGGCCGGAAATCGCTACCGATGGGAGATGTCAGAAGGGCAGGGAAAGCACCGTGAAAGAAACGGTTCAGCGTTCATCAACCTGGTAATTGGGGGCGTCATGCGTGATCTGGACGTCATGCGGATGCGCCTCCTGCTGGCCAAACGGGGTAACCCGCCTGAACCGCCCCCGAATCCTGAGTTCGTCGATGGTCCTGCACCCGTTGTAGCCGAGTGATGAACGAAGGCCCCCTACATACTGGTGAAGCACCTGATCGACGGAACCCGCGCATGGAACAAGACCCTCAATACCCTCGGGCACGAGCTTTTCCTGGCTGGTGCCCGATTGTCCATAACGGTCTGAACTACCAAATCTTTCCGCCATAGCCTCAACGGATCCCATCCCACGATACGTGACATACTGACGGCCCCGCACGAGAATCCGTTCACCAGGACTCTGGTCGGTACCGGCCAATACAGAACCCATCATCACACTGGACGCACCGGCAACCAAGGCCTTGGCAACATCACCGCTGAAACGAATCCCTCCATCTGCAATAACAGGCACCCCGCTGCCCCGCGCTTCAACCGCACACTCATAGACGGCAGAAAGCTGTGGAACCCCGACACCCGTCACGACCCGTGTCGTGCAGATCGATCCGGGACCAACGCCAACCTTGATCCCGTCTGCCCCGGCATCAATCAGCGCACGGGTCGCCTCAGCTGAGGCGACATTGCCACCGATAACATCAACCGCCGGATATTTTTTTTTGATCCACCTGATCATCTCCAGCACACCTCGCGAAAATCCGTGAGCGGTATCAACAACAAGGACATCCAAGGGGGCATCCATCAGGACCTCCACCCGCTCGTGTGTATCCGACCCAACGGCCGCACCACAGCGCAGCTTGTGATTGGGGTCACGATTGTAAAGCGGATGCACCCCCTTGAGAATATCATGCACATCCTCGTAACAATACATGCCCTTGAATATTCCGCCCTTATCAAGAATTGGAAGGGCGGATATCCTCTTTTGGCTCATGATATCAAACGCTTCCCGAATAGTCGTCCCCTCGGGAGCACTGACCGGTTCGGCATTCATGATCTCGTCGAGTCGTGTGGATTTTTCATCACAATATTTGATCTCACGACTGGTGACCATTCCTCGAAGGCGCCGGTCTTCGTCGACAACCGGAAAGGTATGAAATGCCCAACCTTTTTCTGTGGTGACTCGGTGTAACTGCTCAAGGGTTGTGTCGGGCTTCATGGTCCGAGCTTTGACCAAAAAACCGTTGAGGTAAAACTTGACACGCTTGACATGTGAGCGCTGGTCCATGGGGTCCAGATTTTTATGAATAATCCCGATCCCGCCCTGGAGCGCCATTGCAATCGCCATATCGGACTCGGTGACCGTATCCATAGCCGCACTAACAAAGGGAATGTTAAGCGAGATATTGCGCGTCAACCGAGTCGTCAGGTTTGTTTTATCAGGCAGAAAATCTGCATACTGGGTTACAAGGCTCACATCGTCATAGGTCAACGCTGTATAGTGGAACGACTGCATGAAATCGTCCAGCCAGGGGTTTCTTTCGGAGGCCGCACATTGGGCAACTGATTCCTTGTCGGGATTCTGGACGGTACCGGGACCCTGAGTCATCACCTGACTACTCCCTGACAAAGATGGAGGAGATTACGAAAGATTGGAATGGAATCCCAAAACGGGAAAGCATCAAGGGACCCTTTCCTCCTTTCAGTGGAACATCTGACCGGGGAAAAGTCAACGCTGGGGTGCCTGAATTTGACATCAGGATTGGCGTTGGATAGATTAAGTAGTGGATGCAGGGGGTTAGCCAAGTGGTAAGGCACCGGATTTTGGTTCCGGCATACACAGGTTCGAATCCTGTACCCCCTGCCAACTCCAATTGAGAGTCAACAACGGATTGACACCCAAACCGCCCTTACAGGCGGTTTTTTCATGGACTAGGCCCAGGAATCCAAAGGAGAGGCCAATTGCGCTCCCATTATGACTTCGGTATCATCGAGTATTCAAGATTTCAGGGGAATTCCATACAGGCATATGCTCACTCGATTCCTTAAACGAAACAAACTTTTGATGGCGTTCCTGCTGCTATACCTGGTCACGATCGTCATGATCCTCGTGGAAATCGACCTGTCCTGGTACCAAAGGGACAAAAAACGATACATGCTGGAGAAAATGCCCGCCTATATATTTGAGGGTATCGAGATGGATACGGGCCGCCTCAGCATCAATGACCATTTGTTGAAACAGGTCAATGCATGGCTGAAGAATCACCATTCCGAAACATCTACCCATTTAAAAAAAATAGAGGATAATGCAAAAACACTGATCGGGAGAATCGTCAGCGCCAAAAATAGCCGGATTTATCGCATCTCGATCAGGGAAATGAAGATGCATTCGTCAGGGCAGAAAACGGCAGGCCTGATATTTGATACCGGGGAGAAAGATCTAGGCCGTTTTCACGGTTTCAATAACTCCCTCTTTATCCGGAGTTTCAGTGGATTCATGGAACAACCGGTGGGCAATCACCAATACCGGCTGAAATTTCATTACACAACGCCATCCGACGATCCTGGGATCAAGGAATTGACACGAAGCTATCTCTGGCGTTCACTATTCATTATCCTGATTCTTTCGATGATTGCTCTGGGGATTGCACGAGCGGTCATTCTTCCACTCAGGAATGTCATGATATGTCTCGAGGAATCCAGCAACGAACGGACCCTGTTTAACCGCAAACCCTTAACACACTTGGAGCACCTGTACAACAGGATGGCGCTGGATGCGGTTATAGCAAGACTTCAAGGACATCTCAGGGACGAAATCGCGCAACGACCCCAGATGACTGGATGGGAAGTCGCCCGCTTTATCTGTGAATCATTCTGCGAGGTGGTGGGGGAAGCATTGATCTCCTGTATTGAGTTGATCGCCGAGGGCCCCGGCCAAATTCGGGCCACCGGTCAGAACTTCATCGCAGGGAACCCCGACCTTCGAGAACACGGGGACATCCTGATTGATAACCTGAAACAGATCCTCCCCAAGGACAGCAGCGGGCAGATCGAATTCGACCTTCACCAGTGGCAACTGACCGGCATCAGCCGACAACTAAATGACCCAGCACGAGCCGGCGTTAGATACCTGATCTGCATGGCCATTGACAAGAAGACCACCGACCCGACGATCGACCCTCTGCGGGATCGACTGGAACGCCTGACCGAGGTGATTGATGCCGGTATTCAAACCCTGTCACTGCGCAACCAGTTGCTGGTACAGGAGAGGGGTCGTGCGAACATCAGCCTCTCACGCAACCTTGGTCATGACCTGACCAATATCATTGCCACCAGCAAACTCGAACTACTTGCTCTGGGCCGGATCCTGGGGAAAACAGCCCGGATCCCCGAGGATGAACGAAAGCAAAGGATCCTCGGTGAATCGCTCAAGGGGTTGCTGCAGTCAGTCCGGTTCATGCAGGAAACTGTGAACCTTTACCGGTCCTACGCCTTCCTCCAGCATCCGGTCCTCGAGATACAGGACAGCAACCGGCTGATCCGTGAAACCTGCCAACTCTTCAGCATGTCAATGTCTTCCAAGATCAACCTTCATCAGGAACTCAAGGAAGATGTTCCTCGATGCATGGTCGACCCGAGGCTGATCAAACTCGCCCTGTTCAACATGTTCTCAAATGCATTGGAGGCGATTCGCAAGGCTGACCCGGAACACATCACGCACGGATGGATAAAGGTCAAAACCCGTCAAACCATCGAGGGGGGACTCTGCATCGCGCTGGAAGACAGCGGAACAGGCATTCTCGATGGCCAAGGACGCCGGGCCGAGATCCAGGAAATAGAAAAGATATTTGAACTGGGCTACACCAGTTACCGTGCCAGCGGGTCGCAAGGCGAGGGACTCGGCCTGAACTGGGTGAGGACCATCGTTCAGGACCTGCACGGAGGGACGATTTCAGCCGAAAACATACCAGATGCCGGGGCACGTTTTATCTTGATATTCCCACCGATTGAACGGGCACCGGATCTCGAGAACACCGAAGTGAAGGCAGCTGAATACGTCCGCAAACTTGAGGCCACCAATCGGGCGGACAGCGGGCAGACCGATACCTTTACAGAATCATGATGCATCAAAGCTGATTGAGATCACCCAATGGCTTCCACGCCCTGTATCTCCGGATAATCCTCCTGAAGGCGGCGCTCAATACCCATCTTGAGCGTCATCAAACTGCTTGGGCAACCGCTGCAGGAACCCCTTAGATGAAGGCGAACGATTCCGCCTTCAAAACCCCCAAAAATAATATCGCCCCCGTCCATCGCAACAGCTGGCCGGATCTCATTCTCAATGATTTGAATGATCCCCCGCTCAATCTCACCATCACCCTCCATAAAATCGTTGGTATCACCAACTAGTGTGGGCTTCCCGTCTGCGAGATGCTTCTGGATGGCACCGATAACCGACTCTCCCAGCCTATCCCATTCGATGACATCCGGTGCGGTGATCGTCACGAAATTCGGGCCAAGAAAGACACCAGTTACCCCATCCAAACCAAACAAGGCCTCCGCAAGCACCGACCTACCCTTGACCGATTCAGCATCCTGAAAATCCGCGGTACCTGACTCGAGAATTGTCGCGTCAACCACAAATCGAATGCTTGCCGGATTTGGTGTCGGTTCGGGCCGAACACGGATCTCACCGGAATCGGATGATGACATCAGATCTCCCTTTCCACTGCCTCAACAGAGCATAAACCCTTGATTCGTCTTATCCCGTAAATCGGGGACACGCTCATTAAATCATGTGCCGACCGGCCTGGTCAAGGAATCTACCTCGTTTTCTTGTCCCTGCACAGGAATCACGAGTGGATTGTCACAGGCAAGGCATGAATAGATCTAGTTTTGCCGATGTGGCTATATTCCCGACCTGAAAGTGGACACAACTTGGGGTGACAAGTGAATATTATTAAGGCTCCACATGAATTATGACTTCACTCCCGTGTTAACGTTGGATTACTCTGTTGGCATGAATATGAAATCCCGATTGGAGCACCCCCCTGCCGATACGAGGTTGATCGAACGTCTACCCGACCGGCTCATCAATCAGATTGCCGCGGGAGAGGTAATCACCCGACCAGCCGCGGCTCTCAAGGAAATCATCGAGAACAGTATCGACGCCGGTACGACACGAGTTGACGTCACGGTTGAGAAGGATGGCCTCAGTTTCTGTGTACGGGACAACGGCAGGGGAATCAGGCAACCGGACCTGAGTTTGGCCGTTGAACGTTACGCAACCAGCAAAATACGGGGATTTGATGATCTGACGCATCTTGAAACCCGGGGGTTTAGAGGCGAGGCCCTTGCCGCAATCTCGGCCGTCAGTCGTTTGGAAATTCTGACACGCAGCACCGACTCAATGGAGGGTTTCAAATTGACGACCAGCGGTGGCTTGGATACTCGAATCACTGCTCAGGGTGCACCTGTTGGAACAACCATTAACGTCAGGGACCTTTTTTTCAACACCCCGGTACGCAGCAAATTCCTCAAGAGTGCGGCGGCGGAATGGGGCCACATGCTGAAGACTATCATTCGGCAAAGCCTGACCCGGCCAGAAATCGGATTTTCGGTACGATGGGGAAACAAACCCTACTTGAACCTGCCTGAGAATCAGGGGTTGATCAACCGATTGGCCGAGGTGCTTCCATCTGGATGTGGACCGGAACTGATATCGGTAGACCACACACTCCATGAAGTCCGGGTCCATGGGGCCGTAACCAGCCCACGCAAGACACGACGCGACCGC
>CAYYNQ010000048.1:0-165547 GCA_964473105.1 uncultured Candidatus Sumerlaeota bacterium | reverse complement strand
CGCCCGGACAATTTCAATCTGTTGTCACTGGGTCCGTCGGAGGAATTTGATTCTCTGCTGGGCTCACTCGAATATGATCCGACCAATGGGATCATCTCGGCCGGTGACATCCTTCGTAGCGGCGGCAACCGGGTCGACCGTTGAACCTTTCAGGTTAACTCCTCATTTTTTCCAGGATCAGCCATTCTTGCCTGTGTGCAACGAGTGCGGGGAATCGTGGTTCACACCTGTTCCACAGATGTATTTCTGCGCTTAAAAATGACAACCTTTTAGTTATCTTTTATGTTTTGGGCTTCAGGCCATAACCAGCGACAAGTGGGGGCGTGTTTGATACAGCCGTCGGAGATTCAGGCATGGGATTGCAGCAGGATGATGCCGATGTTCATGAAGGATGCCGGAAAACTTAGATTAGGATTGCTTTTAACTGGTTTGTCAACTCATGGTGGATGGATGAGTGCAACAGAAATTTCAAGCCACCTCAAGTTGCCTGAAGGCCAGAATTATCACTGCATACAATGCGGTCGGTCCTGCGGCGAGTTTTGGGAAATCCCTGTCGAGGAGGAAATCCGGATTTCGATTGAATCTCGTCCGGCCGATGAGCTGAAGGATGTCCATGACCCTTCCAGCCCCGTCATCGAAAGTCCCTGGACACCCGGCCAGAGTGTGATGCGCACTGGTTGTGAGGGGTTTTGCTGCCTTAAAAATTCCCGCAACCTGTGTTCGTTGCATGAAGTGTATGGCTTTGATGCCAAGCCCAACTCCTGCCGCAGCTTCCCGTACAAGTTTGTCGATACGCCACGGGGTTCATGGGTGGGCCTTTCTTTTGCATGCACCGCTGTCCTGACCAATCAGGGCCCGGCCGTTTCCGGCCAGCAGGACCAGATCAGCGAGTTATCCGGTTACACTCACAGCCGAAGGCAAGTGGATGTGCCCCCAGGGCTGGCTGTGGATATACCATTGTCATGGGACCAGTATGAATTGATCGAACATGACTTGGACGCGTTGATGAAACCCGGGTTGGGCACGATAGGGCAGCGACTTGTGTCCCAGTCCGCTTATTTGACCCTTTTGTCTCGTTTCATTCGGGAAGCCCGGAGGGAGTCGGGTCAACTGACCGGAAATCATGATGCCAACGATGAGGCGATCCGGGTCTTTCAGGAACGTATGGCGGGGACACCTGATGAGCCCTGGCCTCTCCCCCGATCGCTGGCAATGAAACAGCGTGGTTCGAGTTTGCTGCGCAGGATGTTTCTGGGTTTCGCCCACACGCTGCGCAACACATATGGGCAGAGGCGTGGGAGGATTCGGTCCTACCTCATGGTCACGTTTCAATATTTGCTCTGGGCCACGGGCCATGCCAGGCTGAACCTGCCTGTTCTGAATAATCCGGTCCGATGGCAAGACCTGAGACGGATCAGGTTTGATCCGACCCGACCTGAGTTCGATACAATATTGACGAGGTATTTCCGGCATCGTTTGTTTCGGAAGGATCTTTTGTTAAGCGACGATCTACGCATGGGTCATCACCTTATGCTTATGCATTGGGGTCTGATTCACTGGTATAGTGCGGCACTGGCTGTATCTGGGGGTGAAGATTCTATAAAGGCAGAACATCTGGTCGAAGGGCTGAGGAATGTTGAAAAATATTTCGTGTTTCATTCGACATTCGACAGGTTGTTCATGGACTTGCCACTGTTGCGTTTATTCGTCGAACGTCTTTTCGATCATCCGCGTTATGCGTTCTGTATGGGTCAGGGTGAATGGAAAGATACAGGATAGAGGGCCAGACCTGAATTTTCGGGGCAGGTGGTTGATGGTTGCGGGGATTACGATCGTGAGGCGGGAATCAACCGGGTTTTGGGAGCGCGCGAGTGGATGCAACCGTAAATCAGGGTCACAAGTGCGATCAGGCTGACCGCAATCCCGGAAGACAAACCCGGCGGGCGGTAAAATAGCTCCAGTTCGCTTTCGCCCGCAGGTACAGCAGCAGCCAGGAATGTTCCGTTCATGCGGGCCAGTGATGCGGGTCTGCCGTTGATCTTCAGATTCCATCCATCCCAGGCACTATGTGAAAAACAGGTCAGTGCCTGTTCCGGATAATTCACTCGGTAGCGCCAAGTGTTTGGTCCGGCCTGTAGTTCCTCCACCTTGAATTCCGGGCCGGTATCAGGCGCTAGACGATAAATATCTTCCGGCTGTCGGTTGGGATCCATGGAAAGAAACGCGGAATCCGGATAAATCCCGATATCCGTAATGATTGCGTCTTGGAAGGGGACATTCGGATCCTTCGTCAGTTTTGCGGCCATATACAACTGGTCCTGCCAGTGACCTGGTTTGACAAATTTTGGCATCGGGGCAGGGAAGGCTAAGCCGCGGAAGGCATCATTGCGGTAGATGCGAAGTGTCACCTTTTCATCGTTTGCCGTTCCCTGTATTCCCGGATGGGTCTCCTTGTCAAAATCCAGGGTCGCGATTTGGCTCAGTGTGCTGATGTAATCCAGACTCGTGTAGGTTAGGACTGTTTCCACCCCCATCAGGGTCAACCAAGGTGGCCGGGCAATCTGCTGGATGATCATCAGGCCGCGGGGGTTTGTATCAGGTTTTCTGCCTGATAATAGGTTCATCCATTCTCCTATCCAACGGGCGTTGACGGGGTCATATCCTCGTGCATCCGGCAAGCCGTGCATGACAAGCCGGTTGGGATAGATTTCGGGTTGGTTTTGGTCATGAAGCCAGCTATGTACATCATCGAGCCAAAGAATTCTTCCTCCGCGATGTTCCCTTTTGAGGATATTTATCAGGGGAGTATCCGGGTATTGGTCCCCAATATACCGGCTGATCCGGCTTGTGTGATAGAAGGGCAGCGAAAGGGTGACAAGTTCAACCAGCGCGAGGATGGGCAATGCCCAGATCATATGGTTATTTTTGTGAGAGGTTGCAGGTTTTCTTGTCGAAATTTTCCAGAGTGCAAAGGCGACCAGGGTAATTCCAAGGCTCACAACCAGCCCGTTGTAGAGGGCCGCTTGCTTTGCCTTGTTGTAAATGGGAATCGTCAGTTTGGGAACATATCCATGGATAAGCCACGGGTGGTCTATATTCTCCCTCATGATTGGTTCCCAGATCTGGTCCCGAAGTGCATAGGGCACCCAGATCGTGATCAATCCGGCGACAACCCCGAATAATAGCAGATACTTCAGTCGCCCTGAACAGGGGTTCCCTTCTCGGGTTAATAGCCGGTGGTAGGTGATTAGGCATACGAGGCTCATTCCACTGAATGTGAAGATCATAAGCCTGGCAGGGACACGAAACTTGTCGAAGCCGGGAACCCAGTTGAAGAACAAGCTGAATAGCGGAAAATTTTTTCCAAAGGATAGGCAAACACCCATAGTGATGGAAATCAGCCCGGCGTAAAGAATCATCGAATGTTGTCGAACATGATCAGTCCTGTTTCCCCTCATCAGTTCGAAAGTCAGGGGAAGGATGATAAACAGGGTCCAGGCCGGCATATACTGGCAGGCTTCAGCGAAATCGAGACGACTGCCGAAATAATATGCATTTTCAGAATGACCGACTCCCAGGAAGCTCGGGTTGATCATCAACCAGAGCAGGTGGAATCCCAGCGAGCCGTTGGTGATATATTCCCAAGGTGCACCCTCAGCGCGTTCAAACGAGTTTCCAATGAAATCCAGTGTCTGGAAAGTTTGCAGGGCAGTCAGGCCAGTTGTGAAGGCAAATCCCGTGATCACCCAGCCAAGCGGTTTCCAGAATGACGGCCTGACCGAATCAGGTGCGGTGTTGTGACCGTTGTCTCGTATTTCACCCCTACATGTCAGAAAGAAGGCAAGTACACAGGTCCCGATCCAACCATAAAAAGTGATCTGGGGGGAACCTGCTAGCAGGGACATACTGGTGCACAGGGTAAATACGGCCATGCGTCCGAAGCACGGCTTGTTGACCAGCCGAGCGACGGAGAGCGCCATCCACGGCCACCAGGATCCCGCATAGATAAAGAGGATCACTCCCTGACTGAGTCTGAGTATAAAGAAAGGGTTCGCGCAGAACAGGACGGCTGCCAGAGTGATCGCCGCAGGGTGAAATTTCCAGTATCGGCCCAACATGAAGCAGCCGAAAATCATCCAGAAACCGTGAAGTGCGAGAGTCAGGGCGAATGAGATCGGTAGAGGCAGGATCCAGTGCAACCAGTTTGGCGGATATAGCACGCCGACCTGAATGTCGGCCATCAAGGGCCGTCCGCAGAATGTTTTCGCATTATATAGGGGCAGTTGACCCTGTTGTACGGATTCACGAATCAGTTCCTGATAAGGCAGGTATTGGTTAACGATGTCACCACCGACCGGTGACCAACCAACAAGAAACCTCCCGTATATTGGCAGGAACAATACAGCTGACAGGACCAGCCAATACCACTTTCCTCTTATGCTATTATAGTTTTTCATGATTCCGGAATCTTAACACATTGTCCCTCCATCGTAATCAGTATTGAGAAATCCCTCCCAATCTTCCACTCAAACCCTTTTCCCAGTCAGCTCGGTCTGGTTGATAATGATGAACCTTCCCTTGTCCACTCCTGATCAAATGAAGGTTTCTCATCCTCTCTTTTTGCGTTAGGGTTAGCCTATGGGTATCTCGGTGGTCATTCCTGTTCGAAACCGTCCGGAATTTGTTCGACGCTGTGTCGAGGGGATAGTCGGAGGTGCCTGTTCGCGGGAGTATTTTGAAGTGATTGTCGTGGACAATGGCTCGACGGATGACACAGCGCAAGCAGCGCGGGAGGCCGGGGCGCGTGTTGTCAGTGAGCCGGAACCGAATCGCTGCCAAGCCCGGAACCGTGGGGCGGAGGAGGCACGGGAAGAGTGGATAGCATTTATCGACAGCGACTGTGTTCCCGACAGCGACTGGCTGGAGCAGGTTCGAAGGGTTGTTGATAATTTACGGCCCGATGAAAAGGTGGCCCTTGTGCCCGGCGCCGTATGCGATGTCAGGACCGGTTCATATGTGGAGGAGTTCATTGCCGTGCGTCGTTGGTTTGATCAGGAAAAATATCTTGAGGCCGGAGGAAAATTCACAAGACCCTTTGCGCTCACTGCCAACTTTACGGTGAGGCGTGACGTATATCTTGAACTTGGTGGACTTGATATAGGTCTGCCTTATCCCGGAGAGGACGCGGACTTCTGCTGGCGGTTGGTTGATGCCGGATGGGATATCAGGTATGCAGCCGATGCAAAGGTCACGCATTTTCACCGCTCCACCTTGTGTGGCCTGTGGTTGCAGTCCTGTCACTGGGGCATTGGCCAGGCGGATCTGTTTGCAAAATGGAGGGATTACTGGGGGGCGGGAAACTGGGTTGAGTTCCGTCACATGATTTGGGCATTTTAGGGGCTGTTATAGTCCCCATGGTGTATGTTGACCGGCCGATCACCGCTTGAGAGGCGGATCGGGTTCTGCGATTTTATGGCAAACTGCGGCATGGCCTGCGGTCGTATTCGTGGAGGGATCAGGCAGGGCATACTGATCATCTGAAAAGAGTCTATTCCTTCATCCGAGACGCATATGGTGATTGTGGTCATGTCTGATGCGGTCAAAATTTTCCTCGGCTGGCGCAGAATGATTCAATTATATCCCATTGTCTGGGAAGACGATATGTCACGCAAGGCCGGCCGTATCATCTCTGAAAATGTACAAGTTGGAGGCACCTCCTGTGGGCAATGTAAAAATATTATTATCAACTATATATGCATGAATTTACCCATGTTCCCCAATTTGCTTCCGGCTTGACCTGAATTTAGCTTCTTTACCACCCCAACGGGAATGTGCGACGATTTCCCGGAATCTTGGCCCGATTGGTTTCGTCTCGTCCATGAAGCAAAGACAAGCATCATTTCATTCCATGAACTGGATTTCATTTATAGCCTGCCTGCTCCTAGGCCATACCGCCTTCGGTCAGTTTGAACGGATTAATATGCCTGATGGTATTAAGCCCGCCAAATCTCAGGTCGGGGCCGACCTCATCGCCGACATTAAATCAGTTCAACCCGGCGAGCCCTTCCGGCTTGGGGTGAGATACCGAATGCAGCCCCAATGGCATATTTACTGGCATAACTGGGGCGACATCGGTTTGGCGACCGACATCCGCTGGGATCTGCCCGAGGGCTGGAAGGTCGGGCCCCTTCAATGGCCTGTACCTGAAAAATTCACGACCGGTTCCGGGGACTCGGCGATTACAGGATATGGTTACCACGGGGAAACCGTACTTTTCGTGGAAGTGACCCCTCCTGATACCATCATTGATCAGTCGATCGAATTGAAAGCCCTGACTAAATGGCTTGCTTGCAGGGAAAGCTGTATTCCGGGCGGGGAATCCATGTCCATACGATTGCCCGTCGGTTCTGGAGAACCTTCATATGACAGAAAATACATAGATTATTTCGCGGAACGTGTTCCGGTATTTGTTCCGAGGTCGGGTCCAGCGGGTCATATTACGACGAATCAGTTGCAGATTCGTATTCCCGGCCTTGACGACATCCAGTTTGTTTCCGGTAAGACCTCGGTTTTGAATCTAGAGGTCACTCCTCGGGAAGGATGGAAGATTGCTGATGAGGCAGGGCGACTGGATTTACAATCGGGTTTGTATCCCCATGCCGTTGAGGGCTGGGAGAACACCCATGCCGGTGAGGCCTTGGTTGAGAATGGAAAATTAATGCTGAGTTGGCCGGTTATACCTTCTCCGGGGGTTGCAGACGGCCGGCATGAACTGGCCGGCGTCCTCCGTGTTCCACTCATGAAAGATGGTGAACCAGATTTGACCGAAGTCATGGTGCAGTTGAGCTTGACCGCCCAGATCGGCGATGTCCGTGCGGTTGTTCCCAGTGTCCCATCGGTTGTTGTGGATCCAATAGGCAGTATCGAGGGCATAAAGCCGGGTGCAGGTCCGGAGGATATTCCGCGTGGGTTCAGTTTTCTTGAAATGAAACGCCATGAACAATCGGTTTGGTATTTCCTGCTTCTTGCCTTTTTGGGAGGTATAATTCTCAATGTCATGCCGTGTGTTCTTCCGGTGATCTCGATCAAGATCTTGAGTTTTGTCAGGCAGGCGAATGATAACCCGGCTAGGATATTTCGGATGGGGCTGATGTTTACGCTGGGTATACTGGCCTCGTTTTCCGTCTTGGCGCTGACTGTCATCGGATTGCGTGCAGCTGGAACGGCTGTCGGCTGGGGATTCCACCTTCAAAACCCCATTTTTGTGATCATCATGTCGGCGGCCGTACTGGCCTTCAGCCTCAGCTTGTTTGGGGTATTTTCGATCAATCTCAGCGCTTCGGTGAATCAGAGCATCGGTTCAGCCACACAACAAGAGGGTTACGCGGGTGCCTTTGTGAACGGTGTTTTGGCAACGGCTCTCTCCACGCCGTGTGTCGCGCCATTTCTAGGCCCGGCCGTGGGCTATGCGTTCACGAAATCGGGACCTGTGGTTCTGGCCTTCTTTCTGACGACAGGGTCGGGCCTTGCGTTCCCATATCTCCTGTTGTCCATGAATCCCGGCTGGCTGAGATGGTTGCCCAGGCCTGGTAACTGGATGGCGACATTCAAAGGGTGCATGGGACTGTTACTTTTAGCGACGGTGGTCTGGCTGCTTTTTGTTGTTGCTGGCCAAGTCAGCCGAGCCGGTTTCTGGGCGACTATCATATTTCTTGTGGTAGTAGGCCTGGTTGCATGGTTGTACGGCAGGGGAACAGACCTGAGGGCTTCCCGTAATTTCCGGCGAACGACCCCATGGCTTGTCACGGCGATTCTGGCCCTGAGTTTTTATTTCCTGCCCTACCGGTATATCAGTTCCCATGATAAAAATCTGGTGAATTTCGGCCCACAGGCTCGTATTTTCGTGGCGGATGAAGACGTCATTCCCTGGGTTTCGTTTGACATTGATGCAATTGAGCAAATGGTGCGGGAAAACAAACCCATATTTATTGATTTCACGGCCGACTGGTGTGCGTCATGCAAGTACAATGAGAAAACCGCGCTCGATACCGGGGAAGTCCGTGCAACCATGGAGAAATATGGCGTCATTCCCGTCAAGGCGGACTGGACACGGAAAGACGAGGTTATACTCAAGGTTCTAAACCAGTTTGGTGAAAGCGGTGTTCCATTTTATGTCTTATTGCCGCCGGGCCGGGCCGATCAGCCGGTCATTCTGCCGAAGTTTCTGACCAAGGGGATAGTCCTACGTGAACTCCACAATGCCCTCGGGCCCGATAAGGTTGTATCGAGCCGACGGGTTGTTGGGGATACATGACAACGGCGAGATCGCCCAATAAGGCCGGATGATCATTATCCATTTCTGAGAGGCCTGGGCGGGCAGGTGATTTGTGTCGATGGCGCCCGTGTTGATATGTCGGCGGACAAATTTCCAGAGATCTAAAGGTTAATGGTTTGTGGTTGCGACTTCATGTATGCCAGACAGGGTCTCCTGTAATTCCAGGATCGTTGTGCAGGGAGGGATATCTCAGACAGCATGGACACGGCAGCCGTTCGCTCCCTGGCTAGGTTTCGACGAGCCGGATTGATGCCGATCCTTCCAGGTATCGGCCCGGTCAATCAGTTCAGCCCTCACCCACCGTCGTACTGAATTGACAAGCCAGAACCTGCGGGCCGAGATCAGCGTTTTAATGTCTATCACCCCTTCGCCTATAGTCCCCTCCTTTAGCAGGTGATGACGAAATGTCCCGGCTAAAAGTCCGCAGTCCCTTGCAGGTGTAACCAAGCCGTTGTCTGTGTCGACGACCAGGTTTGCACGACTGGTCTCCGTGACTTCACCTCTTTCGTTCCAGAGTATGGCATCGTCAAGGCCCCTGCATTCGTCCAAGGCCATGTCGTAGTCTGCACGGTTTGTTGTCTTGTGATATAGAAACGGATTCCACCTGTCGACAGGGGTTTTTGCAAGGCCGACACGGAGGGTCCGATGGCTTTCGTCGTCCGGGCAGGCAGATCCGACCGTTCCTGTCAGTGGCGAACATTCTAGTTTGAGCCCGCCATCACGATCCAAGATAAGGCGAACCCTGATATCATGGGATGAAAATTTTTCCTTGGCTTCATGGAGCCGCCTGATAATTTCCCCGTAATTGAACTTGAAATCAAGCAGTGCGGCGCTATTGGAAAGCCTGTCGAGGTGCAGGTCCAGCAGGAAGTATCCCCGTCTCGGCTCCCAAAGGATAGTTTCCAGCAGGCTGATATCCTTCGGTTGCCGGGAAAGTATCCGTGCCTTTGCACATGTTTCATCAAATTCCTCTGCTGGGTTCGAATACCAGGTGATTCCACTGCCGACACCAAAGAGGGCCTGCTTCGGGCTGCTGCAGCTTTCCGAGTATTGTATTGTGATTGTACGGATCGCAACATTGAATCGAGCCTGGGAATTCGGGCCGAACCATCCGATAGCCCCGGTATAAACCCCGCGTGGTTCGGATTCCTGTTCTAGGATAATCTCCATAGTCCGAATCTTGGGCGCCCCGGTCACGGAGCCGCTTGGGAACATGGCTTTCAATGTGTCTACGGGGTGGCAGTCGGTCCTTGCCTGAATGCTGGAGGTCATTTGGAGAATCGTCCTGTACTTTTCGATCTCATAAAGGGATGTTACTTCGACAGAGCCCGTCAGGGCGATACGGCCTAGGTCATTGCGAAGTAGGTCGACAATCATCAGGTTCTCAGCACGATCCTTGGGGTTGAGTTTCAGGCGGCGAATGTTTTCCTCGTCTTCCTCCAGCCACCGGCCACGCGGTGCCGTGCCCTTCATGGGACGCGTTATCACATCATGGTTATTTTGGTGAAAAAATAGTTCCGGTGACAGTGAAAGGATGTATTGTCGACCTGTATCCAGATAGGCCGCATAGTCTGTAGGTTGCACGCGGTAGAGGTCTATGAAACCTGAGAGTGGATCACCCTTGAACCCGGCGCTCAGGGGATAACAGTAGTTAACCTGATAGGTGTCTCCCTTGCCGATGTATTCACGAATCCGACCAACATGTTTGTGGTATTCTTCGCGTGTAACCGATGCTTTCCAAGTGTCGAATTCAGGGCGGCCGACACCTGGGTCGCCACCTTGGGTCGACCTTGGTTCAATGACCGGTTTCGGTTGATCGAAAATTGCAAACCACAAAATCGGCATATCATCCATGCCTTGATGAGCCCTGAAAGCGGGGTCAAGTCCGGATGCGGCTTCATAACCGATAAATCCAGCGGCCCAGTATCCATCGAGCGTTGTGCCGCGGATCTTGTCCAGTAACTGAGGGACTTCATCAGGCCGGTTCGTGGAATAGATTTCCAAGGGGTTGTTAAATCGAATCCATTGTTCCTTGTCATTGGAATGACCAAGAGTTCCAACGCCGGAATTTCTGAAATAGAGTTCTGCAAGCATGTCCAAGGCTGTTTCGTTTATTGTTTAGGCACGACACTATAACAGACGATCAAATAGGATTTACATTTCAATTCAGGGTTCCAGTAAATGATCGCGCATGACGGATTTCCGGTATTCCTCTGGGCACGCACGGTTCAGACCGTCAGGAATCGGGCAATATATCAGATTCAACAACCCAGTCCGGGCCTTTCAAATATCCTTGGTATTTCTTTGCAGGTCATTCTAAATAAACAATTTGATGATACTCCATTGGCCCGAAACCCACAAGCCTCCAGATTTCGGCATATCCATTTCTTGCACTGGGTTCCTTGGGTTTGAATGCCTGCCCCATCGGGCGGGGCAAATCCAAAAAATCAGTGCAAGATCAACAAGGGGGATGGGGTCATGTCTTCTCAATTGCTAAATTCCCAGATGCTGACCGAGATTATGACAGCGACGCAGCAAGAAGTGACCGCTTATCTTTGCGAGGGGGCGATTGGACATATTCACGACGTAATGAAATTGCTGGCGAATGAGCGACAGGAAGAGGCGCTTTTATCAATCGACAAGGCCGTCAGTATCCTTGATTGAGCTTTCCGGTTCGTTGAACTACGACTCAGTTGCTCAGCATCGTCTTGCAGTCCGGTTCGGTGGGATATACAACTATCTCATTGGGGCCTTGGCACAGGCGGGGGCCAGCGGCGATCTCAGTGCCCTCGAATCGTGTGAAGGGATCCTTGTAATACTGCACGATGCCTGGATTCAGGCTGTCAGTCTGGAGCGTGGTTCCAAGATTATGATGAGGGAGTCGACTCAGGTGGTGGTTCCGGCCTGATTCGTAACTGGCGGAAAACAACACCGAAAAGCAGGCCCCATGGTTGCCTTTGCCACAGGCTGTTTGGTGAAGCGAAGTTATATCTTGGAACTCCGGAAATTTTCCGGATCAACCATCCTGTTAATTCATCCCGTTCTGATTTTGACCATCGAGTCAAAGAGCGTGTAATTCGGTTTCTCCGATGAGTCGTGTCGACGACTTTTTTGCTTGTAATACCCGTGTTATTTTGTCGTGCAATCCGGTTGATATTAAGCCATAGGTATTTTGCATTCTAACGGGCCGCGTTCAGGTTGAGGTTGCCCATACAAGCCTGAAAACGGATATAAGCCACATTATTTCAGCTATATGAGCAGGATCTTGTATAAAAAATGGTTCCCATCCAACCGGAATACATTAAGGGAATCGTAGATTGGGTCTGGAATTTGCTCAAGATTCGGGGAGAATGGCAGACTGCCCATGGATTCCGGGTGTTTGGAGGTGCGTAGATTTTGATTCCTTTTGATTTCCCCAGCAAGGTTGTTGGTTCCACCGTTTCTGTATTTCGAGGTCTGATGGTATCAGAATGCAGCCCTGTGCTGCAGGCCATCCTTCTGTTTGTGGCTTGGATGATACCTGTCAGTCCCTGTATGGCGACCGTTCCATCGGGGAGTTCAGGTATCTCAGAACCACCGGCGGTGCGGGATTCCAGAAAAAACCAGCCCGACCTGCCACGGGTTGAGGTCGGGAAGGCCGTTGCTGAGCAGCTGCCTTGGATTTTTGCCCCGGATGCAGGCCCATATGCAATGGGACAAGCTGGTGACTGGAGGCTTTCGAACGGGCAGATCCGTCTTACCTTTGCATCGATTGAGAACAGGCCATCGACAACATCCACCCCGCTGTCTGGTGAAATGGACCTGTTGCGGGCGGGCGACCGGATTCCCGGTGCATTGATTGATGTCAGCCTTGATGGTTATCCGCTCGATATGCTCGGTTACTACACCCAGGGTATCGGAACAAGTTCCGATGATATCGTAATCGAATATGATGAAATCGATATCGTTACCGATGAAAAGTCCGTGGGCCTTCGTTTTGGCGGATCGCCCTTCGATCATGGATTTATCCGGATTGAAACGACATACTGGATCCGCGAGAACAGCGAGCGCGTCAGGATTGAAACCAGATTCCTGGATTTACCAGATGGCTTGGAGATTCCGCCAGTCTGTGATGTGGCGTTTTGGGGTGACGGCAGGCTCTACGTGGGCGGGGATGATATCATCACTAGCCGGACCACGAAAAATCACGACCTTGAACACCTTTTCTGCAATTGGGGGAAGATGACAATTGCCGTTGCGCCGCTCGCTGGTAAGGTGACTGGGCGGTTACGGGGCTTTCCGTCCCAGACCCGTGTTTTATTGGACGATACCGCAACGACCGAAACGCACATATCTCATTGGCTAGTGAATGATGACGGCACGACTGAGGCGTTGTCGGGAACAAATGTTTTCAGGCACGACATCGGAACCTCCTCGACACGTACTTCCCATGTTGTGATGCAGGATCCCGGCGCTGCAGATGGCGCGAATATCCTTCATGTCCTCACGAATGATCCCGGCACGACCATGACAGAAATTTCCCATGTTCTGGTTCGGGATCCAAGGACGAAACGCACGGGGGTTTCACATGTCGTCACGCGGTTACCCCGTAGGTCTGAGGCCCAGGAAGCCCGAGTCTTCATAGAAGATCTTGGTTTGATCGATACTCAAGGTTCCAGAATCCTGAGCCGCGATATGTGGGTCACTCAGGGCTATTATGGGGATGCCTATGCAAACATCCTCAGGGACCGAGGTATTGACTACGGAACCCTTAAGGGGGAATTGGTTTTTGAGGAGGATGGGAGACCGGTTCCGAACGGTATCATCGAGGCGAATTACCTCACCAGGCCCGGAATGCCCTTGAGTACCAGAATGTATGCTCGGGCTGATTCGGAAGGCTTTTTTCAGATGCTTTTACCCCGTGACGTTTACGTGATCCGACACCGCTCGGTGATCGAAAGCAAAAAGGCCTTCCGCGGAATCAGGATGGATTCACGCGATTTGCTCCACTACAGAAATGCCAAAATCAGGATCGAGGTGGAGGAGGAAGCTTCCCTTGAAGTTAAGGTTGTTGACGAAGAGACAAGTGCACCTCTCGCAGCCCGGGTGAGGATAAAATCGATATATCCGACCCCGCCACTTAATTTCGGCCCGCCCCGAAGTGCTGCCGGTTATTTTGACATGGCCTATATTCCCGTCGGGGGAAGATCAATTCCCCTGATTCCGGGTGACTGGACCTTGGAGGTCTACCATGGGATTGAATATGACCGAACTGTCCTAGATATCCACATTGAAAGCCGTGAAAAGAAAAGAATTACTGTCCCCCTTGCGCAGAGCAACCCGACACCGGGCTGGACCTCTGTTGAAGCTGGGGTTAGAACCGTGGCAACACCTGGGAATATGGTTGGCGCAGAGGATATTGTTTTGATGGCGGCAGCTGAAGGGGTTGACTGGGTAATCACTGGGGATTTTGAGACGCTGACCGACCTGTCTCCTGTCATCAGGGGACTCGGGCTCGAGGGCCAGGTTCGCAGTATAATGGGTTTTCGGACGGCCCACCCGAAATTCGTGGAATGGGGGCAGTTTTTTCTTTATCCGATCGGTCCTCATGCAAAGGATCCTTTGAAAGCACGCAATCACTGGATCAACACAGAATCCTCGGAGGAGTTTATTGCAGCATTACGTGGCCAGTATCCCGGCGCAATCATTCAGTCTGATCTGCCCTATACCCACACTGGAAAGGGCTACTTTTCACGTGGTGACGGGAATCCCTACCGTGTTGGTTATACCACGGCGGATGGGGTAGATCCCACCATTGATGCCGTTGCGCTGATGCGGAGCAGAGGAGTCAATGAACTCAAGGAAATTCAGGGATTCTGGTTTTACAACTGGATTGATGGCAGGTCATATATTCCGGGGATCGTGCCTACGGGTCAGACCGTATTTGGTTCTGAACCCGGATATCCGCGTATGCTCGTTTACGTTGGCAAGGACGATCTGAGCCGGATTACACCCGCTGAGTTGATTACTGCAATCAAGGGGATGAAGATCCAGATCACGAACGGGCCATTTATCGATTTCAGTGTCGGCGAGATCAATGTGGGTGGGCATGTCCCCCTCGATTTGAGCTTGCCCACTCGCCTGAGGATTACCGCGCCGAACTGGGTGGTCTTGAACCACTTTGTCTACGAGAAGGAGGGTAAACTCCAAGCGGGTCTCATGTCTTACCCCGGGATCGAGTTCAGCCAACGCTATCCGAATCCGGAAAAATCTATGGCTCAATATGATGTGCAAAGCCTCAGGGCTTTCAAGATCGTCGACTTCAAGGATACGTTGCTTGGCGTTTCGACCTACGGGAATAAGCCGATTCATGACATGCTGCATCCTCTACACCGATCCCGGCCAATTTATCCACTCGCCTGGACTGTGCCGATCTTGATCGATATCAACGGCAACGGTCTGTTCGATCCATTGGATTCAGCGGTTGATATCGGTCAATAATAAATAAGCCCCTTCGCACGGTTTGCGTATATCCTCGCCGTCCTGTGGTTGATGATGGAGATGAATCTGTCATGCCCGGCTTCATCACCCCTCCCTCGCCCCCGGGCGGATTTTATACATGTAGCGGATTAATTGAGCGAATCCCCGGAGATCTTGAAAGGTTGATTTCCTAAATAATCTCCTCCCACAGAAATTTATATAATATTGATATTATAAATCTTATAATATTTTACAGTTTTCTGCTCTACTCAACTCATATCGGGGGTTAACGCACTGTAATGAGTAAATTTAGTTCTTGACATAATTGTGGAGTAAGGTGTTTACTTAAACCTGATTTTCCCTATATGTGGTGTAAAAGGGGTTTTCGGTGGTGATTAAGGGCTAGGGTACGGGGAGACTTGTCTCATAATTCGCTTCTTTTGGAAGGTCTAGGTCATGGCTCAAGTCTTTATGGGTAGCTTCAGGATGCAGGTAGACGGCAAGGGGCGTGTCGGTTTGCCTTCAAAATACAAGAGTATCCTACGAGAACTGTGTCCGGAGCAGGTCGATTCAGTCGGTGTCATGATCACTCCGGACCGGTCCATCAAGGTTATGCCCTATCCCTATTTTCTGGAAGAGATCGAGCGCTGGAGCCGGATGGACGAGCATAACGCCTACGAGATGATGGTTCGTAATATGAATACCTCAATTGCGGATACGATGGCGCTCGATAATCAGAATCGTTTCAAGTTGAACCAGATGATGATGGATTTGTGTGGCATTGAGTTACAGACGCAGGTTGTTGTCTCCGGATGCATGGACCACATGCGGATTTATAATGAGCAAGTCTATTATCAGGCCTTGAATAATGCGTTCAGCCTGAGTCAGCAGCAACAGCAGACGGAAGCAACGGCCGGGGCAGCACCGATTCAACAGCCGGATGGACAACCAGTTGTGGATTCGGGTGCAAGGACACCCCGACAGTCATCGCAGGGTCAGTTTCCGGGCGGATGGGGTGGTTATTCGGCTCAGCCGATGATGATGCCGATGATGATGCCGATGGTGCCTGTGCAGCCTACTATTACGCAGCCATCCCAGAACATGATGACGACTTCGGGCCAGGAGGGATTTGGCCCGGCGACTCCGCCGGTTGCACCCGGTTTCAGTCAAATGGGAACCCCGCAACAGGAAAATAAATGAATGGACAGCAGGTTGTTCATGAACCTGTCCTGCTACAGGAGGTTTTAAAGATTCTGGCTCCTGCCTTCGGCGAAGTCTTCGCCGACCTGACCCTTGGTCATGCGGGGCATGCAGTCGGGATTCTTGACAAGATTGGTGTCGATGGTCACTTGATCGGGTGGGAGAAGGACCCGAAAATGCTGACGGCAGCCAGGCAGCGCCTGGAGGCTGCCGGCTTCCCTCTCTCCTCATACACGCTGATACCCTCCGATCATATTGATCTATCCGTCGCAATTCCCACCGTACTAGCCGACCTTAATGACGGCCTTCTAGACGGATGCCTACTCGATCTGGGGCCATCGACACCACAAATTCTAGATCCTTCTCGTGGCCTGAGTTGGAATAGTGACATCGCACTGGACATGAAACTCAATCCCGAGCAGGTGGGTCCTTCGGCCGAGAAAATGGTCAACGAGTGGTCGGAAAACGATCTTGCCGGGATATTTTATGTGAATGCGGATGAGCGCTGGAGCCGGCGTATTGCAAGGAAAATTATCGAGGCGCGTTTAGACGGCCGTATCAGGACGGGCAAGCAATTGGGCGAAATCGTGGCAGGTGCAATACCGCGGAGACACTGGCCTCCGAACACGCATCCAGCCACCCGGGTCTTTATGAGCCTCAGAATTGAAGTGAATCGGGAATACGAGACATTGGAGAGGGTATTGCCGGATGCGTTTGAGGCGCTCCGGCCAGGTGGAAGGTTGGCTGTCATCTCGTTTCATTCGGGGGAGGATCGGAGAGTGAAACAATTTATGAAGAAGATCACGGCCCCTTTGCGTAGTCCTGGCCCTTTTCCGGACCCTGATGTGCCTCCCCCGGCTCGTTTGCTGACACGAAAGGTCGTTCGGCCCGGCCCCGTTGAAGTTGAGCGTAATCCGCGCAGTCGTTCCGCCCGGTTGAGGGCGGTCGTGAAGTTTTCTGGATGATCCTGAACCCGCCGGTCAGGGGATGAACAGCTGACAACAAGGATGGCTGACAGATGTCAAAGTTATCACCCGTTCGTCAAAATCCTCAGGCCAAACAAGCTTTTCTGGCGCCTGGCCTGGTTGTCCGAACCACTTCGTTGATCATCAGCATGTTTTTGTTTGGGATGGCCCATATCCATCTCCAGTTTCAGATCACGCGGATGAATAATGAGATGGTGCCGCTTCAGGACCAGCAGCAATTGCTACTTAGCTCAATCAATGAATTACGTCATGAGAATGAGGCATTACAGAATCCTTCCGGGCTTTATGACTATGCCGTCGATGAGTTGAAACTTGAAGCCTGTGCTCCTGACCGGCGTCAGGTCATAAAGTTCGACCGGAGAACCTACATGCGTTATGCGCTGCACTCCGGAAGGCAACGATCCGGTATCGATAACCACGGGCATCTGGAGTGGTTCCAGAACCTGAGTGAACAGATGGGTTGGATTAGCCGGGCCGAAGCGGGGGATTGAGTGTGGATGAACAGAGGTAAAATCTACGACCTAAGTCCCTTGATAGTAGGGGCATTTTTCCGACTGTTCCAGGAAAATTCATCTGTCCCCGGATAAAATGTGATTAGGAAGGGAGGCAGGACACGATTTTCAGGCCGCGCGCGAACGAGCGTGGCATACAATTTACTCCACGGTTGTCGGTCCTGATCAGGCTCGTATGTTGAGGCAGTATATTTGGTCCAGTTGACTCCTCCCGCTGATGATCAGGTGTAGACCGGACGTTTCCGTAAGGTTCCTTTGAAATACGTTCTTTTTCATATGGATCGCCCGGCTATGTGACCGCTGATACGCGATTGTTCTCCCTCAGGTCCAAGTTGAAGGCCGTAGGGCCGGCTTTTGAGGGACCGGGAACCGTGAGGTAGGCGCCCTGTCCACAATCTTGGTGCCCCCGTTATGGGGTCATGCCGTAAATATTTTGTGGACAGGTAGGGAAGGATTGTCGCCGATGTCTGGCCCCTGCCCGATATTGGCGACACTTCTTCCCGTAGCCTGCATGGGGGTTTTCAAAGAAGATTGGAATCCATTCACAGGAGCGGAGTGGATCTGGCTGATACCTGATTCCGAAGGTGTTCAAGAGGTCGGCATGACCATTGTCAAAACACACCGAATCCGGATGGCCCTAATGGTCATCATTTCGTTTGTAACATTTGTTATCATTGAAATCCGGTTGTTCCAGTTGCAGGTTGTCGAACACGAGGTTTTTATGACCCGTGCCCGCAACCAGCAGAGTCGGAAATTTGTACTCAACCCTCGCCGTGGAGATATACTCGATCGTAAGGGCAGTCCGCTTGCAACATCTTACTTGAATGAAAAAATCATATTCAGCATCAGGATGCTCGACAAGCATTTGAAATTGCAGGGAAAAAAAATGCTTTCCGGAAAAATCAGATCGGATCAGGTGCTTGATCCCATTGCCCTTTGTGGGGAACTGGCCGCGGCAACAGGTTCTGATACCGAGAAAGTTCTGAAAATGTTGGACAAGAAGCGCCAGCATATCCTCATTCGCAAGGCCCCCGAGGAAACTAGTGAGCGAGTCAAGGATATCGAGGCCCGTTATGACCTGCCTCCCAATGTTTTGATTTATGAACGCGACAGCAAGCGATCCTATCCGAACGGTAGATTGGCCTCACATGTATTGGGGTTCACCAAGATTGACGACAGCGGTGATAACATAGGGCTCGAAGGTCTGGAATTGATTTATGATGACTGGCTCAGGGGTGAGTACAGGGATTCGAAACGTCCCGTTGATTCTGTCCGTGAACCCCTCAAGCCCAATGAAAGTGAGGTGCTCGAAGACACTTTCGGCCATACATTAATCCTGACTATTGATGAGATGATACAGATGTTTACGGAGCGGGCACTCACGCGTCAGGTAGAGAGTACTGGGTCAGAGGGAGGGGTGGCCGTTGTTATGGATGTGAAGACTGGAGCTATTCTTGCCCTGGCGAATGATCCGGGATTTGATCCAAACGATTTCGGGAAGGCCGAACGCCATCAAAGAACCAACAGGGCACTGACACATCCCATCCAGATCGGGTCGGTTATGAAGGTTTTTACAACGGCCATTATGCTGGATAACGATCTGATGTCCACAAGCGAGCAGGTAGACTGTCATGGAGGAAGCGTATTGATCAAGGGCAAGCGACTTCGTGACAGTCATAATCTGGGTGTTGTGCCATTTTACACAGCATTCGCCGAGTCCAGCAACATCGCCATGGCAATGCTTGCCAATCGCATGGAACCCATCGTCCAGTATGATGGTCTAAGACGTTTTGGCTTCGGTGAAAAGACAGGGATTGAACTCAATGGTGAAAGTCGTGGTGTTCTCAAGACCGTTGACCGCTGGTCGGGAATATCCCAAAACTGGCTGGCGATCGGTTATGAAACAACATTGACTGCGATTCAGGTTGTGCAGGCGCTAGCTGCGATCGGTAATGATGGATGGAGGATGAAGCCCTATCTCGTGAGCGAACTCCAGTCGATGCAAGGCAGGACCATCCGGACGATCGAACCCGTACGTATTGAACGGGTTGCCGGTAGTAATACCTGCCGGCAGATGCTCGAATTGCTTGAACGGGTTGTTGAGGAAGGGACCGGAAAGAAGGCGAGGCTGCCCGGATACCGCGTCGGTGGGAAGACTGGGACTGCCCGGAAACAACTGCGTAAACGCGGGGATGATGAGCGAAGACAATATTACTCCTCATTTGCTGGGCTGCTGCCACTCAACGATCCTCAGTTAGCCATCTTCGTGTATCTTGATGACCCCCAAACCAGTTATTATGCCAGTAAGGTGGCTGTCCCTGTGTTTCGTGAGATCGCCAAGGCTGCGGTTCACGTTTTGGGAATACAGCCTTCTGATGTGGATGTTTGGCGGATGGCCCACCTTTCAGATCAGATTCATGTTGAGGATATTGGGGCGGAATGGAGTGACATCCGGACCGAAGCACAGGTTTCCATACCCGATGAAATGCTGCTGCCGGCATTGCCCGAGAATTTGGAGGATCAATCCCCGATTGTTGTCAAAACCATGCCCGATTGTCGGGGAAAAACCATGGTTGAAGTTTTCCAGCTGTTGGACCGTATGGGGATTCAATCTCAGATGCTGGGATCCGGAATCTTGGTAAGTCAGCAACCTAAGCCGGGTTCTCAGATCCCGACCAACCGCAAGGCGATACTTGTATTTTCCCATCCATCCGATCAGTATTTAAGGCGGTCCAGCGGAAATTGACTCTTAGGTCGCATAAACCATGATCCGGTCTTTCACCCCGGACGGCGGACCGGGCAGTGGCAATCGTGTTTCACCTGAATGATGTCCTGAATAAGTTCGACATTCGGCCGTTGGCCGGTAACATTCCTGATTTATGGTTTGATGATGTAACTGATGATTCTAGGAAATGTGGCCCAGGAATCCTGTTCGTTGCCATAGAGGGGTATCGTGCCGACGGACATGATTATCTTGAGCAGGCCGCCCGTCTGGGGTGCCGTTGTGCCCTGGTTGAAAATGGATCCGGCCCGCGGGCGCCCGAGGGTATGCATCTGGTCACAGTGCAACCAACAAGGCGGGTTTTCTCACTCCTGGCCCATCATGTCGAGCAGGATCCCTCGCGGGAGATGACCGTGTTCGGGATCAGTGGAACCAACGGAAAAACGACCGTTACATGGATTATGGAATCAATCATTTGTGCAGCAGGAAAATCTGCAGGTGTGATGGGAACCGTCAACAACCGATGGAAAGGTCAGGTTCTTCCGGCACCGACAACAACGCCGGCGCCGGGTGAGATTGCCCGTATACTGACCCGGATGCATGCCGATGGGGTTGATGCTGTAGCTATGGAAATCAGTTCCCATGCGTTACACCAGTACCGGGTTGACGGTATATTTCTTGCGGCGGCAGGTTTTACCAATCTCACGCAGGACCATCTGGATTACCACGGGTCTATGGAGGATTACCGCACAGCTAAGCAGCGGTTATATACTGAAATATTGGCCGACAATCCTGCGGGAATAGCTGTTCTGAATGTGGACGATCCAGCTGGCATGCATATCGCGCAACATGTAGAAAAATCCGGCAGGAACCGTGTCTTGGATTACAGTATGAAACGCCGCGATACCGGAGTTTCGGTATCTTCTGTGGTCCCCGATGGGCGGGGACATCGCATCCGGATCAGATTGGATGGGCGAATTCTTGAGGTCATGACACACCTGCCGGGAGATTTCAATATTCAGAATTGTCTCGTTTCGGTCGGCATGGCGGCGGCGGCGGGGTTTACGGATGATGCAATTGCTGAGGGGATACGTGCCATGGAGTGTGTTCCTGGAAGGTTTCAATATGTTGATGAAGGCCAGCCTTTTGATATTGTCATCGATTATGCACACACTCCTGACTCACTTGCAAAGGCACTTGATAATGCCCGGCAAGAGACCCCTTCGAGGTTGATTGTTGTTTTCGGTGCGGGAGGCGATCGTGACAATACAAAGCGGCCAATGATGGGCCGAGCCGCTGCGGAATATGCGGATATCTTGATTATCACGAATGACAATCCGAGAACTGAGGATCCACGGGAAATCGCCGATATGGTTGCTGCTGGGGCCAGGGAAATTATGGGCCCGGAGTCCGTTCTTGAAATATGTCTGGATCGTAACGCCGCGATTCGTAGCGCCATTTCGATGGCCGGTGAAGGTGATTTTGTCCTCGTTGCGGGCAAGGGCCATGAGAATTATCAGGACGTGATGGGTCGTAAATCACATTTTGATGATATTGAGGTGGCAAGGAATTGCATTTGTGAACGCTACGCCGGGTAATGAAACCCCGGAACCCAACAGATGATTGCATGTAGTGGCCTCTTTGGGCAGGACTCGATTTATGATCAACATAAACCATAGTCTCGGACAGTGGACCTGGGATCATGTGAGTCATCTGCTTGATTGTGAATGCCAAAATCTGGCCGGGTGTGTGTCATTCAGCCGAATTCAAACCGATAGCCGTTCGATCGCGAAAGGCGATGTTTTTCTTGCATTGAAGGGTGATCGATTTGATGGACATGATTTTCTGGGACAAGCAATCGAAGCGGGTGCCTCGGGACTGATTATCATGTCGGGCCATGAATTCGACCCTCTCGGATTGAATATACCGTGTCTGCGGGTTATGGATACTCTGGAGGCTTATGGTGAGTTGGCGCTTGCAAGAAGAACAGAGTGGGGTGGACCTGTTCTTGCGATTGGCGGAAGTGCCGGAAAGACGACAACCCGCCGGCTTGTGGCCGCTTCACTTGACCAAGAATACAAGATACTTCAACCTTTTCAGAATTTCAACAATCTGGTAGGCGTTCCGCATACGCTCATGCGCCTCGCGAGCGAACATGAAGTGACCGTGCTCGAGTTGGGTATGAACCAGCCAGGTGAACTAGCCAGACTTGCCCGTATTGCAGATCCCACAGCGGCTTTGTTAACACAGATCGGTCGCGCCCATATTGGCATGTTCGATTCGCATGCGGATCTGGTATCCGCGAAGCTCGACCTATTCAGAAATTGCCGACCAGGAACGCCACTCGTAGTGAATGCGCAATGTCCCAATACGCGGACGTGCATCGATGAATTCAGGGAATACCCGTTGACCAATTTTTCAGTTGAAGCTCCGGACGGAACGGGGTCTGAGGCAGACGTTTTTGTACATGATGTGGACAGGTTTGATCCGGTCGGTTACCGGTTTAGTATGACAATCGGCGATGTTACTCGCACGAAACTCGAATTACCTTTGTTCGGTCGACACCAATTGGATAATGTGGCGGCAGCCGCGGCCCTGTTGCTGGCCATGGATTTCGATCCATTTATGGTTTGCGGGGGCCTGGAGGACTTCCATTTAGAACGCTGCCGGGGTGAAGTGGTACGGGTAGGCGACTGGACATTTATTCTGGACTGTTACAATGCCACACCTTCCGGGATGCAGTGTGCCATCCGGTCACTCAGTGACTTGGGGCCTGGCGGAAGACTTGTGATCGTTCTGGCTGATATGCTGGAACTGGGTGACCATGCGAAATCGGAACATGATTCGCTTATACCGCTGTTGATCCAAGCCCGGCCGGCAATGTTTCTGGGGCTGGGTGAGCGCTGTACAGAACTGGCTGGACGACTGGAAAATATGGGGATCCAAGCATGTGGTTATGGTTCTGACCGTCAAGGAATTGTCGAAGCACTTGCGGCAAACCTGGAACCCGGCGACCGGGTCTTTTTCAAGGGTTCACATGGTTTCGAGCTCGAGGCAATCGCCCGGGCGATTATGCCGGATATGGATTTATTTGGAGACGGTTCTGAATAAGGGAGTCAAGGCCTGATGCTGATCTTATTACTCGACTGGCTTGCATCCAAAGATGGAGATATTGGCTTCATGCGGGTTCTTCAGTTTATCACCGTAAGAGGTGCTCTGGCGTTGGGCCTGTCCTTCGCGATTTCGCTGATAGTGGGTCCGCGCATCATCGCGATACTGCGCCGAATGAAAGCCGGGCAGGTGATTCGTGAGACCAGCGGTGATGGTGCGATCAGCTTGGCGCATATGCATGGCAGTAAGCGTGGTACTCCCACGATGGGTGGGTTGCTGATTCTGGTTGCATTGTTAATTCCGGTATTTATATTGTGCCGCCTGAACAACATGCACGTGATTCTGCTGATCGTGATGTCTCTCGGTTTCGCAGGGCTAGGTTTTTGGGACGATTTTTGCAAGATCCGGAGGCAGCATCATGGGGGACTAAGCGCCTGCTCAAAACTGTGTATTCAGGCCATCCTCGGGATTTCACTGGGAATTTCTCTGATGTTTCAGGGAAGTGAATGGCAGGCAAGTTATGCGCCTGGTGGGGATGAGAATATTATCTACACGGGTTATCCGTATCTCACAGTGCCGTTTTTCAAGCAAATTTATCCAAATCTCGGCATTTGGTTCATTCCATTCGTGGTCATCGTGATGTGGGCTGCATCCAATGCGGTCAATCTGACCGATGGTCTAGATGGGTTGGCTATTGGCGTGACCATCTCGAACGTCATGGCATTTTTGATCGTGGCCTATCTGGTTAGCCGTGTGGATTTTTCTGACTACCTGCTTGTTCCATATATCAGGAGTGGGGGAGAGATCGTGGTTTTTCTTGCGGCCTTGCTGGGTGCTTCAATGGGGTTTCTATGGTTCAACGCACATCACGCTTCGGTGTTCATGGGTGATACGGGATCGATGATGCTGGGAGGTGCCTTGGGAACTACAGCAATACTGTTGAAGCAAGAGATGTTGTTGTTAGTGATCGGCGGGATTTTTGTGATTGAGTGTCTGTCGGTGATTTTGCAGGTGGGGTCTTGCAAACTGCGCGGAAAGAAACGAATTTTTCTCATGTCACCGCTGCATCATCATTTCGAAAGAATGGGAATTCCCGAGAGTCCGATTATTATTCGCTTTTGGCTGGTTTCGTTTCTGCTGGCAATGGCGGGATTGGCAATGTTGAAGCTACGTTAAATCGGTGATATCACGCGAAGTTGGACACGTAGTGCATGAAGATGGCGGTGGAGAACATAGCGATATCATTGTCCAGAATACTCCGCTTGGTTCATATTACGTCGCGATGAATCTTGTTCAATCGCAATGAATGGGACATCTCCTCTCGCTTTCGGCAGGTTGGTTCGGGAGGGTCAACAGTCTGAGACTTGGCCCAGGCATTGCAGAATCGAACACCTGAGCACCAACAAACCCTGCGCTTGGTCGTTATTCGTTCAAGATTATGTCGGAAAGGTCCGGGTCATTTTACGGGTGTGATCCCGATTATCGTGATTTGTTCAAAACTCCTGTGATTGAACCAGAACTGATCAGATCACGAGGTGCCCTTTCATGACGGTCACCGCTCGACCTTTGAGATTGACATGGTCATCGTAAAGCTCAACCGAGACCACCCCACCTCGGCCGGATGCCTGATAGCCAGTCAATATGCCCTTTTTCAGTCTTTTGCCCCAGAAGGGCCCCAAGGCGCAGTGGGCTGAACCCGTCACGTGGTCCTCGGGAATACCGATTCGGGGGGCGAAAAAACGTGAGATGAAGTCATAGGAGGAATTCGTGTTTGGACCGGTCACGATGAAACCCCTTACATCCATCTCTTTGAGTTGTATGAGGTCGGGTTTCAGATTCCGAACCAATGCCTCATCCTCAAGCAGGATCAGAATGTCCTCGCCGGCCCGGTATGATTCCTTGATCTTCACGTTCAATGCGGTTGCAAGAAATCCCTCGACTTGGGGTTCTAGATTTCTGCTTTCCGTTTCGATCAATGGGAAGTCCATCTCGATCATGTCCTTGTTATTCCGGGTATTTAGCATCCCACTTGCTGTTTGAAACCGAATCTCTTCATTCATATCCACCCGATCAGAGTCCCAGAGGGCATGTGCAGTCGCGAGCGTCGCATGTCCGCAAAGAGGTACCTCATTGGTAGGTGTAAACCAGCGCAGATTCCAGTTGTTCTGCTGTTTCATTGCAAAGGCTGATTCTGGAAGATTCATCTCGAACGCGACCGATTGCAGCCAGGTATCCTCGCGTGGAGTATCCAGGATGCATACCGCTGTCGGGTTGCCCCTAAAAGGGATATCCGTGAAGGCATCGATCATGAAAAGGGGTATGTTTATAGATGTCATAGTATCTCCCATTATAGATCCCCAAGTGGGAGATGAATTGTTTCCCCGTGGGTCATACTCAGGTTTACAGCTTCGGTAAATTCCATGTATTTCACCCCATCATTAAATGTGGTCAATCTAACTGGTGCGACGTCTCGGATCGCATCGATAAATTCAGCCTCGACCTGCCATGACATAAACTCATGCTTTGGGATATCGATGAATTTCAGGTTTCCATCATCTCTCCGGCCTCCAAATAGTTTGCCCTCGCGGAACAGAAGCGTACCTTTTTCCCCGTAGAGCCAGACCTGGGGCGGACCCTGAAGTCCGGCCACCGAGGAGATTAGGAAATGTGCCAGCGCACCGCATTCCATCCTTGCGTTGACATTCAAATGTTCCGGGATGCGCACAGGTATTTTGATGCCATGGTCATCCCTGCGCATTTTGGAAAATGTCAGCCCTTGGGCTTGAACGGACTCGGCTTGGCCGACCCAGCGCATCACGGCCTCATACCAGATCCCGAGTGTCATGATATTCATTCCACTCAGTTCAGATGCTTGACGCCAGCCGAGGGGTGCATCCCGGTTGAGAAACCCTGTTGATGCCCGCACTTCCATCGCGAGTAGATCACCCAAGTAATCCTCGGCGATCATGCGCCGGATGGTATTGTCGACACCAAGCGTAAAAGGCGAAGGCACGACCTGTGTCACAAGATCGTGGAACTCCCGCGCAGTTTCCAGCATTAGGTGAGCCTCTCGTGCATTCATCGCCATCCGCGCTTCGCAAAGGACATGCTTGTTGTGCTGAAGTGCATCCAGTGTAACTGGGCAATGCAAATATGGCCACGTGCCAATGAGAATGGCATCCGTATCATCTGCCGCAACGAGATCCTGCCAGGATTCATAGACAACCGGAATCATAAACTGGTCAGCGACCCGTTGTGCAGATTCTTGTGAACGGTTGCAAACACTGACGAGATTGACACCTTTGATGGCCTGTAACTTGGGGATGTGCATCTTGCAGGTATTGTTTCCGGCCCCGACAATACCAATCCTTATATTCTCCGTTTTCGGCATCTTGCATCACCTTCTATTGCATTGCCAGATGATTTCCGGCTTTTGCTGGGGCATGTCCGTTGATCAGGAAATCACGGATATCCCTGCACTCATCCTAATCCTTTCAGCATGGTTAGGCAATTGCGTTGGCAATAAACCCGGACTGGGGATGCTGACATGGTGGATGTCCGCCAGCCCCTGGGACCTTCCCGGTTAAATAATTTTCTGGAATCGACCTGCCAGACCATCAAGTCGTCCTTTGGTATCCTGTCAGGGGTCCAAGGTCTGTAATTTCCGGTAAGGTATCAATCGTGTATGTTAGTGCGTTTCTTTCAAAAGACTCCTTTTGTAAATGGATAGTCGCCCATAAGCTGGAGAACCGAGGTGTGGCTGGTTGATGATCCCGACCACCTTATGCATTTCGTTGCTGAAAAATTACGGGGCCCATATTGATTTTTAGAAGTGACTATTACTCAGGCAACCCTATACGGGCAAGATAATTAGCATATCTAGGTGATTTATCTTCTCTATAAATCCCTGATACTCGACACATAAAATATGATTTCATTATACTTTTAAGGTATTTCACATTCATAGAGAAATAGTGCTTGAAATCGACTATGGATGGCGGAATTAGGATTCTGCCCGGAAGACTTCCATTTGGCCGAGCGAGCGGGTGCATGGTGTCACAGGGTTAGTGGCTGTAGGCGCAGGGGCGCGTCATTTTTGAAAGCGGCTTCATTTCGTATTGAGAAATCTATGAGTTTATAGAGGTGACAGTAATGGTGTTCCGGATTATTTGGGGAACATAGGGCAATGGAAACACCATAACGTCCAGGCAACAGGGGTAGTTCGGGGATTTCGATTCTTGCCGTTCCCGATCTTTCCCTCCCGGGAGTGATTATTTTTTCGTCCTGGCTTGCCTGAAAATGTCCGAGGACAAACCCTTCCTCGGTATACAGCGCCATTGAGCAGTCCATGTGTTTGATTTCGGGTTGGGCTTCAAATTCGATCCTAACGGTCAGGCTGGATCCGGTCCGGAAATTGAATCCGGGCATTCCGGATCCATCGAGGAGTTGAACTGAAACAATCGTGGCCTCCCCGGTTCCGAACCGGCCCGGCAATCCAACGGCGTTGACCTGCTCACCCCAAGGCCCCTTCCAGTCGGCGTAATGAACGCTGATGCGTTCCTGAATATAGGCTTGGATCACACTGCGTGTGTCGCCAATGACACGGATATTCCCTTTGTCAAACCAGGCAACCCGATGACATATCTCATCAGTTTGTTCGGGGAAATGGGTGATGAAAAGAATCGTGGTTCCCTGCTTCATCTTCTCATGAATAGATTCCAAGCAGCGGTCCTGGAATCGCTGGTCACCGACAGAGAGCACTTCATCGATCAGCAGGATATCGGGGTCTGTATGCATGGCGATCGAAAAACCCAGCCTGACAAACATGCCAGAGCTATAATGTTTGACGGGCATATGCCTGAAATCTCCTAGTTCAGCGAAGTCGAGGATCGCGTCGATTCTGTCCCTGATGACACCAGCGGGGAATCCATAAATCGAGCCCTGCAGGTAGATGTTCTCTTCACCTGTCAATTCGGGGTGAAAGCCTGCCCCCAGTTCGATGAGGCCGAGTGCCTTTCCGTTAACCTCGACGCTTCCGCTTGTTGGCTCTGAAATACCAGCGATAATCTTGAGGAGCGTGGATTTCCCGGCACCGTTGGGTCCGATGATTCCGAGTGCTTCACCGGATCGAACCGTGAGATTAAGCTGGTCGAGCGCAATGACCATATCTTTCTGGTCCTTACGGACCAGCGAGGTCAGAACACGCTCCTTTATGGACACCGTTTGCCGGGAGCTCTTCCAGTAGAATTTGCTAATGTTGATCAGGCGGATGGCCGGCGATGTCTTAAGGATTCCGGCATGATTAATGGAGATATTTTGGGCTGGATTCATGGACCTTGGTTTTTTGGGGGGCGGTCGGGATAAATTCTCGGTTACGGTGCTGGCCCGATCAATCAGGATGTGACAGCGCCCTCGGATGCAGAACGGACGGTTGCGGCATATTTTGCCAATACACCACGTTTCTCACGTATTTCCGGCTTGATCCATAAGGCTTTCCGTGTCTCCAATTCCTTATCGTTGATATGGATCCGGAGTAGCTTCTTTTCGGCATCTATGGTGATGGAATCACTTTCTTTCACAAGGCCGATTGGCCCGCCGACCCAGGCTTCTGGTGCAACGTGGCCGACAACCAGTCCATGGCTGCCGCCGCTGAAGCGGCCATCGGTTATCAGGCCAACTTTTTCGCCTAGTCCCTGCCCGACGAGCGCAGCTGTTACGGCCAACATTTCACGCATCCCGGGTCCGCCCACCGGACCTTCACCTCTGATCACGATGACATCGCCGGATCTGATTTCACGTTTGCGAATGGCTTCAAAGCATGCCTCCTCTCCCTCAAATACCCGTGCCGGGCCGGTGAGGCTCAGTTTCTTCAGCCCCGCCACCTTTGCAACGGCTCCCTCCGGCGCAAGGTTGCCCCTGAGTACCACTAGGTGACCGGTTCCATGCATTGGTTTATCGAAGGGTTTGATCACGGATTGTTTTCTTTCATAGATGCTCTCGACATTATTCAGGTTCTCAGCTAGGGTTCGTCCCGTGCAGGTCATGCAGTCGCCGTTCAGGAAATTTTTGTCGAGAAGGGCACGCATGACGGGTGGTGTTCCGCCTGCACAATGAAGGTCATGCATGACATAACGTCCTCCGGGTTTTAGGTCTGCCAGATGCGGGACCCGGTCGCCCAGTCGGTCGAAATCATCGAGTGACCATTCAACCTCGGCCTCGTTTGCAATGGCCATAAGGTGGAGGACCGCATTGGTGGACCCCCCGAGCGCCAAAACTAGGGTGTATGCGTTTTCCAGCGACTCGCGGGTGATGATGTCCCTTGTGGAAATATTCTGTTCAATGAGTCTGACGAGAGCCTGGCCTGCAAGATAGGACTCTCGTTCCTTGGCTGCGGAGACGGCCGGGTTACTCGCGCCATAGGGTAGGCTGAGCCCCATGGCCTCAATGGCTGAACTCATCGTGTTGGCGGTGTACATTCCGCCACAGGCTCCGGCACCGGGGCAGGCCCCCGTTTCGACAAATGTCAAATCCTTTTGGTCGATCGATCCGGTCTGGAATTTCCCGACGGCTTCAAAAATCGAGATGATGTCGATGACTTCTCCCTGACGTCCTATACCCGGCAGGATACTTCCGCCGTAGACGAAAATACCAGGTGTATTGAGACGCGCCATCCCCATCAGGCAGCCGGGCATGTTCTTGTCGCAGCCTCCGAAAGCCAGAACCCCATCGTGATTCATTCCGCCGCTGGTTACCTCGATCGAGTCGGCGATCACTTCGCGACTGACCAGGCTCATTCGCATGCCTTGGTGTCCCATCATGATGCCATCGCTAGCTGTCGGTGCACCGTAGATTTGTGGAACACCACCTGCGGCGCGTATTCCTTCAACACCTTTTCGGGCGAGCCTGTCCAAGTTTGCGTTGCAGGGAGTGATATCACTGTGCAGGGAGGCAACCCCAACCATGGGACGTTCAAAATCATCATCGATGAACCCCACGGCACGCAGCATGGCCCGGTTGGGAGCCCGTCCGGGTCCTTCGGTGGTCAACCGACTGCGCCGCTTCATTGATTGGCACATTGTCCTTTATCACCTTCCACATTCTGATCTGGGTGTCCCGCTGGGAACCAGAAACGTTGGGGAATTTACGTTCTGAATCACGCCGGGGAACCCACATCTTATCCACTCAGCGAATAAATTGCATGTAAAATTCACGCACGCTTGGGCTGTAAAATTATGGAAAGACCCTGGAATATCCGTTAAAAGGGACTGGATTTGGGTAGGGGCAGGGGTTAGGACAATCTCAGCTTTCAGGTATCATGAAGAGGTTCAACTCAACGGAGGTAACGGCTCATCGCTCTGCCGAATGTCGCCAGTCAACTCACACAATCGGCAATAGCCGTGATCCTCGGTGGCGGTCGCGGATCTCGGTTGTGGCCCCTGACGAAATATCGTGCCAAGCCCGCGGTGCCGATTGCCGGAAAATTCAGACTGATTGATATCCCGATCAGCAACTGCATCAATTCCGGATTCAACCGCATTTACGTCCTGACCCAGTTCAATTCGAGCTCTCTGAACCAGCACATTTCCGCGACATACCAGTTTGATCCGTTTAACCGTGGTTTTGTGCGCCTTCAGGCTGCAAGTCAGAGCGATGAGAATATGGACTGGTACCAGGGGACTTCCGATGCTGTCAGGCGTAATATGAAGGATTTTCTTCGGCGGCGACCGGAACACATCCTGATCCTCCCCGGTGATGCAGTCTTCCGGATGAATTTGGGAGAGGTGCTCCAGTTTCATATTAATCAGAATGCAGATGTGACCATTGCCCTGCATTCAACGGAACAGAAACGTGCCCAGGACTTTGGCATCGTTACTCTGGATGAAAAAGACCGGGTCCGAGCTATGCATGAGAAACCCGTTCAGAAGGATCTCCCGTCGCTAGCTGCTTCGTCCGCCATCCGTCAGAAATGGGGAATGGGCGAGGACCATCCCTATTTGGCCTCAATGGGTATTTATATCTTCAAGACTTCAGTCCTGCAGGATTTCCTTGATAATCCCATGATGAATGACTTTGGACACAATATCGTGCCGTCGGCCGTCGTTACCCGGAAGGTTTTTGGATATGTATTCAATGGCTTCTGGGAGGATATCGGTACTATTCGCGCATTCTACGACATGAACATCTCCATCACGCAGCCCGATCCACCATTTGTCTTCTTCGACCAGACAGCTCCTATATACACCCGTCTGAGGTTTCTGCCCGCGGCAAGTATGCTGGATATCAGGCTGAAAAACGCCCGAATTGCATCCGGTTGCCGTATCGAACAGGCTGAACTGGAATCCTGCCTGATCGGGATACGGAGCATTATCGGGAAAAATGTCAGGATGTCGAGAACCATGATGATGGGTGCTGACTATTATGAACACATGGGCCCCGAACAGACACGCGAACCGTTATCTGCCGGGGCTCCGCCCATTGGAATTGGTGATGACTGCAGGATTGAAAACACAATCATCGACAAGAATGCAAGAATCGGCCGGGGTTGTAGCATCCTGAACCGTGAACATCATCATGAATATGACGGCCCCAATGAGCAATATTATATCCGTGATGGGGTGGTAATTATCCCGAAACATGCTACCCTTGAACCGGGAACGGAAATCTGAGCCCATTTATGTTTGCCTCCTTGGTTGGAAAAGAGATGCGTCTATACCTATTCATCATCATTGTAGGATTATTTTTCGGTCCTCGAGCGGTTTGTTTCGCCGATTGGCCAGGCTTTCAGGGGCCCGGAGGGGACAATGTCTCGGAGGAAAAAAATCTGGTGCGTTTCTTTTCACCGGGGGGGGCAAGGATTCTCTGGTCGGCCGATGTGGGGCCGGGTTTCGGCGGATGTTCCGTACATCGTGGTGAGGTTTTCATCTTCGATCGGGTTGCCGGGGCAAAGGATGTGCTTCGGTGTATTGACCTTGAGAGTGGGAAATCCATTTGGACCCATGAAAGCCCACAACCGGGCAAGTTGTCCTACCCGGGATCGAGGACTGTTCCCGCCGTAAACAACACTTCCGTTTTCTGTGTGTCGGGATTCGGTCGTGTTCTTTGTATTGACCGTGAAACTCACAAACCTGTATGGACCATCCTGCTTGGTGAGAAATATCCGACTGAGGTTCCAATGTTTGGTTATTCACACTCTCCGGTACTCTGGAAGGACCAAGTCATCGTCGCTCCCTTGTCTCCGGCGGCCGGTTTGGTGGCACTAGAATCTAAAACCGGGCACGAAACATGGAGAATCGAGACCCCACTGTCCAGTTGCATGACATCCAGTCATGTACGCATTGAAGGTATGGACCAGGTTGTCTTTATCAGTAGCAACAGAGAGGCAAAGAGTGAGGCCAGCCCTTCGGGTAGTGCGATTGTTCATGGGATCGATCCGGATTCGGGCAGGATCCTGTGGAAATATGACAACTTCAGGTCACTTATGCCGGTAGCGACGGTAACGCAGGTCGAAACAAACAGGCTACTGGTGACGGAAGGATATACTCCGCTTACAGTTCTTTTGGAGATATCAGGTGACCAAGGAACTTGGTCGGCAAGCGAAGTGTTTCGTATTGAAAGAGGTTCGCACCTCCATCCGGCTGTTTACTATGAGGGATATATATACCTTTTGGTGAATAACAATAGCAACCAAAGGGGTCTGCGTTGGTTAGCCGACGGCGGATTATTATGTTTGAACCTGAGAGGTGAGGTGTTGTGGAGAACCGGTAACCAGCCCAATCTGGGCCGCGGTTGCATGTTGTTGGCCGACGGGATGCTGATCAGTCAGGACGGAAGGTCAGGCCACCTGAGGTTGATTGAACCCGGACCCGAGAAATATGTCCCGTTGGCCGAGGCCAACCTGTTTGGAACGGATGGCCCCCGTGAAGATCTTCAGATGTGGTCGCCGCTTGCGCTGGCAGACGGCCGCCTTCTGATTCGCAGTCAGTCAGTGCTTCACTGTGTGGATCTCCGTGCGCCCTGAAATTCGGTATGCTAAGCTCCAAGCGGGCTTTGCGATGTGATTGATGGTGATGCATGAGGGTTTCCAGACGTGTTCGATTTCGGGACCCTTCGGCCGGTTTTGTGAGCATCCCATTGTGCGTGATCAATATCAAATTTGATGGAGGAGATTGGAAATGCCTTTAGTCCCGATGCGCCAGATACTCGATGAGGCTGCGAAGGCCGGATACGGAGTTGGCGCCTTTAATGTGAACAATATGGAACAGATCCAGGCGATCATGGAGGCGGCCGTCGAAGTCCATAGCCCGGTCATCATTCAGGCAAGCCGCGGTGCGTTGAAATACAGCAAGATGATCTATCTTAAGAAATTGATTGAGGCGGCTGCAGAGGAATGTCCACGGATTCCCATCGCAATGCACTTGGATCACGGGAACAGTCCCGAGACATGTCAAATGGCCATTGATCTCGGCTTTACAAGCGTCATGATGGACGGCTCGCTCGATGAGTCGGGTAAGGTGCCTCTCAGCTATGAAGATAATGCCGCTGTGACACGCAGGGTTGTTGAGCTAGCTCATCCCTTGGGCGTGACGGTCGAAGGTGAACTGGGTTGTCTCGGTGGCATCGAGGATGGACAGGGCGCAGGTCTGGAAGGCGATGAACTGGACGAGCACCTGACAGATCCGAAACAAGCGGAGGATTTCGTTGCCAAGACTGGCCTTGATGCGCTGGCTGTTGCGATCGGTACGAGCCATGGCGCTTACAAGAGCCTCAGGAAAGATCCCAAGACCGGTGCAATGCTGCCTCCAAAACTGGCAATGGACCGGATCCATGAAATCCATGAAAAAATGCCTAATTGTCATCTGGTGATGCATGGATCCAGTTCCGTCCCATGTGAACTGGTGGACATCATGAATCAGTATGGTGGAGATATGCCTGGGACATTCGGCGTTCCGATTGAGGAAATTCAGGATGGCATCAAGCACGGCGTCAGAAAAGTCAATGTGGATACGGACAGCAGACTGGCGATGACGGGCGCAATACGCAGACATCTTGCCGAGAATCCCGGTCATTTCGATCCACGCCAGTATCTGGTCCCGGCACGTGAAGCGATGAAGGATGTTTACCTGAAGAGAATGAAGGCCTTCGGACAGGCTGGCCATGCAACGGATTTCAAGCCGGTCACGCTGCAGGAGATGGCCGAGGTCTACCGGTCGACTGTCTAGTTAGACCTCCGTAATAGCGACCGGTGCAGGACCCAAAAAAACCGTGGAACCCGGTCAAGGGTCCACGGTTTTTCGGGATTCCATTGTTTCAGGAGGCCGACCGACTAATACATCCGCCGGAATTCGCAGCGCCGGTTTTGGGACCACGCCGCCTCGGTATGGCCCGTCACGGACGGCTCTTCCTCGCCCTTGCTGACAGTTGCAATCCGGTCGGCATTGACGCCATTCTCGATAAAATAATCTCGGATGACATTTGCCCGTCTCTGTCCGAGGTTGAAATTATACTCGATCGTTCCGCGTTCATCGCAATGACCTTCGATGTAGACCTTATCCTGTGGGTTGTCGTTCAGACGTTTCAGGTTTTGAACCAGGATTTCACGTTGGTCTGCCCTTATGTTGAAGCGGTTGTAGTCAAAATAGATCACTTTCATTTCTGGAAAATCGACTGTTTCGCCCGGACGGACGAGTTGGCCGGAGGCGTCATCCCCCGTGCTTTCAGGCATAGGCGGGACATCACCTCCATCGTTCCAGCCGGCTCCCGAGGCATTTTCCTCGTTATCCGAACCAGTTTCTCCTCCGATGGGCAACCAGGAACACCCGGTGGCGAAAAACAGCCCTGTCATGCTGAGTAGGGCTACGCAAATCCGAAACTTATGTTTCATCCTGGACCTTCCTTTCAATTGCTATAAACTATCCGAGAACCAGTGTCTGCCCGGCCCCCGTAGCCATTTTTCGTCGCATAATACGAGGTGATTCTCGCCGAACAAGGAAATTAATTCAAGCCCTAAAAACCGATCCTGCCCGGAGTGGGGGGCGGAGAGATTCAGGAAGTGTATTGAAGGGCCCATGACCTTCCTTTTCAATCGATGATTCTCATGCGCTTGAATCCATCGACCTGGTCATACCAGTGGTCGACAGCTTCCCCTGTTTGATAACGGTTGAGTGTGTCCGCTGCACGCAGACCCATGTATATCGAGTGGTCCATGTTATTATGATTGAAAAGGCCCTGTCTTCCAACGGTGATCAGGTTACGGATTCCGCGTAGTCCCCTGAAAACACGGGCCAGTCGCTGGTCATAGTCAATGGTGTAGAGAGGGTAGGCATAGGGTAGCCGATAAACATGTTCTTCATCGATTTCTTTGCTGCTGAAAAGGCCTGTTTTGGTGATCTGTTCGCGCACAAGATCAAGTATCGACTCATCGGATTCATGGCCGAGTTGGCCGTCGGGTCCAACGGTGATCTCCAAGCATAGCACTGACCGGTCATCCGGTCCCATTTTTGGATCGAAACTCTTGGCTTCGTATCCACGGTTGAAGACCAGATCCGGTTCGGGAAAATAGAGCCAATTGTCCCCGGAGATGATCTTTCGTTTTACGATAAAAAGGACGAAGATCATGTCCAGGTACTTGAGCCCCTGCGCGGCCGTGCGCGCATCGGCCAGCGAGTCGATCGGAGGCAGAAGTTTTCCAAGCAGCATTGGCAAGGGAACAGTCGAAATCACGAGGTCTGTGACTTCACTCTGCGAATCACGAGGCAGTCCTGTCGGGTGCTTCTCAGGCCGGCCGGACTGAAGCTTTCGTCCCCGCGGTGCCCATTCCGCCTGCGAGTGATGAATCGACCGAATCTTGCCGGTGGACTGGTCAAGGTCCAGCTGGTGAACCTCCCTGTTTAGCAGGATGGATGCTCCCGTTTCGCATACAAGGGTGGATAGATGATTTACAAGTGTCTCCACGCCCCCGCGCACATATTGAAATTCCTTCAGGGCAGTCTCACTTCCGGCACGTTCATTTTTCAGGAGACGCTTGGTCATTTTGGCAAGGCTGCCGGCCGAGACCCTAACGCGGGCCGTGTCGGCATGGAGCTGTGTGGCCGGGGTTTTCCAGGTTTTTTCCGTATAGGGTTTCAGCAGAAACTCATACAGAGCCTTGCCGAAGGCCCTGCACATCAGGGATTCATATGTATCACGGCCCTGAATACCCCGGAATTTGCCTGACAGGTAGCTGGCTGCAAAATACGCCAGCCTGTGGGGGCCTAGTCTGAGTGCCATTTCCAGTGGGGCTGGCGGGTAATTGAGGAATCGCCCCCGCAGGTAGATACGACTGGAACGGCGAACGGTATAGAGTGATTTTTTTGCGATCCTGTCAATTAGTTTCCCGACTTCGGGAATTTCGGTGTGGATGCGGTGTGGCCCGAGGTCGGTTGAGATACCCTTGAAGTGGAGACAACGGGCAAGACCGCCAGGGCGGTTTTCGCGCTCCAATAGTCTTGTCTTCCAAGAGCCCTCACCGTCAAGCCGCAACGCGGCAGCCAATCCGGCAACGCCCGAGCCTATAATGACTGCATTTCTGGTGTTCAAGGACAAAATCCTTCCGCAACCGGGCGGTGCGGTCAGCGACGATCAGCCTGTGACGGGAACCGAGGGGTCAGGCAACATCACTTTTCTCCAGATCGAGTGCGGTTAATTTGCGAATTCGCTTGGCAACAGATGCCGACCGATGATTCAAATCCGACTCTTCCTCTTCAAGACGTGTCAGCCTCTCACGGATTTCCGGCAGTAACCCGTGCTGGATCTCTTCTTTGCGAAGCCGGATTTCACGATTCTCCGTTTCAAGCTGGGCCAATTCATCATTCGTCATTTTTAGGATCCGTTGCCGTAGCTCAGTCAACGTTACACGTAACTCATCCTCAGATTCCAGCAGGGTTTTTCGGGTCTGTTCGAGTTGATGCTCGGTCTCTTCAAGTTTTCGTCTTGATTCGTTGTCCGGGCTACTTGAGGTTATATTTTCGAACAGCTCGCGGCGCCTCTCTTCCAATAGAGCCAGGCGCCGTTTTGCCAAGTCATTTTTGCCAGTCTTATCCGACTGCATCTCTTGCATGAAATTGAGAAGGTTGTGCAAAGTGGCGGCATCGTCTAGCATCTAGAACCTTACCTCGGATAACACAGGGATCATTCTGCTTCAAGGGTTCCGGTTCATGCAGAACCACTGAAACTTCTGCGGGGTTGCCGAGACCCGCTGCATTCGCAGCTACCGGCAGCTGGCAGTGTAGCCTGATCCCCGCTGATCTGCCAAGTTATTTCAGGTATTGGTTGATGAATTGAGATTGAGCTCCTTGGTCTTGACTCGTAATCCTTGAATACAGATCTATAATAAAATATAAATACTTTAATATCAATATAACACAAAAATATACGTGTCAATATTAACAGTCCTATTTCCATGACGACACGATGTTTCAATTTTACACACCATGGCGATTTTTTCTGAAGGGACAGGTCGAGTCACACAGGAACGGTCCGTTATATTGTATCGGGAAGCCCTATATGGATTGAGGTTATTTGGAAGTTGACAGCATCTTGATTTTCGAGCTAAATGATTTCAGATACAAAGTCCTTGGAACTAAAAGGTTTAGCAGGGTGATGTAACGTGTTTAACAGGGTGATGTGACGTGAAGATCCAGAGTAAAAACGCGCCGCTTTTCGGCTTGATCCTGACGGTTTTCTGGGTCGGAGTTCTGCCGTCCACAGCAAGGGCACAGGGCTTGGCCGAAATGAACGCTGTAATGTCCGGTATGGATACCTTGAATGAAACGGCGCCCCCGTCCATGGGGGGCGGCGCTGGCCTCAACCCGGTCAACCGTGCGCGCGAGACAGCGGGTTTACCGATCCCTCCCGGACCGGTGGAAGACGGGTCCATGGATGCTTCCACATCGGAATCCGGTTATACCGAGGATATGGATATGTCCGTTGGAGCCGAGGAAGTCATCCCGAAAATCAAGGTCATTACGGGGACACGAATCTTCGATGCCATCACCGGTGATCTGCTCGATGACGCCCAGATCAAGGAAGTTCCCGCAACAGACAAGGAATCCTATTTTGATGACGGGACCAATGGAGATGTTGAAGCGAATGATGACCAGTATACGAAGGTGGATATCAATGACGACAATTACATTGGCCAAAGTAACCAGCGTGTCAAGGAGCGGTTGGTGGGTGCGTTGCTGGCTGCGAACCAACTGAACCCATTGGAATTTTACGGCTTCAATATCATGAGTACCGAGCGTCATGATTCGGTGTCACGTAACCGTGCTTGGCGCATGGTTGATGATCTTGGCAATGGACCGGGAAAAGTTGTTATCGAGATGCCGATTGATGAGGCACAGGCGGTTCCGAAATACCGGGACAAGTTTCAGGAAAAGGATCAGCGTGTCAAGGATGACTGGTCTAATCGTTTTCTCCAGGAATACCGCACGAACAAGGACGACTTGACCAGTGAATTTTACACGCTGTTTATCCCCCTGCCGCCGGTGCCGCCGTCAGTTAGGCCGCCTCATTCCGACCATTGGATCCCCTACGGGGACCCGATGTCACTGCGAGACAAGATTGAGGAGCAGAAGATGGCGTCAGGTCGTGGCAGGCGTAACTCCGCTCATGCAGCAGGAGCCCAGAGGGGCTCCAATTTGGCGGGTTCCGGCATGAATGGAGTTGCCATGATGATGAACCCGGCTTCATTTGGTCAGGCCTCAGGGAGGTCGTCAAGAGGGTCGTCAAGAAGGTAAGTTCTAGGGAGGTTTCTGCTTTCAATGCCCCTGATACCATCACAGGTTGAGTCCTTTGAAGAGGCCGTCAAGAAAATTTTGGAGATCTGGATGCGTATCAAGCTAGTCTTTCTCAAGGCCTTTAGCGACGCGGGAGTCCAGTCGGATCAGGAGAAGGAATACCTGCGGTTGAAGACAGAACTTTCAAGGCTCTACAAGAAGGTGTCGGAAGAACTACCCGGAGGGCTTCAATTTGATGGGGACAAGATGATGGAAACGCTCAAATCGGCGATGAGCATGGCGCATCTCAAAAACCTGCCGGCCACAGAGCGGCGGAAAATATTGGGGACTTGGCATGTCTGTTACCTGAAATTGATACGGACACTCGGCGCACTTGAGGTCATGGGTTTGGGGTATTATCCGCATCTTCATCGGGAGATAGTGGCTCAGCAGCATGAGAACAAGAAACAGGCGCGGAAGAAGATTGCTATCTAGTATGAAGCCCGGGGATCGGGGGTTGAACCCCGGGATCTCCAAGACCAGAACGTAAGGAATACAAAATCCAGAGGCTGAGCGGGTGCATGGGGCCGTTGAGTCTCGTGGGTCAATTCAAGGAGTTGCAAGGTGTCTGATAAGATTTATATCCGAAACAATATGAGTGACTGCCCAGGGCGGATGCTCAGTATCCTGACGGCGGGGCTTTTGTGTTTTTTCCTGCTGGCGACCACAGGCTGTAACAAAATGCTCGCAGAACACAACCTCAAGGGTGCTACCAAGCGCAGGGACGAAGCGGTCGTGAATCAGGCCGTCGAGTTCACGACCGACCAACTCGAGGGCACCAACAACTCGATCAACGAGGCCCAAAGCCTGATCAACACCGGTCAGTTCAAGGAGGCCCGCTTGAAGGCCAGGGAAGCTTCGGATCAAAGCAAGACCCTGTTGAACAATACGAAGATCCAGTATTCCAATCACCTTAAGAACCAGGCCAGCAAATGGCTGAAGATCGCGGACAAGAACCAGGGAAAACAGGAAAACCCGACCCTGTATGACCAGATCGTTATCGACAACACGCAGGGCTTGGAATATATCGAAAAGGAAAAATTCGACGACTCCATCAGGACCTTGTCAAAGGTTTATGATGATATTCAGTTCCTGCTGCAGAATCTGGAAAATGAGTCGGTCGAAGGGCTGGCCGAGGCAAATCAGATGAAGCAGGATCTGATAAACGAGGCGGCCGAGGATCATGCTCCTGAGTTTGTTCAGAAAATGCAGGCACACATCGATGAGATCAAGCGATTCATAGAGGTCGATTTTGATTACCGCAATGCGATCAATACCCGTAACCTTGCCCGCCAGAATAAGCAAGAGGGGATTCAGAAAACCAAGGAGGTCAAAAGCCAGAAGAAAATTGTGATCATCGAGAACCTGCTGGATACAGCGACCGATCTGGGATCCGAGATATTCGCACTGCAGTCCTTCCGCGAGGTCAGCAAGGAATTCGAGAACATGCTGACACAGTTCTATGACCGCAATTATGACACGGTCCTGACCTTGGCGCCCAAGCTTCAACCCCGGGTGGAGGATTTGATTGTTGAGACAAAGCGCGAAGCCGCTAAGGCGGAGATGGGTGCCGTTCAGGCTGCCATTGCGGTCCTTGACAATGAAAAGGCCCGGACATATCTGCCGGGCCGTGTTGAGCAGCTTGAAGCACTTCTTGAGGAGGCATCGGGTCTGTTTGGTGAAGAGTATTACACGGAGTCCAAGGAAGTCAGCAAACGGGCGCTTGAACTCAATATCAAGATTACCGGGGATTATGATATTCTGGCTGCGCAGCATATTTCCCGGGCATCGGAAAGTCTTGCCACGGCGGAACAGGTCTTTAAGCGGATGGGTACAATATTTGCCCAGAAGATTCCCGGAGACTGGCAGGACGAGGAGCGCGCCTTGGAGGATGGAAAGCTTGCCATGAAGGGGGAACTTCAGGCTCAACTGGCAAGTACCCAGCTGCAACTGGGCCTTGCGGAGTTGAAGCGCGAGTCCAAGGATTTTGACCTTTCGATTGAAACTGCCCAAGCGGTTGTCAAGAGTGCTGATGATGTGACTCGCCAGACCTATCGTGTTGTTGCCCACAATTCCATCCTCGAAATTGCGAATGAACTTTCCCGTTATGAACGAGAAGGTGCACGTGAATATGCCTCGGATGAACTGGATAAGACGGGGGGCATCCTTGAGGAGACCAAGGTTTTGATGGTCGAACAGAAATATCGTGCTGCAGTGGCACGGGCGGGCGATACTCGGGCCCAGCTCGAAGTCATGGTTCAGGAGCTTGAACGGGTTGCGATCAAGGAGATCGAGACTGCACGTGACGCTTTGGTCTCAGCTAGGGATAGCCGGGCTGAGGAATACGAGACTGATGCATATACCCAAGCCTTGGTGGCCCAGACGATTGCCGAGGATGCCCTCATGGGCGGAGGTCTCAAGAGTGCGATAGAGAGTGCTCTACAGTCACAACAAATCGCTTCGGAAGCCCGTTCAAATTCACTACGCCAATGGAGTGAGGGTCATCTTGCAGAATCTCAGCGGCTGTTGGACAGGGGTCAACAGGCCGGAGCCGACGAATATGCCATTGCTCTCATGCTTGAGGCACGCGAACTGAGGCGTAATCTTCAGGCCCTTTACGATTCGGGTCATTACGGTGAAGCTGTTGTCGTTGGAGATCAGGCCGTTCAGCAGGCGCATAATGCCCTATATGCAAAGGTTATCGAGTCTGAGAATGCCATCGCGACTGCCAAGCGATTTTACGCCTGGGAATATGAAAGGAAAAAACTGGCAGAAGTGATTAGCGATGCCGGTCAGGCTAGGCAGGCGTTGGATGGGGGTGACTTCAGCCTATCCAGATCATTGGCTGTCACCGCGGTCAATACCGCTCAGGAAGTCACACGTTCAGCGAAACGCAAATCATTTCGCGACCGAATGAACATGCTTAATTCGAAACTTAATGAAGCACAGAAGGTTGGGGCTGGTTATTATCAGGTCAATGATTTATCGGTAGTCCTGGAACAAATTCAGAATATCAAAAACGAATTTGATCCGGAGAACTATGAGGACTTTCAGGACAAGGTCAACCTACTGGAGGCCCAACTAGCAGGTTTGGTCGAAATGACCCCGCAAGTTCTGACGGATTTGGTGCTGGCCATGCAGGAGCAACTGGATAAACTTGAGACGCGCGGGGCCAGGACCTATCTTCCAGGGAAGGTGACTCAGGTTGAATTGAAAGTAAAGTATTCGCAGATGGACTATCAGAGCCAGGATTATCGTTCGAGTTACAGTAACGCCAGGGATGCACAGGAGATCCTTGTCGATATTGCAACACATTTGGATGAGCGTGAATATGATGCTCGATTGAATACCTACATGAAGGAATTCACCGATGAGCTGAAGGCATTTTCCCCGATTTTGAATCTCGGGTCGGCGACCCTGATAAGAATGGTCATCGGTCCGCGGGGCCAGGCCCAGGCGTTGGCATTGATCGAAGCCACCTCGCCTTCAGATCTCAGAACCCGTATCACGGAGATAGGGACTCAAGTCAAGGAAATATCACCTCCACCAGCTCGAGTGGGTCTGCATCAGTTGGCCCTCGCGATGCTAGCCAAGTCCCGTTTGGCGGCTGTTAACTTTGAGAAGCTGCTCATTCTCGACCTGTATGATACGAACGAGGCTAGAAGGATTGTCCAAGTCGCTTTTCAGCAGATTCATGAGGCGCGACAGGAGCAACAGCAGATCCAACATGGAATTGTGTACCCCCAGATTCAGTTCAAGCCAATGGGTGTTCAGCAAGTCGTGTCATTTCGTGGGTTTTGAATCGGGATCGAGGAATTAACCGGACGGCCACAGGGTTTAGGCCGTTTGTTATGAAGGCGGAGAATAGACATGTTTCAATGGCTAAGTGACAATTATGTCTATCTGGTCGAAGTCCTGACGATCATTGCAATTCTGCATGTTCTCGGATATTTTTTCTTTACCCTCAATGTCTTTAAAAAAGACTGAATCGATGCAACCGGATTGACCAGATCTAGGGGCTTCGGGCTGATTCGATCAGAAACGCCCGGATTGAAGGATACCGGTATTCCTGTTACGGGACGTGGTAATTATGGCACGGAAAAATAGGGAAGCAAAGGGTACGATCAACAAGGTTGTCCGGTTTAAGTTGAGGAAGGAACAGAAGGAATATGTCAAGAACCTGCTGACGCTGGAAAATCGAATAGCTGTTTGCCAGGAATATATCAGTTTGTGGTTGAAGTATTTCCAGTTTTTCGCGCGGGATATCGAAGAGCGACAAATTGAGGCATCGGAAGAAAAAGCTTTTTTTCAGACGATGACGATACTCTCCCGCAAGCAATTTCAGTTTTCCGAGGCCATGGGGCCTGCTTTCGAACACGCCTCCGAAATTGTGCATGTGCTCTCCATGTCGGTCAGCCTTTCCCATATCCAGGTTATGGATGACAACACGCGGTCAAAACTGGAACTGGACTGGCATTCACTTCTGCTTGAGATGAACAAGTCCTTGGGCAGATTATTGCGCCTTCTGCCCGGCAACATGACCCTTTCCGAGGCCTTGGAGCGTGTGAAGCAAGGGAAACCGCTGGATGCCAAGAGCATTAAGGCGGGATCCAAGTCGAAGAAAGGGAGCACGACGGGTCCGGATGCTTGAAAGACAGGGTAGGAGCGTAGTGCAATATGAATACAGGCTCCCCCGCGCACTCTGGTTAGATCCGCTTGCGGATCAGGTGAAGTGCTTCGTCAAGGTTGTCCATAGACTTTTTCATGGCGCCGCAGATCGCTTCGGGATCATGTTCCCTTTCCATATTTGTTGTGATCCTTGCCTTTAACTCAACCAGTCGGATCTCGATTTCACGCATGGCGAGCAGGTCATCACGACGGATTGTTCCGGCGGCCTGTAACTCCCGCTGATAGATCGTCGATCGGTCTGAACCTTTGATCAGCAGATACTCAAATATGATAATCAGGACGATTAATGCTGCATAGGCACTGAAGAGCTTTTCCATTATTCGGTCGACATTGCCCGTGGCGATGATCATGGCGATGATTCCGATTACGACTAGGATCATGAAATTTCCGGGTCCGAATCGACTTTTTTTGCGTGGGCTCACGTTTCCCTCCCCTGTGGTGATTTGATGTGGTCATACTACATCTCCGATGATGTCGACGACAATGATTACGACAACCAAATATTTTGTTCAATATTCAATCAAGGGAAATGCTGCCTGTTACCGGGTGGAAATCAGGGGTATCAACTCAGTGGGATCGAGATCCAGGCCACTATTCGAGAGAATTCTCATCCAGTGGTGCTTATTCAACCGGTTAACTGGTTTGTGCGTCAGGGGGTTCGAGTTCAGCAACCCTTTTTCGACAGGTAGGTCGAAAAATCCGACTCCGGCGAAACTGACACGGTGCAGTTTGGATGGTCCGTGGAGATGCAGGGTTTCCCTGTGTTCCTTGGTACCATAACCCTTATGCCTGGAAAAACCATAATCAGGGTAGATTTTGTCAAGGGCGATCATGATATGATCACTGGCAACCTTGGCCAACACCGAAGCGGCTGCGATGACCTGGCTTCGGTTGTCGCCCTTGATCAGCGATTCAAGGGGGTAGCTACAGCCACGGGGTTTAAGGTAGTCGGTCAGTAAAAATTCCGGGGCGGGTTTCAGATCTCTCATTGCCCGGCGTGACGCAAGAAGTGTTGCCTGCAGGATATTGATGCGGTCAATTTCAAAATTTGTCGCGAAACCAAGTCCCCATGATTTGGCATGTTCAAGAATCGGCTCGACCAAACTTTTCCGCCTAGTAGCAGTGATTTTTTTGGAATCGTTGAGTCCGGGTAGCGGGGCGCCAGAATCAAATACTACGCAGGCAGCGACGACCGGCCCGGCCAAGCAGCCTCTTCCCGCCTCATCCAGACCACCTAAGAGTTTTATTTTCAAATGATGGCGCCGGTTGTTGTCAAAGGCGATGAGTTGATTGTCATTCATTCAGGGAGGAAGCCAAAGCTGGGTATTTTTCAGGTTTCGCTGAGGATGGCGGTGGAGTGAGCAGAGAGTATTATCCTGTAACTCTATCGTTTTCAGCTCATGACCTGCAATCCCCAATTGACTTAAAAGGGTCGGGATGATAAAAGGAACCTCCTTTTCCTGCGCGGGAAAGATTGAGGTTGTGTCCTCCTCACTTTTCGTTGAGTTTAAGGGTGACATGGGCCTGAAATTGGGGGGGGATGGAGTTGCATGGAACACAAGCTGAGAACAATCCTTGCTTGGGCGGCTCAGTCAAGCGAGCAACCCCCGGGTGGTATGAGCCCGGTTTTATTAATGTTCGGTTTCATCGCCCTTTTATTTTATTTTCTAATTTTGCGGCCGCAACGAACGGAGCAGAAAAAACGCCAGTTGATGATCGACAACCTCGCCAAAGGTGATCGGGTGATCTCGGCCGGGGGCATTCACGGTAAGGTTGAATCGGTCAACAAGGAAGAGAATACAGTAAATATTATTGTCTGTCCCAAGACAGCACTGACCTTCAGCCGGAATTCAATCAGTCAGGTTGTTCCAGGTAAGGAATCTGAAAAAACCGAGTTGCGGCGGTCGGTGTGAACTGTTCAGAACAAGCTGTCCTACAGGTGATTCAATCAAGACCCATGGATGAAACTTATCCGGCCGGAAATCTGAGTGAGGAACTTGAGGCGATTGATCGTAGTATCGCTTCCGAGGCCGAGGGTTTGCCGGAGGGGGGGCTTGAATCCGACAGGATCACGATCATGACCCTGCGGTCGGATCCGGAGATCTGCTCGATGATCCAGATGGCGGACCGTTACCTCGAAACGATTGGCTACACAGATCATGGCTTAAAGCACGTAGGCCGGGTCAGTCAGAGGGCTTTCCGTATATTGGAGGATCTGAACTTGCCGCGGCGGGAAATGGAACTGGCATCGGTGGCCGGATTTCTGCATGATATCGGTAATTTGGTTCATCGGTCGGAGCACCCACAGTCATCAGCGTTGATTGCATATACGCTTTTGCATGAACGCAGGATGCCAGTCGAGGAAATTGCGGTTGTTTGTGGCGCAATCGCCAACCATGATGAAACGATTGGGGAACCTGTCAACAATCCTTGTGCGGCTCTGATTCTCGCAGACAAGAGCGATGTATTGCGTTCCCGGGTGAGGAACCCAAAGATGATTAATTTCGATATCCATGACCGGGTCAACTATGCGGCGCGCAATTCATCCATCGAGGTCGATCGTGAAAATCACCGGATTACGCTCCGCTTGGAAATTGATACAAATATCAGCCAGGTGATGGAATATTTTGAAATATTCATGTCGCGTATGCGGATTTCCCGCAAAGCGGCCAATTTCCTGAATTGTGATTTTCAGTTGATCATCAATAATACACAGCTACTTTGATTCTACCCGGCCACGAGGGTGACCTTGCGGCCCGATCGAGGGAGAAAAAACAAAAGACATGAGACCTATCTCAAAAATCCGCGTCGCGCTCATTGCATGCGTCGCAGTAGTTTCGGTTTATCTAGTTGTGCCAACAGCACGCTATTACCTGCACCTGCAGACACGGGTTGAACTGACGGCCCCCCGCCCCGAGGGTGTGGACCGACCCGATACCGATGACCAGGCGACACTGGAGAACTGGAGGGAGGAAAATCCCAAGTTGTCGAAATGGTTTGATGACAACCAGGACCAGATTGCCTGGGAAGAGACGGCGGACCGGTTGCGGGACAGGGCCGTTCCCCTTGGGCTGGACCTGTTGGGCGGTGCAGATGTCACGCTGATGCTCGATCGGCAGAAAGCCGAGATCGACGAGGTTGAAGGCATCATAGAGATCCTCAGGCGTGAGTTAAATGATCTGGGGGTGGCCCTGAATGCTGAACCGATCAAGGGTCAGGCGGCCTTTAATATCGGTATTGCCAATCCCGCTAATTCGAAGGTTACCGCAGACCTGATCAAGGTTTTCGAGGAGACGGTTCAGTTTGACGGGCCGACATTGGAGTCGACCCTGAAGGCCGGAAGGAAGGCCCGTATTGATATCACGCCATCTTACATTGACCGTCAATTCCGGGATATGATTGATGGCGCCAAGAAAGGAATCGAGGAGCGGGTCAACGGGCTGGGGGTGGTTCAGGCTAGGATCTCACTTCAGGGCACTGATCGGATTCGTGTCCAAGTTCCCGGTGTGAAGGATCCCGACCGCCTGATCGATAACATGATTAAGCCGGCCTATCTGGAGTTTCGGATGGTCCACCAAAGAAGTGATTCGCTGGTGGATCCGGTGACCGGTCGTCTTTTCTCAACAGCCAATCTGCCCGTTGGCAGTGAGCGCGTGGATGGGAAACTGGGATCTTTCGATCCGGATACCCAGACTGTCACCTATTCCGAGCGTGATTTCATTCTAGTCACTAGAACGCAGTTGACTGGTGAGGACTTACGCGAGGCCGGGGTTCAATATGATCCTACGGATTTCAGGAACCAGATAAAGGTCTCTCTTGAGTTCAACCCCGAAGGAACGAGAAAATTTTCCGAGATGACCTCCAAGTATGCCGATTCCGAGCCGAAACGCCAGATGGCGATCCTGCTTGATGGTGTGGTTCGGTCGGCCCCCACGATCCAGGTCGCAATTACAGATGGCCGGGCGGTGATTGAAGGCGGGTTCACAAACGAGGAAGCCACAGAGTTGAGCCAGATCCTCAAAGCTGGTTCGCTGCCAGCACCCCTGAAGATCGAGCAGAAGAATAGTATCGGCGCGACGCTGGGGGCTGAGTCAATACTTTCGGGGGTCGAGGCGCTTATTCTGGGCGCTCTGATCGTCACATTCTTCATGATTCTTTACTACGGCACGGCCGGGATCATATCGATATTCGCGCTGATTCTTAATGTTTTGATAATCTTGGCGATTATGTCGCTTGCACGAGCAACGCTAACATTGTCAGGAATCGGAGGAATTCTTCTGACAATCGGCATGGCTGTCGATGCAAATGTTTTGATCTATGAGCGTATTCGTGAGGAGCTGGATGCTGGGAGGCCTCTCAGACAGGCAATCGGGCTGGGATTCAATCGCGCATTCACGGTTATTCTCGATTCAAACTTGACGACGTTGATGGCGGCCCTGATTTTGCTTCAGTTTACGGAAGGATCGGTGAAGGGGTTTGCGTTGACCATGTCCTTCGGATTGATCGCCAATTTGTTCACGGGTTTGACTGTCACCTATACACTTTGCGCGTTGTGGTTCGGAAAGTTCGGACAACTTTCCTTGGGGAAGCTGACCGTATTCAGGAATCCCGCGATCAATTTTATCGGCCTCCGAAAATTTTCATGGCCTCTTTCCATAGGTGTTCTTGTAATAACAGCTGTTATGGTCGTTACCGGCGGTGGCCTCCAGTATGGGGTGGATTTTGCTGGCGGAGTTCGAGCTGAGGTTCGTTTTGATAATGACGAAGTCAAGGAGGAGGCAATTCGCGCGACCATGCTTGAGCATGGTCTTGAGGATCCCCGGGTTATTCCGATAATTAGTGAGGGGAATCGTTATCAGGTTGAAACCAAGCTGGTTGAGGATGAGACCGGTCCCTCTTTACCTAAAACGGAACAAAAGTTTGATGAGGCATTGAGCTCAAAATTCGGCGATTCATTCAAGATCGCGGGTCGGGCTGAATTCGGCGCTCTAACCAGCGGTGAATTCCGCGAACTGGCCCTGTGGGTTGTTCTGCTGGCATCGATAGCCATCCTGATCTATTTGTCGTTCCGTTTCGAGCCATTCTTTGGGGTTGCTGCTATCATAGCGTTGGTTCATGACCTGACAATTGTGGTCCTGCTGGCGACACTTTGGAAGGTCCAGATCACGCTGGAGGTTGTTGCCGCACTGATGGTCCTGCTCGGTTTTTCGGTAAACGACACGATTGTCATTTTCGACCGCGTGCGGGAAAATACGCGCACGGTGTTCGGCAGTACATTTAGACAACTTTGCAACTTATCGATGAATCAATCCCTGTCCAGGACCGTAATCACATCGGGTACGTTGCTGGTTTCCGTGTTGGCGCTTCTGGTCATTGGTGGTGAAGGGTTGAAACCTTTTGCCAAGGTGATTCTGTTGGGCACGATTGTCGGGACATATTCATCCTGCTTCGTCGCAACACCGCTTGTTGATAAATGGAACGATTATACCAACAATAGAACCCAGCATGCGCTAGCTGCGAGGAAGAAGAAAAAAGTCGAGGCGGCAAAGCCCATCGGTCGGTCAAGGTAAGTATTGTGGTTTCAGACGAGAAGATCTTGCTGCATTATGAGCTCAAAAATTCGGGAATGAATCATTGTGAGGAAATGAGGAGCCACGGCAAGAATCCGTCAACGTTTGCTAACGCGATGGTTCCCAGACAGCAGAATATTATCCGGTTATGTGGAGAGATGCTAAAGAGTGGCCGTTGGTCATGTCCTGGATTGGACAGAGCGGCCGAGTCCTGAAAATGGGTTTCGAGGGTGTTGAGGGTGGGATTCCTGATGTCGAGAGGCCGTTCGGGATCCTGAATGACACGCCGGACTGGCTCAGGAGGGGCTGGTGGAAGTCCTGAGTAGCGGCGGGGGGACATGAAAGATCTTTTTGAGATTTACCCGAGGCCAGTGGCTGTCTTTATTTCTGGTCTTTTCCGGTCATCTCGTTTCTTTTTTGGACTGTCCGGCCATTCGAGATGAACTGAACGGGTTGCAAGCCCGTCTGCGGGCCTGAATTGTTTCGATGTGGGATTTGAATCTCGAGCGGGGATCGGAGAATACTGGATTGTTCAGGTATCCGGGGTTAGAGTGGAGGGGAGTTCCTCTTCGGGGATTCACTGTCAGGAATGGATAGGACGGGGTTGGGTTAAAATATCCCCCCGCACGTTTGCCGACCACTTGGGAGGAATAATATCCGATGGCCGATAAAGATGCAAAATACCCGGACAATTCAGCGGGAAAATTTTATGTAGATGATACCTGTATCGACTGTGATGCCTGTCGAGCGACGGCACCGGATAATTTCACCCGGAATGAAGATGGGGGATATTCATTCGTAGTCAAACAGCCTGAGAATGATGAGGAAGCCCAACTTTGCATTGAGGCGCTTGAGGGTTGTCCTGTCGAAGCAATTGGTGATGATGGGAATGACTGATATACTTTTTTTCGGGCCTGTCGCCGACGCCACTGGCGGACAAAAAATAATTTCCATTAAATGCACGTGCAAGAAGCTCAGTTTTTTTTGAGATCATCTTCAGACTTGAGTTCGAGTAGTTCGTCGCTTCCGCTTGGGGGCAACTGTTCGACTTCCCGTAATTTACGCGCCATGACGCGAGTGCGCGTCTGCGTCTCGTCGATGGTATTACTGGCGGTGGCCAGCTGTTTTTTGACCTTGGCCAGCACGCCGCCGAAATTGCCGAACTCGGTCTTGACAGCCGCCAGCACCTGCCACACTTCGCTCGCTTGTTGTTCGATGGCGAGTGAACGGAAGCCGAGTTGCAGGCTGTTCAGAAGCGCGGCGATGGTGGTGGGCCCGCTGACGACCACTCGGTGGTCCTGCTGAAGCTGACTGACCAGCCCCGGCTGGCGCAGCACCTCGGCATAAAGCCCCTCGGTCGGCAGGTATAGCACAGCAAAGTCGGTCGTCCGGGGCGGGTTCAGATACTTCTCGCTGATTGTTTTGGCCGACTGGGTGACGGATCGCAGAAGCTCTTTAACCGACTGGGCCACCGCGTCGGTGTCCCCCTCACGGGCTGCTTCGGCAAGGCGCAGGTAATCCTCCTGGGGAAACTTGGAGTCGATCGGCAACCAGACGCAGTTGTCGGGTTCATCACCCCGGCCGGGTAGGCGGATGGCAAATTCGACCCGCTCAGCCGAACCTTCTTTGGTCGCCACGTTGCGGTCGAACTGCTCTGGGGTCAGCACCTGCGTGAGAATTGCTTCCAGCTGGTACTCTGCCCACGTGCCCCGTACCTTGACGTTTGTCAGAACGTTCTTAAGATCACCCACGCCAGTGGCAAGATTCTGCATCTCGCCGAGGCCCTTGTGTACGGCATCTAGCCGTTCGCTGACCAGTTTGAAGGATTCACCCAGCCGCTTCTCCAGGGTGCCCTGAAGTTTTTCGTCAACCGTGCGGCGCATCTCCTCGAGTTTTTCCTCGTTGACCTTGCGTATTTTGTCCAAATGCTCGCTGATGTTGGCCCGCATCGACTCTACATCCGCAGTGACTCTATCAAGTTGCTGCTTTTGAATATTGCCTAACTGGACCAACGTTCCGGAAAGCGTCTGCACTGTTTTGGCCAGACTTCCTGAGACTTCCTTGCGCAACTCGAGGCCGCGTCTCGCGGCTTCATCACGCCCGGCACCCAATTCTTCGCGTAATGACTGTTCGGAAGCATTCGATGTCTTGCGTAATAGAAGGCACAGCAACAATAAGAGGTTGAATGTGGCCAGTAGCGCAAGGGTGACAAGCAGGAAATTGGTGTTCATGGAGGTGAGTCTTCAGTCAGAATAGGGCCTACCCGTTATTCACATATTATTGCGGCCGGATACATAGAAAATATGTGAATAAATATTTTAGTTACGCTGTTCACGCATCATTTCTGGAATTATCTTCATCAGTCGTCAACGGGCCGGATCCATCATGTCTGGGTATATTCGGATCCTTCTGCTGGATCGCAATCTGATCCTTGTTGTCTGAAATTGGATTGACCCCTGGATTGGGCGCCATTCTCTTTTCACTCCAGACCGGAACGCCAAAGACATCATGGATAAAATAATGCGTCACCGGAACCCCGAGCAGCACACCCCATATCCCAAACAGATGGTGTCCGAGGAACAGGATGATCAATACCAAGACGGGATTGATTTTCATGTGTTTCCCGTAGATCAACGGGTTCAGGCCGTATGCTTCGACGATGTGAATCACCGTGACCATGACGATCGCCAAGATCGCAGTTGTCATACCTCCATCGCTATTCAGCGCCACTAGGACGATTGGTGTTGTCGAGATAAACACGCCGGCAACCGGGATGAAACTGCAGAAGAACACAATCACGGACAACATTGCAAGTGAGGAGATGTTTAGCAGATACATGCCCACGAGTGTCAGGAGTGTATTGATGATTGCAATGACGGACTGAGCCTGGATGGCACGGCCGACAACATAGGCAAATCGCAGGACCGGCCGCGCCGTCTGCTCATAGAAATCATGCAACCGGGACTGTCTCAGGCTCGCAACCTCCCGTCCCAGGCGTGAAATGTCAATCATGATCAGGAAACTGAACAGGAGCGACAGGAGAACGGTGATGGCGACATTAATCAGGTTGGGAAGTTTGTCGAAGATGAATTCACGAACTTTTGTGACTATGGACTTGTTGAACTCAGCTAGGAGAAGACTTTCTTCATAGTTGTGAAACTCGCTGATCTTCATCTGAAGCATATTTGAGGTGAGATTATCTTTATCCGACAGAAACAGGGATTGTGTGAAATAGGTCTCATGATCCTCAAGTTTCAGATCGGTCTGTTTTGCTCCCAGTTGATTCTTGACATGGATAAGTGCCTCAGGGGCGATCGCCCCCCTGAGGTAACTCGTGAAAGCGTCATCAAGGGCCGGATATTTCCTGACTAGAAAGTTCTTCTGATCGACAACTTTTTCTTGAATATCGCCCAAGTTCCCGACCAGTTTCCAAGCTTCCTTGTTTACACGCGGAACGACAAAGACCAGGAGCGAGATCAGGACTACTAGGAACAGGCCGTATACGATGAGAATAGCTGGTCGACGGGGAAGACCCAGTTTTACGCCACTGAACTTGACCATCGCCTCGCATAGGAATGCAAAGACGAAGGTTAGGAACACAAGGCCAAAGAAATCACGGAGTAAAAATATCAGGACCAGCAGAATGACCCAGATCAGGGCTCGCCGGTTAATCTGGTAGAATTTATCGAGACTGAATTCCATCGTTTATCCGGTTCCCAACGGTTCGATATTCACCGGGGAAAACAGTTATTCCGGTGTCCTAATTATCATATATTGTCACACCATTGACGCACCCACCAGAAAGAAATTCGGTTTGTTTGCTGGAGCTTTGGATTCAACCCCGAAATAAAGTATTTGGTCTGGGCTCAATGAAATACCCGAACTCAATTTGTCACCCATAAAGATTATTTGAAATTCTGCATCCACATCCTTCGTGTCCGGGATGCCTATTTCTGGGATACGGTTATTCGACTGTCGGTATTTTATCTGTCGACCGGGGAACTTTGCCTTCAAGGATCGACCGCAATCGATCAATTTCCCGGGCTTGTCTATGGATCACCTGTTTCAGTTTGCGAATATGTCTTTCCAATCGTATCAATCTCCCCCCGAGGTTTTGTGAGTCGTGCTGATGTCCTTTAATCCATTCCGGATCATCAGCAACCGGGTGCCCAGGCTCGGTCATGTCGGATTGCCTGTCCAATGCCTCATTAATACGCCGGTAAATTCCCGTGCCCAAGGGTTTCCCGAGAAACATGACCACAAAATTCCTGATATCCCCATTACTGATATATAGATGGGCCTTTGCCCAGCGTGTCAGAGTGATGTCCGATGTGGCATTATTAATACCATTGCCATCAGGTTCCACGAGGTGCCCCCATTGTGGATGGTTGACCGCTATCTTGAAAAGGTGTCGACCCATCTTTTTCCTGATATTGCGTTGTTCGTTGATCAGTCGGTGCTGTTTACCCATCATCTTGCGTATTTTCGGGCTCCTGATGACCTTTTTTGGACTGGGAGCGGGATTGATGCTGTTAGACATGGATCCGCCGATATCCCTGCTGATATTTTCGAGTTCATTGGCCAGGATGGAATGCTGTTCAATGAGTTTTTGGAGATAACTGTCCATTCGGATCAGATCTTCCTTCTCCAGGGGATCTTCAAAAGTCATCTTCTCCCACTTACGCCGTTTGAAGAAGGATGAACGCTCATGTGTTTGCTGTGCGGGATTGTGTCGTGATTTATCCAAAAATGGGCCCCGGAGAGAGTGGTGTCTCTCGGATCCTTGTTCCTGGCTACTTATCATTTCAACCGGCATAACATCAGATCTGTGATGATTAATGCCGGGGATATCGGGTTGTCCCATTGCTTTAACCCCGACCAATAATACGGGTATCAGGGCCAGCACCGTGATCCAGGAAGATGACTTGTGGATATGAGGATCAAGGGGTTTTTCCGGTGATATTGTCTTCATGATTTATCTTTAAGGCGAGAATCGGGAATAGATATGGACTCCACCACGCGATCCGTTATTTTTCTGGGTAAATTGTATTTGTCTAGTCGGGAACCCAGCATTCGGCGGGTGATACCCAGTCTTTGTGCGGCACGTGTATGATTATAATTCACCGCATTGAGTGCATCGATCAATGCCTTTTTCTCGATTTCATCCAATGTTAACTGGTTGTCAATGTGGTGGGAATTCTCTCCTGGCTTTTGGTTCCCAAGGGGGTCAGGGAGTGTAATCTGGATCACAACGGGTAGATCCGTGACTTGGATTATATCCTCTTCGCACATAACCCGGGCATGTTGGATTGCATTCTCGAGTTCACGGATATTTCCGGGCCAGTCATAGGCAGTCAAGCGGTCAAAGGCCGTTCTTGCCAGTTGAATGGTCTTGTTGCTGTTTTCGCGGATCCGCATAAGAAAATGGTCAATCAGTGCCGGAATATCCTCGGGTCGATCCCGCAGTGGAGGGATCATGATCGGGACAACGTTCAGGCGATAATAGAGATCACTGCGAAACTCGCCTTGCTGGATCATCTTTTCCAGGTCGCGGTGGGTGGCCGCGATAATTCGAACATCGGCATGGAGGGTTTGGGTATCTCCCACGCGCTGGAATTCGCCCGACTGCAGCACCCGTAGTAGCTTGACCTGCAACGCAGGGCTGATTTCACCGATTTCGTCCAGGAAGATGGATCCCCCATGGGCCTCCTCGAAAAGGCCTTTACGCGTCTCGACAGCGCCGGTGAAGGCTCCCTTGATATGGCCAAACAACTCGCTCTCGAGTAGCGATTCGGGGAGGGCGCCGCAGTTGATTCGGATTAAAACATTCTCCGAGCGCGAGCTGTTTTCATGGATAGCGGTTGCAAGGATCTCTTTGCCGGTCCCACTTTCACCCCTCAATAACACAGATACTTCGCTGACGGAAACCTTGCCCACCCGTTTCATGACCTCACGCATGTTATGACTGACCGATATGATCTGTTCATGATTGAATCGGTCCGATAGCCTTTCCTTGAGGCGCCTGTTTTCATCACGCAACCTGCGGCGTTCAGCAACGCGAGAAACGACCATTATCATCTCTTCGTTGGGGAAGGGCTTGATGAGATAATCGAAAGCTCCTTCTTTCATGGTCTCTACCGCGGTTTCCGCCGTTGCAAAGGCGGTCATCATAATTACGTCCAGATTCGGCTGTATTTTGCGTGCCTGCCTCATGAATTCAAGTCCGTCCATTCCCGGCATTTTAAGGTCCGTGATTGCCAGGTCCACCGGAGAGTCATGGATCTTCCCGAGTATCTCGTTTGGATCACTGGAGGCTGAGACATCATGTCCCTCACGTTTAAGGATCCGTGACAGGATTCTTCCCATCTTGGGTTCGTCGTCAAGTATCAGGATTTTTAATGCCGTCGTCATGGCATGGGCTCCTTGGTTAACCTTATTTCGATCTCTCAATTGTTTCCGGTTCTGGATTGACCAGACTTCATTCGTCCCTTTCCTGTTGGGTGTTGTCAAAATTTATTCCAATGACTTCTTGCTTGTCTGATGGGTCCGCCCGTCCTTTTGTCCTCGGCAGGCGGATAACGAATAGGGCCCCGAGCTTGTACGAAGTATCCAGATTAAGCGTGCCGCCATAATCCTGGACAATCCGGCGGCAGACGGCTAGACCTAGGCCCGATCCTCCGGGTCGTGTACTATAGAAGGGTTCAAAAATATGCTTGGCATTACCGGGAGGGATGCCGGGACCTTCATCACGTATTGCAATAGTCACCTGCCGGGTTGTCGCGCCGATGTTACAGAGGATTCTAGTTTCGCGACCGGACATCTCAATCGCATTCATTAACAGGTTCAATATGACCTGTTTCAGGGAATCAGGATTGATAGAAGCCCTGCAATCCTGCGGTGTTTCATTGGGGATGTGACATTGGATGTCGATCTGGACACCCTTTTTCTCGGCTGTGGGAGATAGAATCACCCTGACGCTGCGAATCGACTCTAGAACACAAGCATTGCTGCCACGGCGGTTGTCGTGCGAATATTCGAGGAATTGGCTGATCAAGTGATTCATCCGGTCGGTTTCCTCGATGATGTCCCCGCAGAGATCAATACTGCCCTCGGGTTTTTGGTGGTTCCTTAGACTGTGTTCAAGATCTTCGATGAAGGCTCGGATAATACCGAGCGGATTACGTAGTTCGTGTGCAAAGCCTGCGGCAAGTGTGCCTAGGCTTGCCAAGCGGTCGGCTTCTGAAGCCTGCCTTTCGACCTTTCGCTGCTGCTGCATGATACGGTAGATTAAATATCCAATCAGCGCGAGAAGCAGTGTCAGGATAAATGCCGTACGGTGGACGCTACGGGTCAGATGCTTAATCTCGCCGAGGTAATCACGACCTGCAACCAGGCAGATCAGGGCATTGACATCCTCCGACCCGGGTGGTTTGTCTTCCAGATTGCTCGACGAGGTGGATAAATCCCCCGGTAAAACATTGGGTATCATCTTCATCGGTATGTAGAAGCGTTTGAACATCAGATTATCGACAGGATAGGCCGGGGGCGAGGAAGTTTGTCCGTCCAGCGCGAGTTTGACCCAGGGCTGGTCGTAAGGCCAAAACTCGAGGATCTGGTCGGGATCATCGGTATGAAAAAGAATCATTCCCGAGCGATCGAGGATGACAATCGAGGAAAGTCGGGAGCGTTCAGCGAATTCGATGACAACAGAACTAATGGATGAATCCAAGCCAGCCAGATAGGTTTCCGTGTCAGGATCTGGAGGTGAATCGGACACGAATAAATCGGGGTTTTCTGCCCAAGTTGACTCCTGCGCCAAAGCGTGAAGATCATCCACTGTTTGGTTCAGGACGGTGGAAGCCAGACGCCCCAGATCGGCCATGTGGTTCTCTAAGCCTTTTTCTTTCGCAAATCTAGTTAGTTCAATAATGTATAATCCTCCTGTGTATTGCAGCGCAAGTGCCAGAAGCAACAACATTACCGCCCAGAAGCCTATGGATCGATGCAATTTAAAGATGTTCATATTTGGACATTTATATGGAATCTTGTTCAAAACAGGAACAAAAAAGCACTGTATGGAACATTTTTATACGACTTTAGCCGTTAACCATCACTGCATGATATCATATGCAACCTCTATTCCATCTAGGCAAAGATTTCTATAGCTTGATTTCATATAAGGTCATCGTTAAGGCCTAAAAATATGGATGAGAGGGGTATATATCGATAACCGCGAGTCATCGGGTTTGACACCCATCATCAAGACAATGGATCCAGCGGATAGGCTTATTACATTCATGGGAAATTGGGAATCTGGAGGGATCTTTGCTTAAAATTGAACCCTGAGGGCTTTTATCTCGGCCGGCTGTAATTTCGGCCTCGATTACGCTGACGATTGCGATTACGATCACGGAATGTGAGTGGCAATGAATAGAACAGCGGATAAAAAAATCGTTTTTTTCACCGTGCTGATCGACCTGATCGGTTTCGGGCTTATCATCCCAATTCTGGGTCCGACCGGTTCGGTATTCTGGCCTGAGCATCCCGGTATCGCAATGGCGCTGTTGATGGGATCCTACTCGCTGATGCAGATGCTGTTTGCGCCGTTTTGGGGTCGGTTGTCCGATCGACGTGGTCGACGGCCGATCATTCTACTCAGCCTTGCAGGATCAACGCTCTCCTATTTACTCCTTACGATCTCAACAAGTTTCCCGCTCCTGTTGTTTTCTCGTGTTCTAGCGGGGATTTGTGGGGGTAATATCACCGCAGCTCAGGCTTATATTGCCGACGTCACTCCGGAAAAGGACCGCGCAGCGGGAATGGGGCTGATTGGCATGGCCTTTGGTTTGGGTTTCGCCCTTGGCCCGGTGTTGGGAGCGTTGTCGTCTGGGGCTTGGGAATCAGCCAGGCCTGCAGACTATGCCCATGTCGGCCCTGGGATTCTAGGGACTGTGATCTGTGGACTAAACCTGCTTGCGGCTTATTTTCGTTTGCCGGAATCATTGCCGAGGGAGAAGTTGGGACGGATACAGACTCGCCGGTTTGCTTCGCTATCGGAGATGCTTGAAATATTACGTCACCCGGCGATCGGGCCGCTGATCCTGCTTTTCTTCGTGATTACGTTTGCCTTTGCAATGATGGAGAGCGTGTTCTCAATTTTTGCGCAACAGGTGATGGGACACAGCAACACAGGTATTTATAAGCTTATGATTTTTATCGGGCTGGTGATTGCGTTTGTGGGAGGCTATGTCGTCCGCAAGGCGGTGAAGTTCATTCCGGAGCAAATCTGGATGATTGTCGGTTCGGCCGTACTTTGCCTAGGCTTGGCCATATTACCGGCTTGTGCCCATCCGGGGTGGATTTACCTGCCGCTTGCAGTGCTTTCGGTCGGGCACGGGATGGCGTCGCCCTGTCTGATGTCACTGATATCGAGATGTGCGGGTGAGCATGAACAGGGAAACGTGCTGGGAACCAGCCAGTCCGGTTCCGCCCTGGCGCGGTTGTTGGGCCCGATTCTCGGTGGCGGGATATTTTACGATCTTTTGGGGCCCAACTGGCCCTTTTGGATTGCGGCCTTCATCATGGGTTGTGCGACGATTGGCGCGATATTTATCCGTTGGAGGTTGATCCGTCATGGGTTCGGTGTGCTAAAGATCCAGCCGGATCTGGAAAATGTCTGATCCCTTCTACAGACTTCAGTAAAAGGCAGCCCCTTACTTGGTATGCTGTGTAACGGGTTTAAATGCTAAGACGGTTCAGATCCTCTGAAGGCTCTCTCTGCCCGATTGATAAGGGGAACTAATTAGGTCTCCGCGGGATTCATCAGAGGTCGTTCAGGACAGGGAATCCATGACCTCCCTCAGCTTTTCAGGTGGGGGACGGAGCATGGATTCAGGTAGCGTAGCCAAGGATTCATCGACCAGATTTAACTGGTCCTCGATGGGATTTGTATCGGATCGACAATAAATCAGGCCGGTTAGGAATAACTGGCTTTCAGACGCTTCCATCAGTAGGTTTAGGGCCTTAAGCTTGTTTGCGGGATTGTGGTTCCTGTCCAGTTTTTTCAATAGAATTGATGACCCGTCGGGCAGGTCGATCTTGATGATCTCACCTGCATCATAATCTGCGGTGATGGGTTCATGTTGGGGGACGAACCCGATCTCATGCAGTTGCTCCTCATGGGACTTGGCATAAGCCAGGCTTTTTGTCGAGCCTTCATGGTTATTGAATGTAATACAGGGTGAGACGATATCGATCAACGCGGTTCCGGTATGGCTGAGGGCTCCCTTGATCAGTGGGCCAAGTTGTTTGAAGTCTCCTGAAAACGTACGGGCGACGTATTCGCATCCCATTTGGATAGCCAGAGCACAGCAATCAATGGGTTCACTTTGATTGATGACGCCTCCCTTGCTGAGTGATCCCTTGTCAGCGGTTGCAGAGAACTGGCCTTTGGTGAGGCCGTAAACACCGTTGTTCTCGATGATATAGATCATCGGGACATGCCGTCGTACCATGTGCAGGAAATTTCCCAGCCCTATCGATGCGCTGTCGCCGTCTCCGCTCACGCCGATATAGACCAAATTATGGTTGGCGAGGTAAGCTCCTGTGGATATTGGTGCCATCCGTCCGTGAACACTGTTGAATCCATGTGATTCATCGAGGAAATAGGCGGTTGTTTTACTGGAGCAACCGATTCCGCTCATTTTGGCGACCTGCCAAGGGTCAATATCCGCCTCCCAGAAGGCCTGGATTAGCTGGCTCGTGATCGAATCATGACCGCAGCCTTTACAAAGTGTAGAGGGTCTACCCTTGTAATCGGCCTTAGATCGGCCAAGACGGTTGAGCTTGGGTGCGGCTTTAGTGGTGGAGGGGTTTGTCATTCGAATCAATTCCCGGCGGTTTGTGATCGAGTCAGCTTTCTAGAATCTGGCGGACAATGGTGGCGGCGTCAATCGACATGCCATCGTAATGTAGGATAGCACACACGTCTGTCATGAGATTCGGTTCCTCGCTGGACATGATACTATGCAACTGCGAATCGCGATTTTGTTCAACGAGAAAAACTCGCTCATGTTTCCTGATGAATTCATAAACATGCTGGTGGACGGGTAATGCCCGAACCCGCATGTAATCCGCGGTAATATCATATTGCTGATTCAGGACATCCAGGGCCTCGATGACCGCCGGGTCGGATGATCCATAGGCGATGATTCCGATGTGCGGGTTTTCATGCGTCAAACAGATTGGCTCCGGAAGCTCTTTGCGTGCCGTTTCAAACTTGCAATTGAGCCGGTCCATGTTCGCCTTCCAATCCTCTGGGTTTTCCGAATACATCGCAGCCGTGGAATGGCCTGTGCCACGGGTGAAATAGGCGGCCGATGGATGTGGTGTGCCGGGTAGTGTCCGATAGGGAATTCCATCACCGTCAATATCCTCATACCGATTGAAAACATCCAGCTTTTCAAGGTCACTTGCGCTTAGGACCTTGCCGCGATCGATCGGTTTTTTGACTGGATCGAAGCGCGGGCTCATCCAGAGGTTCATGCCAAGGTCTAGGTCGCTGAGCATGAAGACCAGAGTCTGGAATCTCTCCGCCAGATTAAATGACTCTGCCATCATCTCGAAACATTCGCGGGCGTTTCCGGGAATCAGGCAGATATGGCGGCAGTCCCCGTGGGAAAGATAATAAGCCTTCAGGATGTCACCTTGGCAGGTCCGGGTCGGAAGCCCGGTTGACGGGCCCATTCTCTGGACATCAACAATGACGGTCGGAATTTCCGCAAAATATGAAAGTCCAGCAAGTTCAGCCATAAGTGATATCCCGGGCCCTGCTGTAGTGGTCATAGAACGAGCCCCAGCCCAGCCTCCCCCCACCACCATGCTGAATGCAGCCAGTTCATCCTCGGCCTGAACGACCGCATATGTTGCTTTGCCCGTTTTCGGGTCATGTCGATAGGTCTTAAGGTAATCGATGGCTGCCTCCGCAAGCGAACTGCTGGGTGTGATCGGATACCAAGCCATCAGAGTCATGCCTCCCCAGACAGCCCCGAGCGCGGCGGCTTGGTTCCCTTCGATTAGGATTTTGTCGTCGGTCCCGTCCATCCTTTCAATGCGGTGGGGACATTGCAGGTCCACGTTTTCGTTGGCCCACTTCCACGCGGCTTTCATTGCAGAACGGTTCAGGTCGGCGGCACTCTTCTTTCCGGAAAACTGCCTATCGATCGCCCGGTTGACTTCATCGAGGTCGAGTTTGAGAAAATATGCAAGCACGCCGACATACAGCATGTTCATGACAAGTTTTCGAATCTTGGCCAGCGGGCAGACTTCCTTGACCATCGAACTGAAGGGTGCGGGGATGACCTTTAGGTCGTCCCGGGCTACGTGTCCCATCAGGTCGTCCCGAATCAGGACGACCGCTCCGGGATTTAATCCTCTCAGGTCCTCCTCGACCGAGCGCGAGTTCATGCAGACCATAATATCGACATCCGGGCGGCGGGCGGTGTAGCCATTGCGGTTGGCACGGATGGAGAACCAGGTCGGAAGCCCTTGAATGTTTGAGGGGAAGAGATTCTTTGCGCTGACCGGGACACCCATTTGGAAAATGGAACGGGTCAGGATCAGGTTTGCTGACTGGCTTCCGGTACCGTTTGCTGTCGCGATCGATAGTACGACATCGTTAACGGAGACATTGCATTCTTGACTGTTCATTACGGTCGAGGTGCCGGTGGAGCCGCAAGACATGGTCAACCTTTGGATTCGGGCTTTTCCGGGTCAAATCGGAACGAGTCGGGTGATACGATATTTAGTGGCCGGAATAACATGAAGGAATAATACGCCGGGACAGAAAACGAAAAACCCACCCGGGTTATGGGCACGTATTGGGAATATTGCACTTGCTACTATTGAGCTTGAATTCGTAATCCAGCGCAGGTGAAGACTTCTGGTCGGTGACACACGGGCTACCTTGTATGATGGTATTGAACCAAATTTTACAAGATAAAATCACCTTCGACCCGACTTGCCCTTCGGGGGGGGGGATCTGAAAGGACAGCCAGTGGCCCTTTCCTAGTATGTCCCTGCAGAACAATTCCAGACGATTCCAAGACCATATATATAGCATGATTCCAGAGGCATTCAATTACTTTATACATGTCTTTTTTAAGGAATAATTTTAACCGCTGTCGGGGTGGCTGGCATCTCTGTCTGGCCGGTCAAAATCGGGCCGGTTTCATCAGCCCCCCGGCATATATATGAATATCAGTGATATTCCCCAGAGCAGCAGGCATAGTAGGATGGAGCGGTCAGTCAGCAGGATTATCTCCGGGGCTTCTCCCAGTCCCCTTTCGTAAACAAGATGGAGATACCTGAAGATTCCAAAAAGGACGAAAATCAGGGTTAACAACACCAGCCATGGCCGTGCGAAACTCATCGCGTATAGCGTGTAGGAGAGGATAGCTCCTGATGCGCTGACACCAATCATCATATCGAGCAGTTGTATTGAGTAGTAGGCCAAAACAGGCCGTGTTTTGAGGGCTTCACCAAGGATAGATGCCCTTTCGGCACGTCGTTTGCAGAATGCCAGCAATAGCGACAGGAACAACACACAAATTACGAACCATGGTGTCAGTTCAACATGGGCGGATGGTGTCCTGAGAACGATGACTCCGGAGACGGCTCGGATCAGGAAGCCCATTGCGATGATCAGTGTATCAACCAAGAAGACGTGCTTCAGTTTCAATGAATAAGCGAGCATCATCAGGGTATAGGCCGTCGAACACCATCCAAACCAGGGACTTATCTGGAATCCCCAAGCCATGGATACGCCTGTTATGATCCCCGCGGTGGCCAGCGCGATTCCAGGTGACAGGGCACCTGACGCAACCGGGCGTGATTTCTTGAGGGGGTGGTTTCGGTCTTTGTCCCTGTCAAGGACATCATTGAAAAGGTAAATCGATCCGGATAGGCCGCAAAATATGATGAATCCGCTGAGTGCGGCGTAAATGGACTGTGGATCGTTGAACTTGCGGGCAAAAAACAGGCCTGCCAGCAGTAGCAGGTTCTTGGGCCATTGCCTCGGTCGCATGCTTTTGAGGATCTGGTAGGGGCTTAGACTGGGCAGCACCACTTGATCCCCCTTGAATCAGAGGGTTTCCAAGAAATTGGCCAGCAGTTTCTTGCCGACGGATGTAAGAATTGATTCAGGGTGAAACTGGACCCCATGAACAGGGTGGTCACGATGCCGGATACCCATGACCAGCTGGTGGGGCCCCTCCGTCCAGCCAGTGACATGCAGGCAGGGAGGGATGGTTTCTCGCTTCAAAATGAGAGAGTGATACCGGGTTGCCGTGAAGGGATTATCGATATTCTTGAAGACGCCCATGCCGTCATGATGGATTCTGGATGTTTTGCCGTGCATGATTTCCGGGGCACGGTCAACCTTGGCTCCGTAGGCCTGACCGATGCTTTGGTGGCCCAAGCAGACTCCGAGGATCGGGATGGCATCGCCCAACTGCCGGACGGCATCAACCGACACGCCGGCTTCATCTGGGCTGCAGGGGCCGGGTGAAATAACGATGGCGACCGGGTTGAGCTGTCGAATACCTTCAACGGATAAATCGTCGTTTCTTCTTACCTCAAGTTTTGCCCCCAGTTCACCCAGATACTGTGCTAGGTTGTAGGTAAAGGAGTCATAGTTGTCGATAAGCAAGATCATGCAGGCTCTTACCAAAGGTTAAAGTAACGTCCATTTGGCCATGAATGGCATTAAAGGTAAAGAGAAAGAGAGTCCTGGCGGACGTCTGGTTCGGTGATCGCCGGGTTCTCAAGGATTTTCCTGATCAGCGGGATGAACTGAGTACATTGGATCTGTAGGGATTTCATGGCGGTCAACTTATCGTTTCGACTGTTAGACAGGTCGATTTTCATGCAAGGGTTTTTGGTTTTATGTCTGCCTTCAGTTGGAATGGGTGACCGGCCCAGATTTCAGGAAATCCACCCAGGCAAATGGCCGGTTATTTTCCGGTATATGTCAAGATAACGTTGGGATGTTTGGAAAATGACTTCCTCCGGTAAAATGGGTGCGGGCGGTGACTTGTTCCAGTCCAGGGTTTCGAGATAGTTCCGGACATACTGCTTATCGAAACTAACCGGTTCGCCCGACGATTCAAATGACCCTCCGATCCAGAACCGGGAGGAATCCGGTGTCAGCATCTCATCAATAATAATAAGTTCTCCATCAGCCAACCCGAACTCGAATTTGGTGTCCGCAATGATGATGTCCCTGGTTTCGAGATAACGGCAGGCAGCCTGATAAAGCTGCAGACTCAAGTCTCGAACCTGGGTGGCACGGCGAGCGCCGATAATCTGAGTACACCGTCGAAAGTCTATATTTTGGTCATGTTCACCCTGTTCAGCCTTGGTGGCAGGGGTGAAGATTGGCTCGGGCAGTTTGGAGTAGCGTTGTAGTCCTTCGGGCAGACGAACCCCGCAAACCGACCCGTTTTTCTGATATTCCTTCCAGGCCGAGCCTTCCAGATATCCTCGAACGACACATTCGACGGGCAATACCTCGGCCTTTCGACAAAGGGTGGTACGTCCCTCGAGTTCGGGACAGATCCTAACCTCAGGGGGCATCATGTCGAAATCGATTGTGACCATGTGGTTGGCAGCAATATCTAATGTCTTCTCAAACCAAAATGCGGCCAGCTGCGTCAGGACACGCCCCTTATGGGGGATTCCCTGGTCGAATACAACATCGAAGGCGCTGATCCTGTCCGAGGCGACCAATAGCACATCTTGGTCGCAGCCGTAGATCTCCCGCACCTTTCCGGAGCTAACATGCTCCAAGGAATCTAGTTGGATCCGGGTTAGGGCAGAGGTCATAGGAAATCGATCCATCCGGAGCAGCTTGTAAACTCGGTAACCATACATTCATTGATGAATATTCCGGGGTTAAATATCAAGTTATGTTTGGCCCGTATGGTAGATGGGTTTAAATCCGGGGCTTTAAGAGAAACTGGCTTGGTGGACGGCGGCTTATTTTCCGGGGCTAAAAAACAACAGCTAGGCCAGATAGCCAAATGCGCCGGAGAACAGTCCGCTTAGGATAGCGTTGAATATCATGACCGTGCGTTGAATCTTGCGGATGGGGTTTCGGATCGTCGGCCATGGACTCCCACTTCTCATGGTCTAGAATCCTCTGATCAACCAAATCATCGATATTGATTGAGATAGCTATACCCACCTTATCAGTATCTGTGGCTTGTTCAAACTTGAAGTCCCCGCCATTCCAACTGGACAGTTCGCACAGTTCCTCTTTAACCTGCAGATTCAGGGCCGTGATGATCTGTTCCCGGGATGCAAGCTCGTGATTGAGCAGCAGGGCTCCCAATTTCTAGCTATCTTTACACTCCCTCTGGACAAGCAATATGTTTTTCAGGTCACTTCGTTCTAGATCTCCGCTATGGATCAGGATTTGCCCAGGTTTCATTGGGCGATCGGGTGACATCGTTCCTGTCAGGCATCCTTCTCGGAAGGTCAGACTTACATTTCGGAAGTCAGGACTGCTGAGTATCAGGTGGCCCGTCATTCTTCCCATTGATAGAAATTTCAGAATATTAGCCAGCTTTACGGAACGTAGATTTCCCTCGAGTCCCGACGATTTCCGGCTTTCTGCTGGATTGGGCATGAGATCCTGGAATTTGGTCATATCCAATTGATTTTCAATAACTTGTTGGTCCTGTAGCCTGCAGGTATCCAGGATTGATGGAGGTGTGCTGGAGAACTTATCGGTTTATATCGCACGCGACTGAATGTATAAATCCAGTTCCCCCTAGATTCAAATCAAGGCAGATACCATGCGGTGTGTTCGACTCCATTCTGAATTTCGGGTAAGATGGGGCCACTGGCGGGCAACTCAGTTGTTGAAGTGCTTGCTCGGATGTCTCTGCAATGGTCAGGGGGGTTAAATGAGGGTGCTGATCCAGCGTGTTAAATGGGCACGGGTCACGGTGGCCGGCCAAGAGACCGGCAGTATTGGACCGGGTTATCTATTACTGGTAGGTTTTGGCTGTGAGGACTTTGGTAAGCCGAATATGGTTATTGAGCCCATGATCCAGAAGATTCTGAACCTGAGAATCATGAATGATTCGAAGGATCGTATGAACCGGTCTTTATTGGATACGGGGGGGGCTATTCTTGCCGTATCCCAGTTCACACTTCATGCGGATTGTCGCAGGGGACGTCGTCCCGGTTTTGCGAATGCCATCCCGCTCAAGGATGCCCAAGCACTCTTCGATCGCTTTGTGGACCTGCTGGGGGATGCCGGAGTTGTGGTCAAGACCGGACTTTTCGGAGCAAATATGGAGGTCTCACTACTCAATGATGGCCCAGTTACCATCTGGTTGGACAGTGTTGACCTATTCAACAGGTGAAATATTTCTCGGAATTTATATGTCCGGTTATGATTTCGAGCTTCTGAACGAGTCGAAGGCGTGGTATGAACTTCGGACCAGTGGCCCCGATTCAACGGTTGTGAGCCCCAGTGAAAGCCCGTAATTTTTCCATGCATCAAACTCAGTTGGAGAGGCATACCTGACAACGGGATGGTGCCTTTGCGTTGGTTTGAGGTATTGACCGATTGTCACGATATTGCAACCGTATTCAAACTGGTCCCGTAGCAGGGCTCGCACCTCTTCGTCTGTTTCCCCCAGCCCGACCATGAAGCCGCTCTTGGTGATAAGACCAGCCCGACTTGCCCGTTTGAGGACATCCAGAGACCTTTGATACCGGGCTTGGGGCCTGACGCGTTGGTATAGCCTTGGGACGGTCTCCATGTTATGGTTTAACACATCCGGTTCTTCGGAAAACACGGTGTCCAAGGCTGCCTCATTACCCTTGAAGTCTGGAATCAGTACCTCGACGCGGACCGATGGGATCGAGTGCCTCAATTCACGGATCGTGGCCGCAAACTGAGCTGCCCCACCATCGGGCAACTCGTCCCGGTTAACCGCCGTCACAACAACATATTTCAGGTTCATGTGTATGGCTGCTTCAGAGACTCTCCGGGATTCATCCGGGTCCAATTTCTCCGGTCGGCCCGTATAGATTGCGCAGAAACTGCAACTGCGTGTACAGACATTGCCATTGATCATAAATGTCGCGGTTCCATGGGCCCAGCATTCGCCCATGTTCGGACAATGGGCACTCTCGCAGACCGTGTTCAGGCGTTGCCGTTCGATGACCTCATGCACACGACGGGTCGAAGCTGAATAGGGAAGCTTTACCTTCAACCATGGTGGCTTGGTCTGGTTTTGGCCATCACCATGGGGTATCAGGAGTTTCGATGGGATCATTTTCTCATAGTGGGACATCAATGACATGCGCACATTTTCCTGGCAATTGACCGGCATCCCAAGTTCAACCAGGGTTGTAAGGAAACGGTTGGGATCGGAACATTCTTTCGAAATAGTTGCAGTTGGATTTTCCCGAATCCACGGCTCTATCTCCTGTTGGATGGGTTCTAGATAGGTGGTGTCGGTGTTCGTGTGGATACGAATGCGTGTGAAGGAAATTTCTTTCGCCAGTTCAATGCTGGCGGAAGCTACCAATTTCCCGCCCACCACAAAACTGGATTGTCCGGGTGACAACTCCAAAGTATCAACTGTAACTTCAAAATCCTCCAGAACAGTGGTTACCAGTTTGTGGACACATGCTTGGAATGATGCAAGGGATCTTGTTGGCAGGTGGCCCAAGTGGTTAACCATGTAGACCATCAGGATTCCCGGACCCAGGTAATCGAAGCCTCCCGGTGCACCGGTACGGTATAATTTGATGTGCAGCTTCTCGGTCAGGCTTGACAGATCATCCGACAATATGAAGGTGTCCATGTCGCGGCCGAAGCACCATGTGGGCCCATGTTCGAGAATTTGGATGTGATGGCCGGGTGCCTGGGATTGACGGATTCTGTTCGCGGCCTGTTGATGTCGTTCAATGACAACATCACAAGGTTCCTGCGTGTATAGGTACACTTCTGTCGGCCATGGGCCCGATTTGTCGGCTGGGGGGAATTGAAGGTCGATACCCTTTAGTGATTGTTTGTTGATTAGGGCCTTGGAGCCCGCCCGCCCGGTTGTCCGTGGTTTTCCATGCGCTGTTTGGGTCATCGTTCCGCCGTTGTCTTGCATGTCGTTGTCTGACGTTCCTTGCAGGATACCACAGATTAGGAATCACATGCGATCCCCGAGTTGAGCTTGCGGCGCGTCAGAATCGCACATATCGGGATCCCAGCTAAAAAGATAAAAACGAACCATGAGGAACGGGAGTGAAGCCAGTAGGGTTGGTTGGGCCAGGCTTTTTGTTGCTGCAGCCACCAAAAGTCCGGATCATTGACCTTGTCCAGCTTGTAAACGACATCTGGAGGTGGGTTCTCAGGCGCCGTCACGATGAGATAATGGTGAGTATAGGTCCACGGCAGGGAATCACCGGTCCGGATCTTGTGGATGAAGGACCGGGCGAGATGAATATTAAAACGAACCGGGCATAACTGGGGTTCCCAGACATAATTTTGCTGCGAATAAAGAGCCGTCTTCCCGACCGTTCTGGGCAGCGCGGTATAGTCGAAACTAATCGCAATTAGCTGAATCATGAATCCCATGAGAATAACGCACCGTCCGGTTTGCCGGACCCAGGTCCGGATCTTGCAAAACTGTTCGATCCACAGGCCTAGGGGCAGACATAACATCGGAATTGCCCAGTGAAGCCTACGTGGTCCCCATGTTTCATCGGCCCAGGTATGCATATGGATATGGAAAGCCATGATTCCGGCAAAAAGTATTGCCGGCAGCCTGAGTTCCTTGAACCGTCTGAAGAATGACAGGCCATACCAGGCCGATATCAGGACAACCGGGTTATAAAGGAAAATTGATTTCCCGGGACTAGCTAGAAGAGACCAGACTGACTCCCAAAGCGGGTAGGGTATCAACTCGAAATCCGGGTTATATCTTCCCGTGACGATCCCCCATCCACCGTAGCGGGCATGGTTCGTGGTGATCAATATCATCAGCCCCACAAGGATCATGGATATGACTATCACGGCATGTTTGACGAATCCCTTCCGTAGCCAGAACCGCTGGTGAAACATGAAGTACAGGGCGGTCAGGCCGAGAGCGGCGGCCTGAACGATACCTGTTATCTTTGACAACAGCAGGCCGGTGAGCGAGAGACCAAAAATCACGGCATGTAAAAACTTTGTGCTGTCTCGGTAACATAATAGGCTCCATAGTGCGCAGAGAGTCCAAAACGTTTGTTGGTTTTCCATGCCGAACTTGGAATAAGGCCAGATCATGGTCGATAGGCCAAGCGCAAGGGTCATCAGGACTGCCGTTCGCGCATTCCGGTAAAGATGCATGGACAATAACAGGAAGGCTGCGCAGATGGCCGCACCCAGCATGGGCATCATGAAGGCATAGGACAGATTTCTGAGCCCTGGCAGGATATCGTGTTTTTCTAGGGAAAGTTTCATCAGACCCCCCGGAAGATAGATCCCAACATCGAGAATTCCTCCTTGGGAGTATGGTTGCAACAGGCCGTCCGTTTGACGTTGGAGATCTCCGCGCAGCCAAGCCTCTAACTGGCTGATGTTCTGACCCTCATAACCGAAACCGAGTTGGGACCCGGTGAATGCATAAACACAGAACATCAGGAAAAATATAGGGAAAACGAGGCCCGGCTGAATCCGGCTTCCGGTATGTTGGCTAGCGGGGTGTATTTGATTCTGCTTCATGCCTGAATAGTTTCCTTGGGACAGTACGAATTGGGATTGGGTGGTTTTGTGGATTGGGCAGAGGGGGGTACAACAAGCATCATGCCTTGCTGTGGCCAGATGTGTTTATCATGGATTCCATCTCAATTGGGGGATGTCTCAGCGGTAGTCTGCCCAGTCCATTACACTATTGCTGTAAAGTATCGCTACGCTGCCAAACTGGACCTCAGTGGGGGTTGTTCCCTGGTCGTTATCGAGCGAGACACCGCTGGCATCACTGGCTGCTTCCATAGAGTAAGAAATTAAAGTTGATGAATTGGGCTGAATAGTTCCCGAGGGTTCGAGTCTGAATTCGAGCACCGCGTTAAAATCGAACATGGTCCGGGTTGGGTTGGCATAAGATACAAATCGATATTGGCCAGGACTCACTTCATTTCCTCGAACGATGAAATCAGGTGCCCCATGACCTGCTGAGACCGTGGCTGAACTAAAAAATTTCGGGTCATAGTCAAGCTGCCCACTCAGGCCCGCAATTGGTAAAATAACATCCGGCCCCGAACCGATATCAAACGCGCTATCTATATCGAGTTGTACTAGGAGTGGGAATTCAGGGTGGGCATTGATGGAGTATTCCGGGGAGGTGACATCAGCTGTTGTTGATCGCAGGGACATGTTCCCGATCATGATCAGGGCAAGACTTCCCGCGATGATTGACACGAATTGACCCGAAAAAATGTTTATCCTCGGCATAGTTCATTCCCTTGTCATGAAAATATCTTCATCTATCAGGAAATCACCACCCCCCAAATTTCCAGATCGTTTTGAGTATAGAATTCCTTGAATTTTAAATGCAAACGGTTTGTTATGATTGCGGAAGAGATAATATTTCTCATCGACCGTCAATGCGTGGATTGGGGCTTTGACTAGCGACCAATCCGTGCCGAACCGGAAATTGCCATGTCCCTTCGTGTCTTCACGCCTGCAAAGATCAATTGGATGTTGAGCATCCGAGGAAAACGGGAGGATGGGTTCCATGATATCGATACGATCTATCAGACTCTGGATTGGGGAGATGAACTGATTATTCGAAAAATACCGGATCATAAATGCCTGATTTCATGCAATTTTCCGGGAATTCCACTGAATTCTGAAAACCTGATTCACCGGGCATGGGACTTGTTTAGGCGTGATTTCGGCCGGTTGGTTGGGGGTGTCGAGATTGAATTGAAGAAATCAATTCCCCCCGGTGCTGGTCTTGGAGGCGGAAGTTCGAATGCTGTTGGAACTATGTTTGCACTGAAGCATCTGTTCGACTTGAAGATTGGGCCCGGGAAATTGGAGGAGGTTGCACAAGAACTTGGGAGTGACTGCTGTTTTTTCCTGTTTGGAGGCACGGCTATCGGTTCAGGTCGGGGCGGGGAACTTCGAGAATTGAAAAACCGATTGCCCGAGACCTGGATCATCATCGTCTGGGCTGGATTTTCAAGTTCAACCACAGAGGCCTACCGCCGGTTGACGGCGTCAGATTATCAGCCGAAAGGGCGAGTGGACCGGATGGCGTGGGCCATTGAATCGGGCGATCTTAAATTCGTGCAAAAAATGGCATCAAATGCCTTTTATCGGGTTGTCAGTGCGGGCGAGAATCGATACGATGAAATCATTACAAGAATGAAAAGCGTGAAACTCGGGGGTGTATGCCTGACAGGGAGTGGATCGGCGGTGTTTGGCATTGCAACAAACAAGCAACATGCCGCTGATTGTGTTCGCTGTCTTGAGAGTAGTTATCCTGTTGTTGTTGCCGTGCGTTTGCGTCATTCGGGGCCCATGGTTTCCCCCCTTTAGCTTGGATGATTCAAGCTATATTACGAATCAAGGGGGTCAGCCCGGGATGTTGGCGATAGGTTGTCTACGGTTTGACCCAACGATTTTTCGTGACAGGAGATGTGCACCTAATGATTGAAGTGACCAGTTGTCGTGTTTCTCTTAATGAGAACGAAGATGACCACCTTAAAGGTTTTGCATCAATCATACTGAACGACGAATTCGCCGTCTGTGATATCAAGATCATTCAAGGTAACACCAAGCTTTTTGTAGCCATGCCAAGCCGCCGTAGGCGTGATGGGATATTCCGAGATGTTGCGCATCCGATTGTCCGTAACCTACGTGAACATGTTGAGAACATTGTTCTGGAAGCCTACTATCGTGAGGTTGCGGACATCGCGTCACGGGAAGTGATGCTCAACTCCTCAGAAACAAGTTCTGTCTGAATGGATAAGGTGGAGAGGAAAGAATTGCTGCAGGCCATCAGCGGCCGTTTCGAGTGCCAGCGGTGCGGACATTGCTGCAAAGGTGATGGACAGGTTCGTTTTGGTACTGATGAAGCGCGCCGCATGGCTGATCACCTAGGGATCAAACTGAAAGACTTCCTTGGAAAATATGCCCTCAAGATTGATCCCGGGCGATTTATGCTTAGGGACCGCTGGGTCGAAGGCCATGAAACCGGTTTGGGTCGGGAACAGTGGTGTGTGCTCCTGTCTCGCGGGGAAGATGGTCGTTATGAATGCGGTGTTAACAACGTCAAGCCCGACCAGTGTGAATCCTTTCCCTACAAGTGGCGTAATGCGGATTCCTTCCGGACCTGTGCCGGACTTCGCTTGATGGAGGCGTCGCTTCGCAGAGAACGTCGGTTCACCAAGTTCGACTGATCGCGGTAGTCCCTTGACATCCTGTGGATAAATCCGGTAGGTTAAGGGCACGCATGGAAGTAGGTGGTCAGATGAAAAATTCCTGTATCCGCGAGGTGACTGGATCGTAGATAGCATCACTTCATGAATAGGCAACTTGGGATCGTTGGTGAGGCTACCGGTGATCCCAACCAGTCGCCGAATTTCAATTTCAAATGCCCGCAGGTTAAGTCACTTGAAAACCTGCGGGCATTTAATATAATGGATTCTGGAATTGTGGAGCTTCATTCCTGCCGCTATCGCTGGCGGTATTAGTTGATTCTGGATGGATCCATGTCGACGACAGTAACAGATTCCACCCCGCATCATCCCTTGGCCGGGAAGACGATGTCCGGCGCGGATATAACCATTCAGGCTCTTGCGGATGAGGGGGTTGATACCATCTTTGGTTACAGTGGTGGAGCTATCCTCCCGACCTATGATGCCATTTTTCGCTATAATGAGGATATTTCAGGCGAGCCCGGCAGGGGAATAAAGTTGATCGTTCCCGCCAATGAGCAGGGAGCGGGCTTTATGGCGGCGGGTTATGCCCGGGCCAGCGGCAAGGTCGGTGTTTTTCTCGTGACCTCTGGGCCGGGTGCAACCAATTGTGTCACGCCGATCCGTGATTGCATGGCCGATTCCATCCCTGTCATTCTGATTGCAGGTCAGGTCCCTTCTGCTGCCATGGGCAGCGATGCTTTCCAGGAAGCGCCAGTTCTCAATATCATGAGTGCCTGTGCCAAACATGTCTTCCTCGTCACGAAACCAGAAAAGCTTGAAGCAACGATTAGGACCGCTTTTGAGGTTGCCATGTTGGGACGACCCGGTCCCGTTGTCATTGATCTGCCCAAGGATGTCCAGAACAGTCATTGTAAATTTCGGGGTGAAGGGTTGCTCAGTATCGATGCCTGGCGTAAACGGATTGGCGTTGTTGTTGGACAGCCGGTTAGCGATGAGAACGCAACCGGTTTTTTTGAAATGTTGAACGACAGTGAGCGACCTTTGGTTTATGCGGGCGGTGGCGTGATCAACAGCAATGGATCCCAAGCCTTGACGGACTTTGTTGAAAGATTCAACCTTCCGGTTGTGACAACGCTCATGGGTATCGGCTCGATCGACACAAGCCATGATCTCTCGTTGCATATGCTGGGTATGCACGGGACGGCCTACGCCAATTATGCGGTTGAGGACTGCGATATGCTGATAGCGGTCGGTTCACGGTTTGACGATCGTGTCGCAGGTAAGGTCCATGAATTCGCCCCCAATGCAAGAAACATTGCCCATATTGATGTTGATGCGGCAGAAATTGGGAAGGTGAAGGAGGTTTCATGGTCACATGTGGGCGATGCACGATCCGCACTTGAGAGTCTTGTTGAACAGGGAAAGGGTTTTGTGAAGGACTTTTCGCCATGGATTGGTTATGTCGGTGATCTCCGCCGGCGTCATTGTCTGAATTATGAACGCGGGAGCAAGAAGGTTCAGCCCCAATATGTGATCGAGGTCATGAATGAATTCACCAAAGGCAGAGCCATTATTTCCACGGGTGTCGGCCAGCACCAGATGTGGGCAGCCCAATATGCACAGCTAAGAGAACCCAGATTATGGCTGACTTCCGGCAGCATGGGCACGATGGGTTTCGGGCTTCCTGGTGCGATTGGGGCAGCATTTGCCTGCCCTGACCGGATTGTTGTTGATGTCGATGGTGATGGAAGTCTCCGCATGAACCTCGGTGAACTTGAGACCGTTACCACATATAATCTTCCGGTTAAGGTTCTGATATTAAACAACTTTGGTGACGGTATGGTTCGTCAGTGGCAGAAGCTTTATTTCGGGTTCCGTTTTTCGGGTAGCGATAAGTCACTTCATAGAAAGGATTTCGTCAAGGCAGCAGAGGCCGATGGCTTTGTCTTTGCCCGGCGCCTATCGAAGAAGTCTGAGGTCAGGGATACCATCCGAGAATTCATCGAGTTCGATGGCCCGGCGTTTCTCGAGGTTATGATCGATATTGATGCCGGGATCTATCCGATGGTTGGTCCGGGTATGGGTTATAAGGAAATGATCACTGGTGATCATATTGTCAGTCGTGAACCGAATGAAGCCATTGATGCCGAGGAAATGAGCAATAAACCGGATCTTTTTTGATCCGAGGTTCTCCAACGTTGATTAATATCGTGTTTTCTATTTCATTCATGTCGGGGTCAACTCGCCTCATAAGGAGTCCTTTGGAAGGATGCTTCCTCGGATTTGCGGTAGACGCTTCCGAAGTATGCAACCGATGGAGTCAGAGGAAATAATTATCAGGACTCGTGGACTGTCAAGTCCATTGATGAGACGATCCTGCTCGACAATATAAATCTGAATATTCGATCTGGTGAGTTTTATGGTTTTCTTGGACCTCTGGGGTCGGGCTCCTCGACACTGGTCAAGATTTTGGCAACGATTCTTCCCGCGTCAGGGGGTACCGGGGAGATATGCAAGTTGGACATTTCAACCCGGGCCCATGAGATTCGGCGAAAGATCGGTTATCTACCCGAGATGTTTGGTGCTTATGACGACATGAGGATCAGGGAGTATATGTCATTCTTCGGGATGTCGCAGGGATCGGAATACAAGGTTGTAGAGGAGAGGATTGACCAGTTGCTGGAGATGGCAGGCATTTCGGATGAGAAGAACCTTTATGTTGAATCATTGGATGAAGAATTAAAGTTGAAGCTTGGAATTGTCAGGACGCTCATCCATGATCCGCCGGTTGTTTTGCGCGATGATCCTGCAAGGGGATTGACTCATACCGCCAGATCCCGTATTCAGGATCTGGTATCGAAAATTCACGACTCAGGTCGAACTGTATTGATGTGCACGAAACTTCTTTCGGATGTCTTGGGCATTTCGACACGGATCGGTTTAATCAACAGGTCTGAGTTGATCCAGGAGGGTACAATGGAGTCGCTGATACCTTTGCTTCATCGGGTACGTGCGATCGAGTTGGAACTCGACGATGATCCGGCGGGGGTTTGTGGATGGTTGAAGGACCAAGACGATGTACCTGAGGTGTATGTGGAGGATGGCTCCGTTTGTTTCTTACTATCGTGAACACGAGGTTCTGCTGGATGAAGTCCACGACACGCTCAAGTCATAGAAGTCAGGAGGTGGCCCCTTAGGTGGCCGGAATTAGTGAATGAGTCCGCAGGAAATACTACGCCCGATTGGACTGATTACGGATTTCGGACATCAGGACTGGTATGTCGCAGCCATGAAGGGTGAAATTCTCAAACGTCTACCCGGAGCTCGGATTATTGATTTGTTCCATTCGGTTTCCGTGCACAATGTGGAAAGTGCCGCTTTTATGCTGGGCTGTCTCCTGAAATCCCTGCCTGGGGAGATGGTTGTCTGTTGCGTTATCGATCCCGGGGTCGGCACGAAACGCCGGGCATTATGCGGTGGAATTGCACAGCGGTTCTATGTCGGCCCTGATAATGGATTGATGACACCCATGATTCTGGGGGCCGGAAAACATGTTTGTCTCCATGAGATTCGGAATGCTTCATTTCGGTCGTCCAAGGTCAGCTGTACATTTCATGGGAGGGATATTTTTGCGCATGCAGCCGCATGTCTTGCAAGTGGTGTCCCGCCTGACCGCGCAGGACCTGCAGTTGATGACCCGGTTTTATTTGGAAATATGGCGGCCGAAGTCCGGCCAGGGTTCATTGCTGGCAGGGTGATGCATGTGGATCATTTTGGAAATCTTCTGACCAATATTGACCGGGATCAGGTTGGAACAGGACCTGACTCGGGGCAATACACGATTCGGGTGGGCAACCTGCATTTCGATAAAATCAGTTTAACCTACGACGAGGTCGAGCAAGATGAGGCTTTAGCTTATTGGGGGTCGGCCGGATACCTTGAGATTGGTATCAATCTTAGTTCGGCTGCTGATATGACAGGTCTTAAATCCGGGAGTCATGTCACTATTGCCTGGAATGACTGAGGCTGTTTTTTCCTTTTACGATTCATCAATTTAGCCATTCGGGACTCATGAACCGGTTGATCTAGGCCGATAAATCTTTTGCAGACAAGGGTCAACGCGCATCAACGGGTCGATGTTGTCTTAATCATCAGGTGAATCGGACGATTCAACGCCATGATCTCCAGATCCGTTGGACAGGAAAATCCCCCGGCATTGTCGTGGTTGGATTAGCCATGATAATATCCGCAGGAATCACGAATTATTCATATCCATAATATCAGGTTCCAGGACGCGACTGATTCAAAGGATCGAAAGATACCCAGAGTATTTTCATCGCGATATCCCTGCAAGGCCTACGCTATGTTCCCGATTCGTTTTTGACCGAAATTTATCCAATTATTCCTGAGGGGGCTGATGTCTGTTTGAGATGGCTTAAAATCTTCCGTCCGTGAAATCTCGAGTTTTCAATGAAGATTGCACCGCTGATATTTCCCGCAAGCATTACACCGGCGAGATAGACTCCCGGCCGGGAACTTTCCAAGGTTTCCTCACAAAACAAGGGCCGATGGCTTGTTGCATCCATATTGAGTCCTAGAGATTGAAGAAAACCGGGATTCGGATGATAACCGGTCAAGGCCAGTATTGCATCGAAATGTTCTTCGATCATTCGGCCCTTTTCCGATTCAATTCTTACGTTGGTTGGCGTAATTTCCCTTACGTGCGAAGACATCCATGCACGGATGCCACCCTCAATGATTCGGTTTTCAAGGTCCGGCTGGATCCAGTATTTTAACCCTTCAAATGACGCCCCCCGGTAACTGATCGTGACCTCTACTCCGGCACGGCAGAGTTCCAGCGCTGTCTCGGCGGCAGAATGCCGTCCTCCAATAATCAGGACCTTCATGCCGAAATAATCATTCGGTTCACGGTAATAATGACTTACGTGAGGCAGGTCCTCTCCCGGGATATCTAGGCGGTTGGGGGTATCATAAGCCCCGGTGGCCAAGATGACTTTTTCTGCCCTGATCGAAAAGGGTTTGCCAGACCGGGTCTGGCCATGGGCCGTGAAATCACCGTCTTTACCCTCTAGTTTCTTCAGCTCGTGCAGGAGGTGATAGTCCAAGTCCAGCACATCCACGTAATATTGAAGGTAACGCAGGTATTGCTGCCTCGTGGGTTTTTCATCTGGTATTGTAAAAGGGACGCCTGGCAACTCGACAAGTTCCCGCGTAGAAAACAGCTTCATGTAGGCCGGCCAGTGCGCGACACCGTTCGCAAATGTTCCACGCTCAATGATCACGGAACGGAAACCGGCCTCATTCATCGTGTGGGCCGTTGCCAGTCCGGCTGGCCCGCTGCCGACAATCAGAACCTGTGTGGTTAGCTGCATTGGTTTCAAGGTTCTCCTTTCCCCACATCATACCACAGCCCTGTGGGTTGATGCGAACACCATCGCCTTAAACGGATTCAGCCAAGACGTTCTAAAGGTTCTTTTCCGGACTCTGTTTGCCAATTGACCGAAATGGGAGATCGTGATCAAGCTGACCCTGAACCCTGAGCAGTGGCATGGGCAGTTTCATTGCCGGGCGGTTCTGGAGTCGAGGGTCGGGCTTGTTGTTGTGGAGGATTTCATAGATATCCGGTGCCCGGATTCCTCGACTTGGGAAAAGGTGCATGGTTCTAGCGCCGGTTCGAGGCCGATGAACGGGTGACCCGTCCGCCCCCGCGGGAACCCGACATGGAATGCAAGCGTGATGGCCTCGTTCGTGATGTGGTAGAATAACGCTTGCTCGATGAATATGACCGGCTTATTCGATCTGGATCGGATTTGTTTGATCCCGATACAGTTGGGCGACTCGGCCAGATCGACCTCTTGGATTTCAGGGATCGTTTCGGTTTGGAATATTTATGGCCCGTTCGTTTACGAGGGTAATTCAGTCCATCACCATTGGGCCGGTAAGGGTGATTCAGGCCCTGAATGGAATCAGAATGATTTTCTTGGCATCGTTCATCATCGAGGAATCCACGCCGCTTACGGTATTTAGAACGGTATTTTCTAGATTTATATTTATGCTTCCGGTGATATTTCCTGTCGTGTCGGTATTTATGTACGTATCCGTGACGACCATACCCCCTGTAGTAATGCTTGTCATAATAATACGGTTCATAACAGCCCTGGCCAAGGGAGATATGGTCATAGGTATACATGCGTTTGCAGGGGCAACAGGTGCATTTCAGGTAATGCGATTCCCTGTATCGGTATTTCTTGTATCGATGTGGATAAAGACTGTCGCACCCACAGGCTGAACCGCTGTAATGATGTGAGGCCCTGTGGTAGAATCCATCATCGTTTTTGTCATAACCAATCTTGAAACTGAATGAGCTATCAGCCCTTGGTTGGATGGCAAACAGAAGAAAACTTCCCGTTATTAGGAAGATACGCATGAACCTCATCATTTTAGGCTCCCTTCCCAAGTTATGGTATGGAGCCTAACACAGGGTCCGGGTCACCGCCACATAAATATACGTACACATATTATATGGGTGCAAGTTCTCTCGATCCAATTATGCCTTTATCGTGTTGGGCAACCCTTTTTCAGCGAAGTATACAGGATTGAGTCTAGACAGTTTTCAGGATATATTGAGTCAGGATGCAACTCGTTTGCTTTAAAACGGTTCCGGGCAGGGTATCATAAACTGATATAACTGAGTTTAGGGTGTGGGTTTGTGTTCTCGGTGTGGGTTTGTGTTCTCATATAATATTTTATATAGTTGTAATTATTGAACATACTGATTCTTAACCACAATGTACGTGAGTATGGCACTTGGCACAGGGCTTGGAATCTGGCCCGTGAACTCGCCCGTCGAAACCATCGAATCACTGTCTGGACTGTCGCCCCCCGCCACCGCTACAGGAGCGTTTGCCAGCGGGTCGATGGAATCAGGATCGTGGAAACACCCGGTTGGTCACCTCTCACCGATCCTGATGACGGGTGGGGTCCCATTGATATTGCCTGGCGTTGTCTCAAAATCCTGACGCAACCTTTTGACTTGTGTTATGCCTTTGCACATCCGCCGAATGTGGGATGGCCTTCACGGCTTGCTCAACTGCGTTCCAAACCGCTGATATATGATTGGTGCGACTGGTATGAAGGCGGGGTTTTCCCCAAGCGGGCCGAGATGCGTCTTGCGGGGCTGATGAAGAATGAGTCCATGTTTCAGCGGAAAGTTGAGCAATGGGAGATTAGCATGGAACGGGCGATGGTTCGGCGTGCTGGCAGGATTACAGCCATATCTCGATTTCTCGTTGACCGGTGCGTGGCTCTGGGAAGAGCGAGGGAGGAACTCCTACTGCTTCCCAATGGCGCCAATCTTGACAGGATTCAGCCTCGGAATAAATTAGAGTGCCGACGAATTCTGGAATTGGATGATCGCGAAGAAGCCGGTCCATATCTAGGCTATGTGGCAAATTATCATCCTGACCAGGAATTGATGCTTCGGGCCATAAAGTTCGTGATTAAAGAGCACCCCCAGTTGAGGCTTTTGAAGGCCGGCCCACCTTTTGCGGATGGGTTGGTGGGGAAATTGAGACTTGATCATCATGTGATTGATTTGGGGTGTGTAGATCAGAATAAACTCCCTGTTGTATTGGGATCGGCCGATGCCTTGGTTCTTCCGTTGGAGAACAATGCCCATAACCGTGCCCGCACTCCCTTTAAGTTTACGGATTACCTTTCTGCGGGACGCCCGGTCGTGACCTGTGCCGTGGGTGATGTTGCCTCCAGTTTTAATGAAACGAAAGATGACCCGATCGGGATAGCAAGTGATGCCGGTGTTGAATCTCTGGCCCATGCCCTTTGTGAGATATTTACGCCGGGTGTCGACCTTGAAGCCATGGGCAATTCGGCGCGTCGTCATGCTGAAGACAGGTTCGGCTGGCCGAAATTGGTGGATGAACTCGAGGTTTTTCTCGATGGCTGGACAGATCATTCTGATCCCAGCGGCAGGCTCGGGTTATGAAGAAGCGTTGGTTTGTCATCATGCCCCTGTTGGTCGGGGTGATCGTGGTTGGGGTTGTTGCTTTTTTGAATCGCTCAATCCGAGATTGGGGTGAACGACCCTTTGGTGAACCTGAAGTCCCGATTCGGGTCATCATCGACCGGGGAACCCCCGCACGACAGATTGTCCGCCAATTGTTCGAGATGGGCTTTGTTTCCAGTAAATTCAAATACCTCTGCTGGCTGAAAATAAACAATAAATCATCGGGTCTGCAGGCGGGTGTATACCATATTGCCACACCCATCACTCCATCGCGGTTGACGCAAGAACTGGGGCGCGGGATGTTCCTTGAGGCTCTGGCCATCCCCGAGGGCTGGACATCGAATCAGATTGGTCAGCGTCTGGTGAGTGATGGCTGGTTGAATGATCAACAATTATGGGAGGTGCCAGTCCACCAGCCTGCTAGACTGACTAAACTGGACCTCGATCTTCCTGATGGGGTTGAGGGGTTTCTTTTCCCGGATACATATCGTCTGGGAAAGGATATCCCCATGGAACGACTGATTCTAAAAATGTTGGACAGGTTTCTTGATCAGTGGTTGTCATCCCGTCCGACAGATCGGGACTTTCGGTCGGAGAAGCTGTCTATCTTCGAGATAGTGACTCTGGCATCGATTGTCCAGAGAGAAGCCAGGGCGATCGAGGAGATGCCGAGGATCGCTTCAGTGTTTCTCAACAGGATGCATAAGCGAATGAAGCTGCAGTCGTGTGCGACGGTTCATTACGCATTGGGGGGGGTCTGGGACCGTGCGTTACTTAGGGATGACCTTGTAACCACATCCCCGTTCAACACTTATCTTCATGGCGGATTGCCACCGGGCCCGATATGCAACCCGGGACGGGATGCGATCGAGTCGGTGCTTCGACCTGCCGATACGTCGGACCTCTATTTTGTATATGACGGGGCGGGACAGCATATATTCAGCAGAACCTATTCAGAGCACCGAAGAGCCAAAAGGTCTGCACGTCGTCATCAGTCAAAGGGTATTGTCACTGGGCAGGGGATGCATCGGGATAATTAAATATCTTGATCTTGGGTTGGTAAATCCAAGATATAAAAATGCCCTGTCCTGATACATAACGAGAGGTGCTTAGTGTGCCCTTGGTCAGGGCTACTCCTGATATCCTGGCCGATATCAGGGGATCCCACAATCCTTAGACTTTATCTAAAATATCCTAATCGTAATCAGGGCGCTCACAAGTGGAATATCGACGAATCGGGCAAGGCAGTCTTTTATCTCCGCCTTAGTGTCATGATAGAGGGGAGGCCAATCAGGGACAATATTGCCGGTTGTTCCAGGATGAACCCGACATTGTTCTTCATTGTACGATCCACATCAATCCAAGGTCCCGACGATGATATCAAGATTTTATTTTCAAACTGCAAAAAAGTGACGTTTATGACTGATAAAATGTCGCTTCTATTATGCTTATGACTTTGAAGCTTTGGCCCTGCATTTCTGCCGGACCTTATTATGGCACGGCCTTTGCTGTTTGAGTTCGGCAATCAGTCCGGTCTCAAGGGTCCGGGGATTCGCATGAATAAATCATCACGGAGGTTCAGGAAAATGAAACAGAGGACAAATCTCACTACAATCGGTTTTTCAATACTGGTGATCATTCTGGCATTGAACCACCCACAGCGTGTTCAGGCCGAATCTTTTTCGACTGATCCCGGAGGCAGTAAACACGAATTGGCCGAGTTCCGTCTGGCTAGGGCAGTAGGCGGCTTTCCCCAATTTCGTGACGGACAACCGGGCAGGCAGGGCCGACATGGGAGAGGTAACGGTATTGACTTGGATATGTTGACTTCGGAATATGCGATCACAAAACTGGGAATCAGTGAGGAGCAGATCAAGCGACTCACGGCGCTTAGATATGAGAACCAACGGCGGTTGATCAGTCTCGAAGCCGACCTAAAGCATGCAAGGCTCAAGTTTCATGAGCTCATGGATCAGAATATTCGTGACAGTGATTCAATCATGTTCCAGCTCGGGGAGATCGGTAAACTTCGAACAGAGCAGCAGAAGCTGGAGGTCGGCAAACGACTGGCCGTTGAAAAAACACTGACGGACGAGCAACTTGACAGGGTACGTGAACGTATACGGGGGGGGAGGGAGGGGCGTTACAAACGCGGGATGCGCCCTCAGGGCGGACACCATGGATCCTTCAGCAAGGGGGGGCATGCTAGAGAAGGACGCCGTAGTCGTCATGGGCCTCGAGATAAGCCGGGCAGACAGGGTCTTGGAGATTCGGATTATTCTGGTGATGTTGATAGTCCCGCCAGTTTCCCGGGGGCATTTATCCATCGAGAGAACGCGCCGCATCGCTTGGAAAATATATTCACAGAACCCGAAAGACCGATACTTTAGCCATGGTGATCCTTTCACCGGACTCCGGTGACAAATCGCGGTTGTAAGATAACGGCGATTCATGTCTATTTGTAACGGCCTTGGAATAAACCATTAATATCCTCAGGACGGATGGAATGAAAGAATGCCCGGTGCCTGTCCTGCATCGGGTATTCTTTTGTTCCAATTTTCATGTCAAACAGTTAGGGTCAAGGCCTTATTTGTTCCAGTCAAGGGAGGGATAGGGAATTCGATGAAGTATGTCAGCTTCAATACAGGTATGGGACCCTATCGCGCCGGGATCGAGATCGAGGGATTTATTGCCGATCTTCAGGCTGCGGCTGATGCTGTTGGAGGTTACGATCTACCCTGCACCGTGCTGGAACTGCTGCAGGGGGGTGATACGATGAGGAAGCGTATCAGGCCTGTGACTAGCAAAGTCTCGATCCTGGCCCGCCGGGTCAACGCCGGGAAATCGGTTCAGCCCGAATGGCTTCACAGGCAGGGCAGAATACACCTTGGTCCCCCGTTGCCCAACCCCGAGAAGGTAGTCTGTATCGGACAGAATTACAAAGCCCATGTTATTGAACAAAAAAAGAAGGGGAAAAAGGCGCCGGAAGCGCCGCCCGAACCTATTTTCTTTTGTAAGTTCGCCTCTTCACTGACAGGGCCCCTGGATCCGATTATGTTACCTTCTAAAAGGCTCTCGACCGAAGTTGATTATGAGGTTGAACTAGCTTTGGTCATTGGCAAAGCGGCCTTCCGGGTTTCCCAGAAGCAGGCGCTTGATCATATCGCTGGATACATGGTCCTTAACGATATCTCATCACGTGATTGCCAGTTTATGGATAAGCAGTGGTCACGCGGAAAAAGTTTCGACACTTACGGGCCCTGTGGGCCCTGGATCGTGACATCGGATGAACTTGACGATCCGGACACGCTGGAAATCCAGTGTATGCTGAACGGAGAGATCATGCAGAATGGAAATACACGCGACATGATCCACTCCTGCCGGAAACTGGTATCATATCTCTCACAGGGGATGACATTGAACACCGGTGATATCATTTCGACAGGGACCCCATCAGGGGTGGGTTATTTTCGTGATCCGAAGATCCTGTTGAAGGATAGCGATATAGTCGAGTGCAGGATCGAAAAGATCGGATCGATAGTCAACCAGTGCAGGGCAGGTTAGATTATTGTTATCATCAAAGAGGATGATCCCATCATGCATTACCAAGAAGATCGACAGAGGAACTGATGTTAGGGGATTACTAACCTTAATGCTGTGTCTCCTAGAGGGAATTATCCCGTCTCTGTTGCGGTGTCTGGAACAGTTGACTTGAATTCCACCACCACAGAACTGTCTAGATCGTATCAGGATCAGAAGTTAAACAAGTATGTTATATCGGCCGGTGTCCTGGTTTTGCTATTGGCCGGCTGTCTCAGGTTAATTGGCCTTGAAAATTGCCCCAATGGATTCTTTAGGGACGAGGTCGAGAAGGGATACAACTCTTGGGCTCTTTCAGCGACCGGGGCAGTTCTGAACATTGATGGCGAGGGGGGACTGGCTTGGGAGCGACTTCCATGGATGGTTAACGTCATGGGTACACAGACCTCGGCCATCTACCATTACTTGAGTGTACCTTTTATTAAAGTGGGAGGATTGTCAATCAGGTCGACACGGATGACCTCGGCCTGGGTTGGCCTCTCAACGATTCTGCTCCTGGTTTGGCTGGTCGGTTGCATGCTGGGATGGAGCACGGCCATTTTTGCCGGGACGTGGTTGGCATTCATGCCCTGGCATCTAGTATTCAGCCGCTGGGCGCTCCAGGGTATTCTGGCTCCACTTCTGGTTGTCGTGACCCTCTTTGGATTATACGGGTTTGAACGTGGACGTAAATGGGGGTTGCCCCTTGCGCTCGCTTCGCTTGGCCTGCTCTTTTACAGTTACTCGGGTGTGCAGCCCTTTGTTGTCGTCTGGTCTGCATGTTTGTTACTTATTTACGGAAAAAGGATTCCCTGGAGGCATCCAATGACTTGGGTTGCCTTGGTTTTATTTTTCATTCCAGTCACCCCGACCTTGTTGGTACGGTTGGAGCCTGGCGGATTAGAGCGCATGCAGAGGATTGCTATCTGGGGTGATACCGAATCGATAACGGTGATCCTTGGCCGATTTATAAGAAATTATATCGCACATCTAGATCCGTATTTCCTGTTTATTAACGGAGATGAACATCCGCGCCACAGTCCGCCGATGCTAGGACAGCTACTGAAAGCAGACCTCGTCCTTCTGCCGGCCGGAATTATCTATGCAATTCGAAAACGGATGATGATGACAGCCCCATTATTTACAGCTTTGCTCTGTGGAGCGGTTCCCGCCGCAATCACTCGTGAAGGTGTTCCTCATGCGTTGAGGTCTATCTGTATGTTGATACCTTGTGTGATATTTAGCGCAGCCGGGTTCGCACTTATCGTGAACTGGCTAGGGAGGTCGCTGCCCGCTCCTCGGTCGCGTTTGATGCTGATCCTGATTATTTTGACCTGTCTTGTTTCCGGGGTTGCAGGTTCCTTTCGAACATTGAAGTTTTACGCCCAGGCACCTTTGGCAAGACAGGCATTTCAGGACGGGCAGTGTGAGGCATGGAAAACCATTCCCGCTGTCAGGAGTCCTCACGAAGCGGTGTACGCAGATGTATTACTTCCTTACGGACATTATTACCAACTGTTTTTTGCTGATCGAAGGAGCCCTGTTTCAGTGGTCGAGGATGGGTTGTCTGCGACCGGGATCTATATTCATGATTTTCGGTATCGAGATCCGGCCGGAGGACTTCAATCGGGGGCAACATACTGGGAACTTTTACGCCAGCCCCCCTCGGTCCTGTGGAATGGGGATGAGATGGCGATGTTAGATGCGGTCCGATCAACCAATGAGGCCTGGGTTAAGGTCACTCGTGAAGTCGCAGATTAGCAAAATCTTGACCGCGATGGTGGCAAATCACATGCGAGGCACAAGGAAGTTTAATGGTTGTCTTTGTGTGGAAGATATCGGGTCCGCAGGGGAGTTTTATATTTTCTCGATATACAGGCTCCCGCCGGTGTTGTTCAAAGCCATGGGCATTGTCCGTTGCAGCCGTTCATGGTGAAATTTCGCTATGAAAGTGTTCATGAACCTGATTTTGAAGAGGTTGTTATGTAGCAGGAATGCCCGAAGCATATATGTTTCGTTCCAGGATATACCCCAATAGACGATCTCTTTGATATACTCAAAAGGGTAATACACGTCATGGAAGTGGATCATGACCCCATTGGCCAATCGTGGCATTATCTCAAACAGGATATGGCAGACATCGCTGCCCACTTTTGCAACGTGTGACGAATCGATGAACAGGAAATCCCCTGCTTGAAGTGTTTCGAAGACACGGAAGTCCACGTCCTGAACCATTTCCGTGATTACTCGGCAGCGTTCAAGATCACCATGCCGGGAGAGCGAATGCAGTAGTCCGGGGTTTGGGTCGATGAACGTGAAATCAGTGGATCTTTCAAGGAACAACTCGTCGATGTCCAGCATTGCACAGGATGAGTAACCGGATCCCACCTCAATGATACGTTTGGGTTTTCGGTGACGCAGCATGCCAAATAAAGTGATCGCATCGAACCAGGAATAATTGATATTGTCAAAGGCGTATCTCAATCCCTCCTTCGGGCATGGATCCCAAGGTAGATCGGGATAAAAACCTTCAAGAATCCCTAGGATCTCCAGTTGACCTGATTCATCCAGATCCATCCCGGTCAGGGATTGTGGGAGTGAGCCATAGATTCGTTCCTCCCGGGGCTTGATCGATTCCTTTGTATTCAGCGGAGAATAGTAATGTCCGGGAGGGACCCAAGTTTTGTAAACATCCAGTTCCGATCGCAGGCTATCTGTCTCTGATATCAGGCGATCGCGTTCCACAACCAATCGTCGGATTAGCGGGAGTTGTTTTACGAGGGCCTTTATCGATTTAGTCATGGGGAGTACCTGGTTAACGATACGTATTTGTCCTCTGAATATCCCGATTCTCATCATTAACTGTCTGGCAGGTGATTAACCAGTTAAAATAGACAAGTGTGGCATCCTAGATTGTCCCTTCACAATGCATTACCAACGAATTTTCGATAGCGAAATCCCTGGGTTGATGACGAATTCGTTAATCGGTCTGGGATATCCGTCAGGTTGACTGTCACGATCATGTTTATGTGCAAGTTGGAGGACCATAATGGTATATTTGCTTTTCATCCAGAGTCAGTTTTGGTTTGGCAACCACACGGAGAATTTATAGAATGAGCAACCGTGTTTACTGGCACGCATGCAACCGGACGAATGAACGCCGAAACAGTTTGAATGAGAACAGGATTATGGATACCATGAAAAAATATAACCCAAATATTTACAGATATGTGAGGATTAGAAGGCGACAGGCATTCACCATGATCGAGATCATACTGGTGATCGTGATCATTATGACTCTGGCTGCCGTTGTCGGCCCACGCCTAGTCGGCAAGAGCCAAAAAGCCAAGAAGGATACGACGCGTCTCCAAATGAATGCCGTTAAGATGGCCCTGCAGGAATATGAAATCCATGCCGGGCGGTTTCCTACCTCCTCCGAGGGACTCGATGCCCTGATCAAACGACCAAGCGGATTGAGCGAAAATGAATGGCCGAGTCGTTACATGGACAAACTGCCACGGGATTCGTGGGGAGAACCATTCAATTACAAATACCCCTCTGACAATGGCATGGACTTCGACCTGATTTCATCCGGGCCCGACAAGAAAATGGGCACGGATGACGACATCACTAATTTTGAGGAAGGATCGATTTAAATGCTTCTTTGTCTAGTGGTGGATGACCGGGGATCCCGATTGGCATTATGAATCGCTTCACTCGGTTAGTCATGCGGTTCCGCAACTTCCTGCATCAGGCTTCGGGCGGGAGTGAGTTCCTCTGCGACACCTGCAGGTATGACCACGGTAATGCCTGCAAACGTCCTGAACGGCCCAATGCTCGCAAATGTCCCGATTATAATCAGCGCTGACAGCAGAAGAGGGGGGCTGATCGGTGCAAATATGCACTGCCCGGGGTTCCAGTGATTCCGCCACCGGGCTGTGGCATCCTTGGGCTTATGGTTGGTGTGATTGGCGAGTTCCACCTCGGCACTAGGAAAAGCCCAGATCTTGCGACGTTTGGACTAGAGCATATGCAGTGTCACCCTTGCTGATGCACTGGCTGCGGAGAACCGACGTTCCCCGGGCGTGTTGACCGAAAGAACTGTTCTGTAAGACCTTATGGCAAGGAGATGATGATCTTGGGCTTCTCATTACGAGGAAAGGATCAACGGAAAACTTTCTATGAAGCTGAAACTCACAGTTGTGGATTGCGCATTACGGGATTGTATTTTCCACCATCGCAGAGAGGGTGATGCACACACAGACTATTGCATGCATGAAGAAAAGGAGCACTACATGGTTGTTCCGTGTCCTCTATATAAAATTAATTTCAAAAAATCCACGGAAAAACATGATGCACAGGGTTTGCTAAATGTGATGCGCAAGAAACGCCAGGGGTTTTCTTCGGATTGATGAAACGTGAGATTTAGCCGTTGGCGGTTTCAGTTCTCATAAACGCCGTGAAGAGACTTCCTGCGTTCCCTATATATATTTTTCAGAATCATCTGAGAAAATCATTCTATGCGGCTTGCTGACTTTTCGGATGTTCTTTTCGCATGGTCTTTTGTTGAAGCCTGCAATGGCTCCCGGCCAAAACCATAAAGGCCTCGCAAGATTATGTCTTGATAGTGAATCACGAGACTATTCGTGACTTTGCGTTGTCACAAACTTTGTATTCCTTGTGGCTTCGTAGCTTATCCATGCTTTCGTATTTTATTCGTATTATGCTTGACCCCAGCCACGCGATCGGGGTAAGATTTCCGTGTAAAGTTGAAATGACTCCTGTATTGCAGCCATCCCAATATTTCTTGGATCGGCCTAGTATTTCCTCCCCTGCGTGAGCAGGGGGAGACAACCGACATTTATTTTGTAAGCCGTATATTATCATGATTATAAAGAAAAATATTGGCGGTGGGGTCCCATCGTTCGGGAAACCGGCCACGGATTCCGTATACCATCGGCCGATCGTTGCGCTGGGATTATCCGGCCGACAGACTGGCCGGCTACTGGCTGATTGTATGCCGTTGATATGTCAGGGTCGTAACATATATTGTCTCGATGGCGGGAGTATTTTCGATCCCTGCCGACTGGCTGGGCTGGCGCGCACGGTGGGTCTGGATCCGGGTTCAGTGCTCGACCGGGTTTTTATCAGCCGGGCTTACACCTGTCATCAGTTGGCCGAGGCGACCGACATGCTGCTGGCACCGCTAGCCGAATTGAATCGGGATAAAACGTTGCTCGATCTTCTGGTTATCGTCTTGGGGATCGATCGCCTGTTTCTTGATGAGGATATTGCATTGCATGAGCGTTGTCATCTTTACCGGCGTGTGTTGCAGCGCATTACATGGATCAGTCGGCGGATTCCTTTTTTGGTCACATTCATGGGTGACCCCGAAAGCTGCTGGGTTCGTGACCTTGCGCGGACAGCCCGATTGTTGTCGGAAGAGGAATTCAGACTCCCGGAAATATTAAGCATGACAATGAATTTTCAGCAGGTTGATGAGTGGAAAGGAGAGTGATCAGGTGGGGCGTACGTTACCGACTTTCAACATATATCTCGAGAACGAGATGGCACAATGGAGGTCGTTTCGTCGGGCGCTATGTCGTAAAGACCAGCAGGCATTTGACCGGTTGTTCAATCTGTCGCGGCGCCACATGGCAGAGGCATCCTATGCCGCCCGTCCGGTTCCATTCGACGCATTGGTGATGACGATACTGCTCGAACAGCAGAAGGAGTTGGAAAGCCTGCGCGTCTGTCTGGATGAAGGGGGAAAGGCATCTTCAAAATGACCGGCCTGGTCGATTTCAGGAAAAAGGGTGGTCATGGCCGACGGCGATTGTAATTTTGATTACGGACACGTAGGGCAATGATTTTGGCGGGGTTATTTACCGTTTTATGATTGTGATATCCTTCATTTTCCAAGCATCTATACTGTCGCACCGGACAGCTCCTCCCTTAGTCCACACCGCTACCTGTTGGCTATCTGTACGGGTTGGATACGTTCGCCCTGTCAGCGCGACCTCATTACGGTTTCCGAAGACCTCAATCACCGAGCGATCAAGGAAAACCCGCAGCTCGACATGATCGGCAGACGCGCCGGGAAATGCAAGTTCGATCCGGTGTTTGTGTATGTCCGGATCGGCGTTTTGTGTTCCCTGTGTGTTATCGATTACTAGTTTATTTCGGGCACGGTCGACCTCGATGCGCGTAATCTCCTTCCGATCGGGACTCATGCGGACGGCGAGGCCAAAATGATTGGCTCCTTCGGGTGTGAACCGAGCGATGATTTCCAGCGCATCTCCACTGATCTCCCCGAGGGGTCGAAATTCTTCCTGCCCTGATTTCCCGATATCCATTGCTGGAACTGACCGATGGTCATAACGTAGTGATTTCAGTTCTTCAACGGGTTCACGGGTCAGCCAATTGTCTTCGCGAACGTGCAAAACACGTGGGAGTGAGGTAAACCCCACCCATCGCAGGGTTTTCAGTTTGGGTTGCGACTCGGCTGGTGCGCCGTATCGGTCCTCGAGCACCCAGCCGATAATGATGCGTCGTTTTCGGTCATCCAGCAGTGTTTTACCTCCCATGTTGAGGGCTGAATCGAATTCCATGATTCGGTCTGGCTGAAACACGCGGTCAACGACACTGCCCACATAAGCGGAAATCCGGTAATGCCCTGTCCAGGTGAGGACGGTGTCGGGTTTGTTGCTGTCTATATATCTGCCTTCGAAAGGTTTCCCTTTCCATTCACGGGGGATCCACCCGGTGTCCGCACGTCCCCCATGGACGAAAAGAATATCCCTACCGTCCAGTCGAAAATAAAAGGGGACCTCAAAATAAGTATAACGCTTGTCTGTGAAGAAAATATTGGAATAGGACCATGTTTTTAGGTCGGGACTGGTCATGATGGGTGCTGCTCCAGAACCTTTGAAAGCAGAGGCCAGTAGCATGTACCAGGTATCGCCGTCCTTCCATATATCGGGATCAAGACAAAAAGTTCGAAGCCCTTCGGGGGGGGAGTCGAGAATTGGGGCGACAGGGTTATCGGGATTTTTCTCCCATCGGATCAGGGAATCATCAAGTGCGACAGCGTGGCACTGACCTCCCGAGGGCTGGGCGGTATAGAAAATGTGCACCTTGCCTGTTTTATCAGCGAAGATGCAGCCGGCCATGACCATGATGTTGTCATAATTCTCCGGTCCCGCGGTAATGGCAATGGGGAGTTCCTCCCAGTGGATCAAGTCCTGGCTGCGGGCATGCCCCCAGTGTAGCCAGTCCGACCAGTCACGTGTCGGTCCGTAGAGGTAAAAGATGTGATACCACCCCTTCCAGTAAATACAGAAATTATCCCTGAGCCGGTCGCCTTCGGTGGGGAGGTAGTGATAGCGTGGACGATGTGGATCCTCACTCAGCCGTTTCAGATAACCTTCTTTGATCAACTGTTCGACCTGGGTTTTTTGTTGGTCAATTATATCCTGATCCATGTCGGCCGGGATCGCATGGTGAACGGGGAGTGTGTAAATTGCAAGAGCAATCAGGGTTGAATAAAACACTAATCTGATTTGTATTAACGGTATCATTTCTACTATCTTGTTGTGGTCTGCAGTCCGGATCAAAATATAGTCTTTACGATGAATAGTAAAGTACTTGAAATCTATAAACTATCACTAACGCTGAAAAATCTGGTTGGTTTTCTTGTCATGACCGGGTTTTGAAAGCTATTAAACCAGTTCATGCTAAGTGTTTTATTGATCCTAAATACGGACCAAGATGTGATCTCATCTCGATTTTGTATTATGGTCCTGAAATCGAAATCCATATCTGTAGGGGGCAAATGATGAAACGTAACATTTGGGAGGTTGGTCTTGGTCACGGACTCGATTTATGTTAACGGGTTCATGGGAATTTACTGATTTTCTCGTGAAAAAGATTCAGATTAGGGCCAAGCCCAGTGTGGGAAAATATAGGAAAATCGAACAAGGGGGGCGACATGTGTACTGCAACGGTATCCGGGGTAGCCGGAGTGTCTTCTTATGGATTTCTGGTTTACCACTTTGTGGTTGTGGTTTCAACATGCATCGATAAAAAGAAAGATGTCCCTGCAACATATGACATATTCCTGCAAGAGTATGGACGTGTAAACGGAAGTCTGGAATTTATGATCGATGGCTGATAAGATATGATTTCATATCATATCATGAACAACTCAAGAGAGGCTGGTAATATGACAGGAAACAGATGTATTGCTGAGGGGATTGGAACATTTGCGTTGGTATTTTCCGGCTGCAGTGCACTCGTCGTCAATGATATATATGGCGGCCAACTTGGGCATGTTGGGGTATCAATGGTTTTTGGCTTGGTGGTCATGGCGATGATCTATTCCGTGGGTAATATTTCCGGTGCACATATTAATCCTGCCGTGACGCTCGGATTTTTATTTTCCGGACGATTGAAAAAACGTATCGTTCTGCCTTATATTGCCAGTCAGTTATCGGGTGCATTGGTGGCGGGCATAATCTTACGTCTCTTGTTTCCGGATCATCTCACTCTTGGATCTACAGTGCTCAGCGTGGGGTTATTTCACGGATTCGTAATTGAACTGATACTCACATTCCTTCTGATGTTCGTGATTCTGAATGTTTCCACTGGTCATAAGGAGAAGGGCATCATGGCGGGGGTGGCAGTCGGCGGGACTGTGATGATTGATGCATTATTCGGGGGTCCGATGACCGGTGCATCGATGAATCCGGCGCGATCACTGGGTCCGGCACTGATGTCGGGAAACTTGGAGTCAATATGGATATATTTATCGGCACCTGTTTTGGGGGCATTGCTTGCATGTCCGGCCTGTCGCTATAGCCAGGGAGGGGACTGCTGTATCGGGGACGGTGCTTGCTGAGACGACACCGATCGGGTGTGCGACCGATTTTTCGGCGGCATATTTCTGTTACAGGAAGATCATGAGGAATGAACAAGCCAATCTTGTACTGATAGGGATGCCCGGTGCCGGGAAGAGCACGGTGGGCGTAATGTTGGCACGAATAACATCGCGTGAATTTCTGGATACCGATGTGCTGATCCAATCCTCTCATGAACAGACTTTGCAGGAGATTGTCGATAAGCAGGGATATGCCGGCCTGCGAAAGATTGAAGAGAAAGTCTTGACCGGATTAAGCTTGCAAAACCATGTCATTGCCACAGGCGGCAGTGCGGCATACAGTGAAATTGCGATGATGCATCTTAAGTCCAATTCTGTCGTGGTATTTCTTGATGTCAATTTGGCTGAATTGGAGTCGAGAGTTGCGGATTTCAGCATGCGTGGACTGGCAAAACATCCCGGCCAGAGTTTTTCGGAATTGTATGATGAACGGTATGGTCTTTATAAAAAATATGCTGATGAGACAATTATGTGTTCGGGGCTGACGCCGGAGGATGTGTGTGCGACGATTGTCAGGAAGACGGGAATGTAAGTAAGGATCCAGATAGCTCTCATATCAGTGTATAAAATTATTATAAAACCCTATGCGAAGACACAAATATCATGAAGGATGATTGCCTAAAGAATGTAAATAATGCGCGCCAGAGTACACGCAGGATTTTATCCTGATAATAAAGTCTTCTTGCCTTGTGATATTTGAGCCTATGTCCTTTACCATTACTACACTATACAAGTTTGTAAAGATACCGGATCCTGGGATGGTCAGGGACAAGATTCATGCTTATTGCCATGAGCGAGGTGTTCTGGGAACACTGCTTCTTGCATTCGAGGGGATTAACGGAACGATTGCCGGTGGCCGAGATGAAGTTAAGTCGACCCTTTGTTATCTGCGGTCTTATCCCTGTTTCCGTGATATGGAATACAGGGAAACATATGCAACTATATGCCCGTTCTCAAAACTCAAGGTCAAGGTCAAGAGCGAGATCGTGACTATGGGCAGACCCGATATATCACCTTTTGACCACGTGGGGGAATATGTAGATCCCCTTGACTGGAATCAGATATTGGATGATCCTGAAATTACTGTTATCGATGTGCGAAATGTATATGAGACAGCCATCGGGGGCTTTGTGGGTTCGTTGAATCCTGCGATAAAATCATTCGGCGAATTTGAAACATGGGCCATAGAAAATCTGAGTTCGGTAAAACATAAAAAAATTGCGATGTATTGCACGGGAGGAATCCGTTGTGAAAAGGCCGCATCCCTGATTGTAAAAAAAGGGTTTAGGCAAGTATTTCAACTCAAAGGCGGGATACTCAAATACCTGGAGGAGGTTCCGGATGAAGACAACCGCTGGAGGGGGGAATGTTTTGTTTTCGACAACCGTGTAAGCATCAACAAGTATCTCCAGCGAGGAGATTATATCTCCTGTATGAGTTGTGGCTGTCCGATTCGGGTAGAGGAAAATCAAATGGATCCTCGGGAAAATGGATTGATGTGCACATATTGCAAGGCCACAATGAGAATTTCGCCTGTCCGGCCACACAAGATGCTGGGAAGACAATAAACAAATTATATCCCCGTAATTCTTATTGTTTCTTGGATGATGTTACGTTTCGGGGTACAGATAGATGCCCATGAGGACTTTTTATCGGAATATGAATCTGATCCCGACGGTTGCGGCCTCAATATCCCGACATTCTCCGTTGGGATTTCATTCGATCTGCATGACAAGGCAGACATTCAAATCGGGTCTCAGGTCATCTCTCATGGCTTGGTTATCTTCCAGCCCAATTATCTCATATCTCCGAGAAATATCATGGAATTCTAGACACACGAATATGAACCCGCGATATATTTCGGGATTCATCATCGGTAACTTGCGTGGCATTTGGGATCTTGGTTTAAAGGTCGTTCGGGACTTGACGACTATTACAATTACCGGGGACGGTGGGTCAGCCGCCAATTTCTTCATGCCTAGGGTCGGGCTGATTGTCTTTGCCTTCCGCACTGAGTTTATGGATCAGCGCGGTCATACGTGGGATAACATCGTCAAAAGCGACCATAGAGTCGTATAGCTTTCCACGAATATAGATCTTCGCCGCCTTACCGCTGGCTACAACGCCTAGGTCTGCCTCGGCTGCCTCACCAGGCCCATTGACATAGCAACCCATTACGGACAGTTTCAATGGATTAATCAGATGCTGGTTCAATTCCTCCAGCTCCAATGCAATTCTTGTCGTATCAAACCCCTGATCCTCCCGTCCGCAGGTCGGGCAACTGACAACCTCGATCCCAAATCGACGCAACCCAAGTGCCTGCAGTATCTTGAAACCGGTTTTTGCCTCCTCAAGCTTTTCATGTGTGGCCCTTGCAGCGATCGAGACACGCAGGGTATCTCCAATTCCGTCATACAGGAGAGCACCAATCCCGATCGATGATTTGATGTTGCTGTTGTCGTGTGTGCCGGCCTCGGTGACGCCGAGATGCAGGGGATAATCACACGCTCTGGCTAACAATCTGTAGGCCCGTATCATCAAAGGTACATTGCTTGACTTGACAGAAATGATCGTCCGGGTGAATCCGTGGCTTTCGAGGATTTCAATATTACGCAGGGCTGAATCAACCAAGGCCTCGGGAGGATATCCAGTCTCGGGGGGGATCAGGACGCCTTGGTCTATACGTGCCCCATATTTGATGCCGATGTCCTTTTCCAGCGAGCCGTTGTTGACCCCCACTCGAATTGGAAGGTCGAATTCATTGGCTCGTTCAATGACGGAACGAATTCGGTCCTCGCTGCCAATATTACCTGGGTTGATGCGGATTTTGTCGACATATGGAGCGGCCTGGAGAGCCATTTTATGGTTGAAGTGAATGTCTGCAACCAGTGGGATTCCATGGGTTGCCTTGCGTATTTCAGGAAGTGCTTTCGCGGCCTTTGGCGTATCGACCGTCAGTCGAATGATTTCGCATCCGGCCTCGTATAACGCACGAATTTGGCTGATGGTACTTTTCGTATTTGCCGTGTCGGTGGAGGTCATTGACTGCACACGGATGGGATGATCCCCTCCGATGACGAAACGGGCAAGCGGAACCTCGCGAGCCTTACGGCGGGTAGAGAGTAAGCCCCGGTTTTTCAAGAAAAAGATCCTCTCAGGACTGGGTGTGCGGAAGGAGTCGCCTGAACCGGTATGTGGAACCCCAACACGCCAGATACGGGAATAGGGGCCAATTCCCCTTCATTCAGATAATTCCTCCCGCCCGGTGGATTCATGCCTAAAACGGTCTGGGTCGGAGGCCATGAACCGCTGAATCATATCATGCGGGTCGGTTTATTTCATTATGGATCTTATCCCGGATATCAGATAAGGGTAACAGAGAGGGAGATATACCTGTTGATTATGCCAAAGAAACCAAATGATCAGACCATCACTGAAGGGCAGGACCGGGGAGCTCATCTCGTAGAGCCTGAAAATCCTTTGTCCGCCGTTACTATTGATGATTTGCCCGAGGCTGTTCGGGAAGCTGTTTTAGATGTCGGTTGGACCGAGTTGACGTCGGTGCAGTCTTACGCGATACCCTACCTTCTCAAAAAACGTGATATGATGATTCAGTCCCGGACAGGTAGCGGCAAGACAGGCGCATTCGTGTTGCCGTTGCTTGCTGATATTGATCCGGCCCTCAAGCATTGCCAGTCGTTGATCCTGGTTCCGACCCGCGAACTGGCACAGCAGGTCACGACCGAGGCCACACGACTGGCGGGTAAGACTGGGGTTCAATGTGTGGGGGTATATGGTGGCGTCGGGTATGGTTCTCAACTAGATGCTCTCGAGCAGGGCGTTCAGGTTGTCATCGGGACCCCCGGAAGAATATTGGATCACTTGATGCGCGGATCATTGCGTCTGTCAGGGCTACGATATCTGATCCTTGACGAGGCAGACCGCATGCTATCAATGGGTTTTTATCCTGACATGAAGGATATCGAGCGACATTTACCCCGGGAGCGATCCGGTTTCATGTTCTCGGCGACTTATCCGGAAACCGTGCGCCGTTTGGCCGCACAGTTTCTGGACAGCCCGGATTTTCTCAGCTTAAGCCGAGATGTGATCCATGTTACGGATACCGATCACGTTTATTATGAAACGCCGGCAATGGATAAGGATCGGTGCCTTGTGCGAATCATTGAGGTTGAAAATCCTGATTCGGCGATCATTTTTTGCAACACCAAGAACCGTGTGAACTATATCGCCACGGTTCTTCATCGGTTCGGTTACGATGCTGATCAATTAACCGCAGATCTACAACAGAGTCGGCGTGAACAGGTGTTAGGTCGGATGAAGAAAAAATCATTACGATTCTTGGTTGCAACCGATTTGGCGGCGCGGGGGATCGACGTTACCGGGTTGTCGCATGTGATCAATTATGAAGTTCCCGAGGATCCGGATGCCTATATCCACCGTACTGGCAGGACTGGACGGGCCGGTGCAGCGGGAATTGCGATGAGCCTGACTGCAGGAGTGGAGTTCCAGGAGTTGATGAGAATTTCCAAGCGATATGGAATCGAGATGGAACAGCGTGAGTTGCCGAGTGAAGAGGATGTGCAGAACATTGTCGGGCAACGCATGGTAGCGATGCTCGAGGGGCGCCTCAGGCATCGTGACAAATTGCAGCGCGAACGGATGGAGCGGTTTCTCCCGCTAGTACGGCAATTAATCGAAAATGAGGAGGAACATGCGTTGCTCGCGATGGTTCTGGATGACCTCTATCAGAAGGATTTGCATGCACCGCAGGTCCCGGCGGCATTGAGCAATCCCCTATTGGAGCATCATGACTGCATGTCGGGTGGAGGGGAGAAGCGGTCAGGCCGAAAGGGTTCACGGGGTAAAGGGGGCGGTAGGGATGACCGTAGATCGGGGTCTTCCAGCATAGGCCCACAGGGCAAGCGTCGTCGGATCGGTCGTAGGTGACTGGGGTGAACTGTCAGCAGTGAAAATAATTGGGAGATCCCGCCGATGAAGTTATGAGGAACGTGAAGGAAGGGTGGCGGGATTATATCCGTGCGCTGTCGGCATCGATCCGGGAAACTATTGATATTCTTGAGAACTCGACAAAATAGACCGAATATGACATCCATTTTATGGCGTGTCGGCTATTAGTTATATTGCATCAAATACGATTGCGAGGAAAGGGATGAGACCGGGTCCGGAGCAAAGAGCAATCACCCGGATCGAAATTGTTGAGGGTTTGCGTCAGGTTGGGATTGGCTCGGGTGATATCGCGCTGGTTCATTCATCCCTGAGTTCTTTCGGGTATATAGAAGGTGGAGCAGATACGGTGATCGATGCGCTTCTCCAAGCGGTCGGTCCTGAGGGTACTATTGTGATGCCGGCATTTACATGGGGTCCACATGATAAGCCAGGTGGTGTGTATGATGTCGACAGCACACCGGTTGACCGTATCATCGGAATCATTCCGGAAACGTTTCGATGCAGAGAGGGTGTCATCCGCAGCCTGCACGTATGCCACTCGATTTGCATGTTCGGTCCACATGCCGAAATGCTGATGGGTGATGGAAAAACAGCGTTTGGGCCGGGGAGTAGTTTTGAAATATTATATGAACTGGACAGCTGGAATCTATTTTTGGGCGTCGGGTCGTGTGTTTGCACGGCACTGCATATTGCGGAAGAGAGATCGAACGTGCCTTACCGTTTTTACCGTGAATTCAGCGGGTTTGCGATGATCCTGCCGAATGGGAAAAAAATACAGTGTCGATCCATGGAGAACCTTCGAAAGGATGGATATGAGAATGATTTCACGAAGATGGATGAAGTATTTGCGGATGAAAATATCACAAGTAACGTCCAGATTGGCTGTGCGAAGATAAATCTTATGAGAATCCGCGACGTGGTGGATGTTGCGGCAAAATACCTGAGGAAGGATATCGGCTACCTGTTAGATGAAAAATCACGGGACCGATTGAGGCAGGTATCAGATTCATGACGTTTTTTTTATCCGGGGGAAACTAGGACGTTCCATGATGAAACCCGTCATTAGTCAATTCAAAGTATCCTTGGGTTTGGTTGCGATCTTTGCGCGGATGAAATCACGATTCGTCAGTTTCAGTGCATATGCAATGTCACGGATCACCTCCATCTCCTCATGTGATGCATGATCACGCGCATGGGCGATCCGGAACAGCGACCTGATGAAGTCATGGCGTTCACTTCCGGATGTGACCTTGAAGAAATGGTATGTAAGATAGTGATATTCCATGCCGTTTGAGGCATGCTGGTCCATTAGTTCGGCAATGCAGTCGGCCTCGAGGGTATCAAGGCCCCAATCGGAAACAAGAATATCACGGATCATGATTTTTTCATCTTTTGAAATATTCTCGTCAACAAAGGCGACCCGTCCCATCAGTGCCGCGGCGCAGCAGAGTTTACGGAGTTTGCCATCCTCCATTTCTGGAGGGGTCTCGGATTTTCTCAGATCATACAGAAACCTATTGCGGATATAATCCTCCAGATATTTTTCGCGGGTTTCTGAATCATGGTCGGCATCTTTCTGAAACTGAATAAACTTGCGGCTGAGTCCGCCGATGATCTTGATCAGGCCGGTTTCCTCCAAGTTAACCTGCTTGAGGATATCATCGATCAGCGCACGATCTTGCTTGTTCAGTTCTCGACCTGTGGGCATGAGTGACCCGATCATGTCGATGACTCGTTCCTTATCTCTAGGGGTCTTGATTGCATTTAACACTTCCCCTGCGAGATGGTTGCGTTCCTGATCATTGACCGGTGAGTCAAGGTAAATATCAAGACGGGCCCATTCATGTTCGGTAAGGTCGGGGAGTGCAAACATCAGCTCCTTGACGGCATTCAGTTCTTCATGATCAATTTTCCCATCGCCCCAGGCCAATGCGATGATTAGTCGTGCAGTCTTGAAGGCCAATCCTGACGTGAAGCTGCTCATAAGTGTCGAATCCGATCGATAGAGGGACGGTGAATAATTATGTTATACTTGCCTGTAATATTTCTCGCCACAGATGTTTCCGGATTGATGAGAGAATCCTTCCCAAAATCACAGGACTTTCCATGAGATATGTATTGAATAGGTTTGTATCTGGAGTGAAAATCATGGACAATGATAATTTGTATGCCGTCTACCCATCGGGCATGTCACGACCACTTTTATCGGACGGGAAAAAATATTCTGTTTCTGCATTTGGACTGCAATCATTACCTGGGTGACCGTCCGTGCATCTTCGATAGACTTTGCGAAGGGTGTCCACATTATTCACCCATGGGGCCGAGAATATTGATTGTCAAGTTGGGCATGTTGGGCGATGTTGTTCGTACTGGTTGTCTGGTTTCTGGACTTAATCAACTGGTTGGTGAAAAACCACATGTTACCTGGTTGACTCACCCTGATGCTGTCGATCTGGTAGAGAGAATCCCGGGTATTGATCGGGCGGTGCCCTTTTCAAATGAGGGGCTACTATCGATTCTGTCCGAACAGTTCTCACTCGTAATCAGCCTCGACAAGGAACCCGCTCCTTGCTCTGTCGCGATGAAGGTCAGGTCTAAAAAACGACTGGGGATTGGCCTGTCGCGATATGGAACACCATATCCAATCAACAAAGAATGCGACCATTATTTTCGTCTTGGCCTAGATGACCATGAAAAATTCCGTCGAAATCGTAATTCAATGCCGCAGCTTATTTATGAAGCTCTCGGAATGAATTATCAGGGAGAGACTTATACGCTGCAAGTGACTGTGGAGGATATGAGGGATGCTGCTATATGTTTGCAGGAGTCCGGGGCTCCGGACAATGGGGTTTTGATAGGGATCAACCCGGGGGCCGGAACCATCTATGCCCATAAGTCTTGGCGTGAAGATGGTTATGTGGATTTGATCTGCCGGCTGACCCGGGAGCGAGACGATGTTCATATTGTCATGCTAGGGGGGGCGGCCGAGGAACAGATATTGGAGAAAATCATACGCGAGGTCTGCCAGGTGGGTGCGGACAAGAAACGGATACACCACCCTGGCTCGGATCTGCCGCTGGGCGTCTCGGCCGCTGTCATCGCGCAGTGCAAGGTGGTTGTCTCGGCTGACACGTTGGCTATGCATCTGGCGATCGCGCAGAAACGGCATGTGGTGGCCATTTTTGGACCTACGTGTGAACAGGAAATTGACTTGTTCGGAAGGGGGGAAAAGGTTATATCGCCAATAGAATGTTCCCCCTGCTACCTGAAAAAATGTGACAAGTCCCCTCACTGTCAGGACCTGATAACAAATGAGAGTGTAGCGAATGCGGTCATACGCCAACTCGAGGCCGCTTCATTGGCCGAAGTGATTGTTGAGCCAAGATAGCCCTCCCGCTAGGGTTTCAGCCTATTCCCCGGCATTATCCGTATCGCGTTGAGTTCAAATATGGTAGTCCACTGAATGACCTTCTTTATCCACTATTCCAGAAATCCTCATCAATTAGTGATCGCATCAGTTCTGTTCTGTCTCGTATATTCTGAACCTAGCCATTCATCGGAAGACATACACCAGATGGAAATCAAGATACTGAAACAGCGCCTGAAAAACGCTGAAGATAAAATCATAGAGTCGCAGGTTGCAAGACTTGTTTATGAAACCCAGGTTCAGGTCGCCTCGATGCATGGATTTTCCGTCGAGGAACCTGTGACTTGCAAGCAACTTAATATGGAAGTGTTGATGAGGGTTTTCAATGATTCTGTCGAGCATCAGTATCCAGGGAAGATGCTTGACCTAGTGATGTGGTCTTACCGATTGTTTGACATGGTTCCCGATGATTATGACCTGATCCGTGAAATGAGGGCACTGCTGAGTGAACAGGTGGGCGGGCTCTATGACCCGGGAACCAGGACCCTTTTCGTCCATCCCGATTTTGAACTGGGAAGCCCCCTGGGCAGGATAATATTGGCGCATGAGATATGTCATGCCATGCAGGACCAGAACTTCCACCTGATAGATCTGGGCCTAGAACAGACTGGGAATGATGATTCTGCAGCGGCTCTGCATGCACTGGTCGAAGGTGATGCGACGTTGCTCATGTCGGAACACACGGCTGAATACCTCAATCCACTAGCCATTATCCTCGACTTGCCTAAAATCCTGTCGATAGATCAACAGAAGTTCAATGAGTCACCTTTTGTTGTCCAGGAGATGTTTCTTTTTCCTTATCTGGGCGGTTCAAAATTTCTGACTGAGCTGGGAGGACGCACGCGTCAGTATCCGGACGTTAATTTGCTTCATCTAGGGCCTGAATGGCGGAACAGGATCTTTGAGAGCCCACCCGAGACTACGGAGATGATCCTGCATCCAGAGAAGTATCTGGAAATGGAGTTGCCAGCTGACATACCCATATTTGAGGTTCCGGAAGAAGGGATTCATGCCTCCAACGTCATCGGGGAGATGGGGATGATTTTGATGCTGCAGCCTACATTGGGGCGGACAGCGGCGGAGCAGGCAGCTGCCGGCTGGCATGGGGACAGGATCTTGCTTGCTGAGAATGTACAAGGGACAGGACGAATGCTCAAATGGTTAACGAAGTGGGATTCACCCACGGATGCCAATGAATTTCATGACTCAATGACCGTTGTTTTCAAGGCATTGTTTCCGAAAGGTAGATGGGCCGAAGGAAAGGGTCAATCGATACTTGAATTTAATGGGCCTCGCGAAACAATACGGTTGGAAAACAAGGATGAGACAACGATCGAAATAGAAGGTCTATTCAACATGATGGAAATAAACCGAAATGAATCGACGGAGTAAGGGGGCCATTCGGTGGGTTATGTTTTTGCTTCGTGATGGTCAGGGGAGTGCGAGTCATGGGTTATAACTTGGGAATAGATCTGGGTGGGACTAAAATCCTTGCGGGTGTGTCGGATGACCAAGTTAATATTCTTTCAAAGGCCAAGATAAAAACCAGAGCTGATGGCAGTCCCGAAAAGGTTATTGATCGCATTGTGGATGTTACAAACGAAGCTTTGGCATGCTTGGATATTCCGATTTCAGAGATTGAATGTATTGGCGTAGGTGCTCCCGGCCCGTTGGACCCCTTGGGGGGGATTGTACACGAGGCTCCGAACCTAGGCTGGAGGGATGTTGACTTGGCTAGGATCCTCAGAGAGAAATTCGGTAGGCCGATTTATCTTTCGAATGATGTCGATGCGGGCACTTGGGGGGAATTTAAAAAGGGTGCCGGCAGGGGATCTGCCAATTGCCTTGGTGCGTTCGTCGGAACAGGACTGGGTGGTAGCCTGATCTTAGATGGGAATTTGTATCGGGGTTCGGGGAGAATGGCGGGTGAGATAGGACATACCCTGATAGATCAGGATGGCCCCGTATGTCTCTGCGGTCGCAAGGGTTGTCTAGAGGCCTATACATCATATAAATACATTGCCCGTTCCATCTGGAGCCAGGTTGAACAGGGGAAAATGAGCATTATTACATCGCTCGTTGATGAACCGGGAGGGGAAATATATCCCCCAATTCTGAAGGCGGCCATCGAAAAAGGTGACGAGATGGTTGTGGATGCAGTCGAAACCTCCGCGCGGATTCTTGGATTGGGGTTGGGGTCCGCGTGCAACTTGATTAATCCGGACCGTATTATTATAGGCGGTGGTGTTGTCGAGGCATTCGGCGCCGTATATATGAACAAGGTTGAAGAAGGGTTCAATGCCCAGGCGTTCAACTCGGCCAGGAAATCGGCAAATATCGTGACGACAAGCCTGGGAGGTGATGCGGGGATAATCGGGGTCATCCTGCTCGCCAGGAGTGCTATGAATCGATGATGAGTGTCAAGTATTCTTTGGGCCGTGCGCCCTGCGGTTTCACGCTGTTTCCAGTAACCTCAAGTTATTCCTCGTGAGTATGTGGTTTAACATGGAGTTATCTATCATGCCGTTGCTGTGCTCCTCTGCTGCGGAACAGATACCCGCCAGGTAGTAAAATCCAGAACGGCAACCAAACCAGCCAGTTCACCCAGTCCGGCGGAAACTCAAGGTAGTTGATGTAAGTCAACGGGATGGTAAGTGTCAGCCACATCCACGGGATCAGATAGAGTGGATGACCCAGGGTGAACGGAAGTAACAGCAAAGTATACCAAGGATGAATGATAGGGGAGAGGACGGTATATGCCATGAATACCCACCAGACCGCTTGGGTCAGTCTACATTTTACACAGAAAAGAATCAGGGCCAGGATCACGACCAAGGACTGGTAAGCGAACCTTGCAACCTGATCGTTTCCACCTGAACAGATGGTGATTAGCGAGAAAGCCGGTGCCGGACCGGCCCATGCGGTCATGTATTCCCACGGCGAAAGTATGAGCCCGGAAAAACCGGCATCCCAATAGGGAAGGTAAGAGAAGAGGAACAGTATTGGCACCAGTGGCAGCCACACGGCACGTCGTTTCAACTGCCGGACAAAGAATGGAAAAGCAAGGATCGGGATAATTTTGGCCGATACCGCGCCTGCAAGCAGTATTGCCACCGCGGGTGCATTAAATATTTTGTATTTGAGGGGTCTTTTTTCGTTGTTTGGCTTCTCCGAAAGGCACATGGCGGCAAGCATTAGGAATATCATCAGACTATCCAGATGACCGTTCCCGGAGAACTCGATGATGACCAGCGGATGAAAGGCCCAGACTACAGACCATGAAGAGTTCACCCGGTTACGTTTGAGCCAGGTTGGCAGTAGTAGCAGAGTCATCAGGTCCCAGAACACATACGCCATCTTCATCCACGGGATGGGTCGACCCGTCAGGCAATATCCGGGGTAAACCGCGAGTGCGTTCCACCACTGAGTCAACGGCGGGTAAATCGCGGGCAAGTGGCCATGGTTGATTCTCTCATGTAGGTTGTCGTTGAGATGAAATAATACAGGATTGTCCGGTGAATAACGGTAGGGATTAATCCCTTCCCAATGAAGGCGACCTTCCCAGATATACCGGTAGATATCATTGGACTGGACCGGGGGAACATCGAGCAAGATGATCCTCAGGATCACTGCGAGTATAAACAGCTTCCAGAATTGGTTTCTGTTCAAAACGGGTATACGGTTGGACAAAAGGAACACCGTCCATACAAGGACGGGGATGCCTCCCAGCATCTGGTATTGAATTCCTGATGCATAGTATGCCCCTGGGAGTAGCCACTGGATCCTCAGGAATATCAGACAGGACAGGATGCAGAAAAAGGAAAACAGGATGCCTGCTGTCACGGCCTTTACGCTAAAATGCCGCCTGCTTTTATCCAGATACGCTGTTGATAAATCATCATTCATGTTGATACAAAGTCCCAATATCTATGTTTAATCCATCTTGACATCGGAAAATATTATCCTCTGCGGATGTCTTGTCCATGAACAATATCTGATCTATGCTCACGAGACATTCAAGAATATCCTGCCATAGATGAAGGCCGATTTCTGATGAATATTGTGAAATGAACGGTCAGATATTGGACTCCTTGTTTTTATTAGAGGTCACATTTATACTGTGTTGTGGAGAGAATTCTAATCGCCCCTCGTCCCGGATGGCAGGGGGGAGTGGAAATCACCTGGCATCGCATATACTTGAAACTCGGTGCAAAATCGTTGGAGAGAGATAAATCGTTAATGGCATTCATATGAGAATTACGGAAGAAGGATAGATCAGGACATGCTGATTGGAGCGGAGATTAGGAGCAAGAGATGTGGATGGGTGAAGATTACGAGAAGTCGTTCTGTGTCTGCTGGATGTCCATCAGGTGCCTGCTGGCCTCCATGGCCATGCCGACGAGATCGCTATAGATCTCAAGATTGGGATCATCGGGCCCTGCCTTGGCCGCAAGTAGTTGCAGGCGGCCTTGGATGGCCGACAAGGGCTGACTCAGTTTGTGTAGTCCCTCGCGTGTCTTGCAGGCCAGGCTCTCAACATCAATATTATTCTTGTGATTCTCATGGAGCCTATAGAGGCTGATCAGAATTTCGAGCTGCCAAATCCGAAAGCGTTGAGGATTATCAACTGTTAACAAATTATCAAAACCATTCAGGGCATGTGAGGAGTATTACCCAGGGATCGAGCGTGAACTCAAGTAACCCAGAACAGGCGGTTTCCACGCATGATCCTCGAAACATGATCTTATATCCCTGATCAACCTTTCCTGATCTTCTAGACTATGGTCAAGGTGTATGGTGACTAGGATGGGTAAATGGCCTTGCAGTATCTTAACAGTTCATCACGTGTTGTGGATCTAAGTATGAGAATCCCAGCGGATCCAAAGTCAAAATCCCAGGGAATGTCATCATTCTATATTTTCCCCGACTCGGAATGATAAATGATATTGCGGGTCATATTGTAGAAGCTTCCTTTTGCGGCGTATCTACAGCAAGGTCTCCATAGAGTTGCGACAGCCGGTCTGCTGCTTCAATGGCCTCTTCATATGTATTATCTTTGCCAAATGAGATCCTTACACCCCCATCGATTCGCCATTCCGGTAGTTGCATCGCTGCCAGAACATGGGAATATTCGATCACGCCCGATGAACAGGCTGCCCCGGACGAAATGGCGATCCCGGAAACATCGAGGCCGACCACGAGATCATCGCCGGACACTCTCTCGATCGACAGGTTGATTACCCCGGGTATTCTGCTGGCCTCAGCCCCATTTACCTGAAAAGGGATGCTACGCGATTCCTATTGATCCATATAGGCCTTCTCCAACCCGGCGAGCTTCGATTGGGCAGATTCGAGCCGATTAATTATGTCCTCTGCTGCCGCTGCCATGCCGGCCGCCCCCATGATATTTTCCGTGCCGGCCCTCAGCATTGATTCCTGATGTCCTCCATGGATCAGAGGCTGGATGTTCGTGTCCCGGGATAATATCAATGCTCCCATCCCTTTGGGCCCGTAAAACTTATGCGCTGACAGGGTCAGGAGATCACATTGAAGATTTTGGATATCCACGGGAATCTTCCCGAACGACTGGATGGCGTCGACATGGATCTTGGCCCGGCATGGCGTGACCATCTCGGAAATTTCCATGACAGGCTGAATAACGCCCGTTTCATTGTTGGCGTGCATGATGGATATCAGGCAGGTATCAGGTTGGATGGCCTCTGCAATTGATTGGGGTCGGATCTTGCCATCGGGCCCGGGATTGATCTCCGACAGGCTAATATTGGGATACATCCGTATCATTGAGCGCAGACAATTCAGGGTCGAGGGATGTTCCATCGAGGTTGCAATTACATGGGAGGGAAGGTCCAGTCGATCAAGTAAAAAACCCTTGAGCGCTAGGTTATTTGCCTCGGATCCGGATCCAGTAAATATAACCGATTCCGGGTCGATATTCAGGATATCCGCAAGGCGTTCGCGTGAATGATTGAGGGACTGCCGTGCCATACGGCCGAAGGCATGAATACTGGATGGATTTCCCGGAACTGCATCCATTACATCGTGCATGGCCTTTCTGGCCTTGACGCCAAGGGGTGTGGTGGCACTGTGGTCGAGATAGATCATGATTTTGGGAATTCGACTAGCTTGAATATCGCAAGACGTGACCCAATAGGGCCACGAGCAACATTTTATAGAAACATTTTCTTGGCTTCACCTGAAATATTTGGATGGGGCTTGTTTTTGCTCCCAGGAGACACGGAGGGGTATGTTTAGAAGACAGGGGTTTGTCACGTCTCATCCTCGATGACATTTTAATCGACTGGCCGGATATTTGATGGGGATGCATTGCCCTGCTTATCTCGACCGAACATCCCGGTCGGCATTGTTGCAATGCCAAGCCGTATACTGGCCAGAATCGGGTTAATGCTTGACGTTAGAAGTCTTAATGCACGAAAATGGCCCCCTCCTGAAGGGAAAATAAGGTTGATGGTGGTAGGTTGATCTATCTAAGAATATTAAAATCAGCGATTCGATTGATGATTCAAGATATTATGTCACCCATAACCAGTATTCCTGTCACGTAATGGTTGGCAGCATTTGGTTTTCAGTTGCTACTAAACCGATAATGAAGCGAGGTCGCACTTGATGTTTACTAGAGGCCTGAAGAACTCAATTTCAATTTTTCTCTACCTTGCTGCTTGCTTGTGGCTGGTAACGTTGCCCACAGCCAATGCCCGGTCGGACGATAATCCCGTTTACCGAATCCAGATCTTAGATGGTAAATCTCTGAAAGATGCACAGCTGCTGAAAGATACTCTGGAAGGTCTTGACTACTCCCCGGTCACGATCGACAGGGATGCTGGGGGATATCGTGTCTTGTATGGACATTTCTCAAGTGAAAACATGGCTCGTGAGGCACTTTTGGATCTGGGTCGTGAGGGGTTTTCAGGCTCGGTGGTGATTAGTTCCCAGAGTGAGGCCCTGATTAGCCATCCTCCTAATGAGGGATCCTACTATGTCATGGTTCGACGTTTCCTTGACCGGTCAAAAGCGCGGAAGTTAGAGCAGAAGTTGATTGGTGAGAATTTTGCAACGGTTTCGATCAAACATGTCGGGGCGTATTTCGAACTTCAAATCGGAAATTTCAAAATCGAGGATGCAACCGTGGTGCTCGGGAAGCTCCGCAGGCTTGGTTTTGGAGCAACCGCCAGTGTTTCACGAGTTTTTATTGGCCGACATTCCGAGGCAGGGGATGGTATACGTAATCCCGAGGCAACTCCGAGTATTCAGCCAAGCGAGGTCGTGTCTCCTATCATTGCCAACAGTGCATTGTGGAACGACCTGACAATGAGCCAGCAGAAGGATGTGATCCAGACGGTCATGATGTCGCAAGAGCTACGTGGTGGGAATATCCTCGCACAGCAGGTTATTGATATTGACGAAAGACTGGAGAATGTCGACGACAAGATCAAGAGTGTGATCGGAATGATCGAGGAAGACCACCAACTTTCACGACAAATTCGTGGAACGATCGATGAAAAATACAAGCAAGCCGACCGCAAGATCTCCGCAAAGGAATATCAGCAGGCTATCGTTTTATTGAAGGAGATTCAGTTACTGGATAAGGGAAACCAGTTTGGCCAAAAGGAACACATCAACCGTCGTGTCGATTGGCTGATGAATAAGATGGCAGGCAGAAACTACGATGGTGAGGATGAGGTTATCACGCACAAGCGCAAGAAACTTGAGGGTGAGGCACGTATGCTGGCGACAAAGGCGGGATCCGGCGATCCGATGTTGATGATTGAAACCTTGAGGCGAGCCCGGGGGAAGTGGGACCAGATCAAGTTCTTGGACCCTGTCAATTACGGTCCGACGGCGGATTCAGAAATAACGGAACTCGATAAGCGGATCCAGCAGCTTGAGACTAGTCGATTGAGTATGATCAAGCCAAGCGGAGACCACTGGAGAATGATGTATGGCGCATTGGGGGCGGCTGCCCTCCTTTTTGTGCTCTTTATTTTGGTCTGGATACGTGGAAGCAGACTAAAAAGGGAACAGGTGGCATTGATGAATACATTGACCGAGTTCACCGGGAGTATGCGGCCCATGCGAGGACTAGCGGAGGGCGGAACCCCGGCAATGCTCGTCGACACTGGATCGGAAACCGGGGGCGGGGGCACGGCTCAGGGTGAATCCGAAATATTCACGCCACAAGCCATGACCAGTAGTGTGGACCCGTTAGGCGGAGTCCTGAATAAAAGTGATTCATCATTGGATGAAACGATGGGGGGTGAAATCCCGGGATCGACATCCGACGCCGTTGATGCTTCGAATGAAACTGTTTTCCGCGAAATTCTTGGGAAAGACGACGGTAATCATGATGCAGGATCAGACCGGTCAGGCGAGTCTCCAGTGACCGAAGATTCGGGTGGGGATCTGAATCTCGATAAGCTATTCGGGGGTGGTGATGTTTTGACATCGGGTGACTCGACCGGCGGCGGACTGGAGGACCCGTCTGTTGTGATGGATGATTTGTTTACAGGGAATGATAACTCGATTGTGTCCAAGAAGGCGGCCGTTGAACTGGCGCCCGGGGACTTGTTACAGGAGGGAGCATCGGATGGCCAAGCACTCGTAGATTCAATATCTTTTGGTGATATCGGTGACGGACCGGAGGCCGTTGAAGATGAAACAGCTTGTGACCAAGGTAGTGAAGCGAATGTCTCCGGCAATAATGAGGATCTGCTCGCATTGTTCGACAGTATGATTGGTGAGGAAACGACCGATACAGAAGTGGATGGCAGGGTCGGGGATGTTGTCTCAAGCGCGAACTCTACGGATGAAAGCCAATTTACCTCAATTTTGGATGAGCAAGCCCCTGACACCCGTGTGGCTAAGATGTCGCCCCCGGGTGACGAGGAACTTGATGATGGTGAGATCCCCTCCATTCAACTAGATATGGGAGGTGGGTCGGATCTGGGAGCCAAAACCGCACTGCACCTAGATGCGATTGATGCTTCTGAGACTCATGAAATGGGCGATTCGAATCAAGGCCTGAAATATGACAGTATGACTGAACAAGAACCCGGAGAGGTCAAGGGCGGTGTTGAACTTGCATTCGAAGATGACCAGTTGGGTCAGCACCCAACCGGTTGGGAGGGTGACTATGAGTATGCCTCGTTAACGGTGGAAAGCGCAACGCCCTCCAAGGGCTCAAATCAGTATCTCTGTTTCCAGAAACGGGAAGGCCGGGGCAAGGCGCTTTACAGCTACCGGTTTTCCGAAGTATCCGGTGGCAAGGTGGAGATCCGGTTTGATCTGTGTTGCAGTGAGAAGAATAAGTTTCTTCTAGGATTTTATATTGAGAACCAGAGTGACCCCAAGCAGTCCATCCACACCAAAATCCTGCTTAGCGAGGCACAGACCACGCCGACTATTCATATGCATGGTGAGTCAGCTCCTTATTTGCTAGGGTCTTGGGCCAATATTCGCTATGTCATCGACTTGGATGAAGCCAAGGTGGACGGTTATATTGACAATACACATGTCGCACGTGACCTGCCTTTGCAGCCCAACCCAGGGCGGTTCGACACTCTATCGATTCGAGACAATATTAACGCGACGGGAGTTCTGCTACTGAACAATATCCGGGTCCGGCCCATGGCTTAACCTGGCCGCGTGAAGTAGCGGCGTTGGAGTGTTCTCGGGAAATGTTAAGGATCGGGGATTATGTCTGCGTGACGACCCGTTTCCCGGGATGACTTGGTACACGATTCAGCTTGAAAAGGACCGCATTTGTTATGGCCAGGGTGAGTCGGGGAATTGACGGGGGGGGGATATCTATGCAGGAAACGCTGATTCAAATCGAGGATTTGACCCCCGGGCGAATTGTCGAGGAACTGGACAGGTTCATAATCGGCCAGATAGACGCCAAGAAGACGGTTGCAATAGCATTAAGGAACCGTATGCGGCGTATGCGGTTGGAGGCGTCGCTTCAGGAGGAGATCAACCCGAAAAACATCATCATGATAGGGCCGACTGGGGTTGGCAAAACAGAGATAGCTCGGCGTCTAGCGCGACTGGTGAAGGCGCCCTTTGTTAAGGTTGAGGCGACCAAGTATACCGAGGTGGGTTATGTTGGCCGGGATGTCGAGTCGATGGTTCGGGACTTGGTTGAGACGGCTGTAAATATAATCCGGAAAGAACATGTCCGAAAAATTCAACCCCGTGCCGAGAAAAAGGTTCGTGAACGTCTGATCGATTTACTCGATCGTGGCTTGCCCACGGGGGATCTTGAGGGACGAAGGAGGTTTATCAGCGGTTTTGGCACGGACTCGAATATCGTTCTTGAACCCGAAACTGAAATGGAGACCGAAAGAGAGGAATCGACTTCCTCGCTGCGTAATCGGTTATTAGTTTTGTTGGATGAAGGCCGTCTTGATAAACGAGAAGTCGAATTCGAAGTAAAAGTTAATGCAAATGTCGACGGCATGATCGGGGTTTCCGGTGTTGATGACCATATGATGGGTAATATTAAGGATATGATGGAGAAAGTCCTGCCCACCCGATCGAAAACCACACGCATGACGGTTGCTGAGGCGAGGAAAGTTCTTGTTGAGGAAGAACTTGAAAAATTGCTGGATCAGGAAAAGATCCAAAGGCAGGCGGTCGAGCGGGCCGAACAGTTAGGAATCATATTCATTGATGAGATTGACAAAATTGCTGGACGCAAAGGAGGGAGTGGTCCCGATGTGTCACGCGAGGGAGTCCAGCGAGACATCCTGCCGATTGTTGAGGGCAGCACGGTTCACACGAAGTATGGCCTGGTTCGAACCGATCACATTTTGTTCATTGCCGCGGGTGCATTCCACATGTCGAAACCCTCGGACCTTATTCCGGAACTTCAGGGAAGATTTCCCTTACGGGTTGAGCTTGATCCGCTGAATGAAGATGATTTTCGCAGGATTCTGATCGAGCCGAGAAACTCGCTAATTAGCCAGTATGTGGAACTGATGAAAACCGATGGAGTATGTTTGGAATTCACCGATGATGGCATCACGGAGTTGGCAGGAAGCGCCTTTCAGGTTAACGAAAAATCGGAGAACATCGGAGCACGTAGGTTGCACAGCATTCTGGAGCATGTCCTGGAGGAGGTGGCATTCAGCGCCCCGGACTCGATGAGCGGACAGGTAATCATCGACCGGAAGTATGTTCTCGCCAGACTGAACGAACTGCTGGAGGACCAGGATTTGAGCCGGTTCATTCTCTGATGATCTATGCTTTCCAGAGTGCAATCGGATTCTAAACATTTAAATGTTTAGGTGGATATCATGATTGATACTGATATCAACTTATCATCCCGATCGCGGTATCCTTACATTTTTTGAGGTCAACTTTTCCGCTACCCAGAACTGGGATATCATGTAGATGAAAATAATTATTTTGTGGTGGTATCCATAGTGCCGATAGCCCTGATTCGGTCATTCGTCGCTTTAGAATATCCACATCTTTCTCCGGTAGTGTCGTCAGAACGACGAGTTGTTCTCCTTTTTTATCGTCGGGCACGGCGGTTATAACCAAGTTCCTGTCATCAAGCCCGAGTAACTCGTGCATTTTGTCTTCGATGGTGACATGAGGGATCATTTCGCCACCGATTTTGCTGAACCGACTCAGGCGGTCAGTCACGAATAGAAATCCATCCTCATCTAGGTAACCAATGTCACCAGTGTTGTACCACCCATTACGTAGAACTTCAGATGTCTTTTCAGGCATATTTAAATATCCCTGCATGACATTCGGGCCGCGGACATCAATCAGTCCGGATTCACCGTCGGGCAGTACCTCGTTGGTTTCCGGGTCAAGGATACGAATGGAGAGTCCTGGAAGTGACAGGCCAACCGATTCGGATCTACTCCCCACTTGATGCAATCCCGCTGCCCTGAAATCGCTGACGTTGAGCGAGATGGCCGGTGCACATTCGGTTGCCCCATAACCCTGAAAAGGCTTGATTCCAAATTTATCATGACAAGAATTGCGTAGCGGCTCGGTTAGTTTTTCGGCTCCTGTAATGATCCCATTGATGCTGCCAAATGTTTCAGGTGGGAAGTGGCGCATGTAGTTTTTCAGAAATGTTGGTGTTGTGATCATCAGACTAATCTTCTTGTGCGGAATAATTTTCCCAAGTGCTTTCAAATCGAGCGGATTGGGATGATAGACGACCCCGAAGGGGCCGGTAGCCGACCCCCAAAGGCAAACGGTATAGCCGAATGAATGAAAGAAGGGCAAAGTGCCCAGTATACGTTCACCTGGCCAGAGGTTGATGGCCTGTCGGAAGCTGCGAATGTTTGATGTGATGTTGAAATGACTGAGCATAACACCCTTGGGCATGCCGGTCGACCCACTCGAAAATATAATCGTTGCCAGTGTATCGGGAGAGATTTTATGAACTGCCTTGCAATATTTCTCGATACCGGATGTCGTACGTAGTTTGAGGGAAAACACGGCCCCTATGATCTCGAGCCAGCGCCGGATATTTTTGGTATTTTTTATCAAATCTTCCGTATAAACAGGTTTGCAGGGTGGCTTCAATCCTGTTTTTCTCAAAAATTCGCGTGATGTGATGACCGTTTTTAGCCCACATTGTTTTGCACAGGTATCCATCACATTCTGGCCGACCGTGTAATTCAGGTTCACGCTGGTCCTGCCACTGAGTGTTGCCGCATAGTTGACAATGGCTCCGCCGACCGAAGGCGGCAGCAGGATGCCAACTTTCTTTTGTTTGCCCCAAGGCTTGGAGAGTCGACGTGCGAGGATAATGCTTCTGACCACGACCGTGGTGATACAAGAATCTTCCCCGCTGCGTTGGTCCGTCATCATGAACAGCTTGGGAAAACTTCGACAGCTTCTGATCAGGCTGTGATGTAGGAGGGGGGTGTCCTTCTTTGAGGCTAGGGCCATTTCGGTTCCAAGATGATTGATGGCATGGCGCAGGGCCTGACGGTCGATTTCGGATGACTGGGGTTTACCAATGGCGATTCGAACAGGGTAGGGAATGCAACGTGGCCGTTTCCAGATTTGTTGGCCACCCTCGAAACGGAATATACTGCCCCAGACACCATCAAGATAAACCGGCAGGATTGGGATCCGGGTATATTTCAGGATGTCTTCAAGCCCGTGATGGAAGGGGATTATTTGGCTTGTTCGAGCCTTGTGGCCTTCAGCAAAGACACACACAAGCCCGCCGGACTCCAGGTCACCGGAGATCGATTTGAGCGTGCGCTGAATTTCTTGTGTATCCTGTTCAGATATGATCGGCAGGCACCGCAGGATCCTCATTCCGCATCGAAGGATTGCCTTATCAGGGAAATTATCCTGAACGATGAATAGAATGGGTCTCCGGATCACTGCCATGACCAGCAAAGCATCAATGAAGGAGACTTGATTGCAGACGAGCAGTGCAGGACCCTTGTCGGGAATATTATTTCTTCCGAATACACGTGTCCTGTAGACCATATGTGTGAGTAGAAAAATAACTAAACGGAAGAAATTCTCCGGTAGCATTATTAATGCGACAAGGGTTCCGGCTAGCGTGGATATGCTGATGATCAAATAAATTGTGTTTGGCTCAATCATGAGTAGTCTTGAATTAAGGAAAAGGTATATACCCATACAGGCGAGGATGGCTGTCTGGTCGAAGTAGTTTACAGCGGCAAGAAGCCCACCCCGATCCTTGATCGTCGTCTTCTCTTGGAGTGTTGCATTCAAAGGGACGATGAAGAGCCCGCCGCCAATCCCGAACAGGGCAAGAGATGCGATTGTGATGGTCCGGTTATCTGGATCAGCCAGAGCCAGAGGGAGGGAAAAGATCCCCAGCATCAGGGCTCCCATTGGAATCAGTCCCGACTCTGTACCTTGGCGTGATATGGCGGCAGCTAGCAGTGAACCAGTTGCAATTCCAGCTGCTAAGACCCAGTAGAGGCGGCCAGCACCAATAATATCAAGCCCAAGTGAGCTTTCCCCCCAAACCTGAAGATGACCGCTGACCACAGCTCCTAGACCCCAAAAATAACAGACCCCCAGTGTTGTTTTTCGTAGGATACGATCACGAATGATGATTGTGAAATACCGCTTGAGTTCCGGGAGAAAGTTGACCTGGATACACCGTTCCGAATTTGCAGGGGCAGTTTTCGGCAACATCAGTCCGGAAACGGTACCGATGATCGCAAGGATTATCAGTATGAACATGATATAATGAAGGTTACCGGATGGTGTAGTCAGGGTGGAATCAACGATTACCCCCTGAGTATCAGTTGAAACGCCTGTGCTGCCGACTCCCCAGATGCGGAACAGTTCAGGCGTGACTGCAAGGCCAAGTATGATCGCAACGTAGGTCGTCAACCCGACAATCCCGTTTGCCCATGAGAGACGCCGAGTGTTGACGAGTTCTGGGATAATTCCGTATTTGTTCGGGCTGAAGAATGCACTTTGCATGTACATCAGAAACAAGACGATCCCTGCCATGGAAAAAATGGACATTGATGGGTATGGATTTCCGGAAACGTTCAGAAACAGAACGAAACCTATGGCCATGATGGCCAGTTCCAACAACTTGAAATAGATGCAGTTGAGGCGTTTGCTGAATTTGTCGGCGATAAATCCCCCCCAGCAGGAACAGAGGAGGTAGGCTGCTGGCATCATGATCAGCAGACCTGCGGTCAGCCTGCCAAGGCGGTTTGGATCATTGCCACCAACGATTGCAGCAGCATAGAGCACGAGCATCTGCTTTAAGACACTGTCACTAAATGCACCTTGAGCCTGGAGCGTGATAAACGGCCAGAAGCCCCCGGATTTATCATTTGAATAAGAAGCCATTTCAACCTGACCGGCCGGACAAGTCAGACAAGACCAGATGATATGATGTATGCGCCGGGGTTTTTTGGCAAGGTTTTATAATTCTGTCATGTCTTTTCCCGGGTTGAAACTCTCATATTATCTGAAGTGGACCGTGAGTTTATTGTTGGTTCCCCTTGTAATTCTCGCCACTCAGGTTACTTGAGTATTATGAACGGATTGAATATATATTATTACTCCTACTGCTTATTAATATTTCAGGACGGGATATTATTTATGAGGAAAAATATGGGTAGCTTGGGTGAAATTATTATCAATAAAATATTGTGAACCGTATCGAGTTCATGTCTGTATGGTGGTGAAGGTGGGGTGCGGGACTGTGTCGCATTTCCTCCTGTGGCCCGGTTTCCGAATTCAGAGGCATCGTATGGTGTGAGACTCTTCCCGGGCGCAACAGATGTTCCACTACAAAGCAGTCTCACGCCGCGATTGTGTTCGGCATATTTGCCTTTGATCATCTGGCGACGATAGCCAGGATTGAATATCAGCCTCCGGGGAATGTTTGGAAATCGGACTCCTATCTTTTATTTGACTCGGAACGGGGAAGACCAAACTCTCGAGCCATCAGACCCATGATCGACGATCCGTTTATATCGATCCGTAATATATATAATTTCCTTCATCGCGCTAATCCTGAATTTCGGACCAGTTCGAACAGCTTCTTCTGAGCATTACTCGAAGGGATATCGTCGAGTTTATTTATTTTGAGCCATTGATGATGGATATGGAAAGATCTTTTGATTCTAACCCTCGGCCTGAGCGGAATACCGAAGAGTGTCGTATCTATCAGATGGTTGGTGAATATTGAACGACTCCTGCCCAGTTCTGCAATATCCCCACCGTTGGCGTGGATGTTCACGAGGTGTTCGAGAACCTGATTTGGCGTTGGCATGTCATTGCCTCCCGCCCGGCGATCATCCATCCGCGGTAATTCCCAAAGTCCGGGAAATGACGTGTTATTCGGCCGTTGAAGGACCAGGAGCCTGCGATTTCGAAAAACGGCTAGCGCGATTTCATGGACCTTGCGTAAAGATGGGCGCCTGACTGGTTCCGGCCATACTTCTGGTCGACCGCTTTTGTATGCCATGCATGATGGCTTAAGTGGACACCTCCCGCAGTCCGGATTACGGGGTATGCAGATCAATGCACCTAATTCCATCATGGCCTGGTTGAAATCACCGGGATGATCCATATCGAGTATATCAATACACAGATTCTGAATTTCTTTTTTTCCATCGCCGGTCATCAGGTCCCCCCCGAGAGTAAACAACCGGCCGACAACACGTCGTACATTGCCGTCCATAAGTATCAGTGGCAGGTCTAGAGCGATCGAGCCAACTGCGCCGGTGGTATATTCACCAAAACCGGGCAATTTACGTAGTTCGTCAGGATTTTCCGGCAGTTTTCCCTGGTAAACATGGACGATCCGTTCGGCCGTTTTCTTGAGGTTGATCGCCCTTTTATAGTAGCCTAGACCTGCCCATGCTTTAAGGACGTCTGACTCTTCGGCCTCCGCGAGGGCTTGAAAATCAGGAAACTGCTTCAAAAAACGTTGGTAGTAGGGAATGACAGTTGAGACCTGGGTCTGTTGAAGCATAAATTCGGACAGGACGGTGCCGTAGGGGGATGGTCGTGTCCTCCATGGCAGTGGACGTCGGTTGCGGTGGTACCATGCCAGCAATTTCCTGCGAATTGATTTGACGTATGCTGGGCGTAAGCTCCTGTTTGTCTGTCCCGGCATGATTGGTCTCCTGAACCCACCCATCTTATTCTGTATCATCAGGGTAATCGACATATTTCAAGAAGGATCCTGAAAGGCGAAGTGAACTGTGGGGAAAGGCGAGGTTTCGAAGGGCAGGTAAAGGTATTCCGAAAAACCCTGTGATTCAACAAAGGGCTATGGATCCTTTCAAGGATGTGACGTGCGGGGGGGAAGAGCTAGGCCTGCACAACTCATCCAAATGAGATGATATTGACCCGAACTACTTCCAATGGGATTGCAAAGTTGGTATAAGGGGGGACAGCTGAATATAGTGATTTGGTTACCGGATCAATCAGGATTGATGAAGATACCCGACATTCAGGCCTACGAAGTCAAAGAGGAAATATGTGGAATGAATACACCAAGCCAGAAATTCGAAACACATCCACGGTTTGAGTGTCCTTGGCTTCCGGAACCGGTCAGTATGCTGGTCAGCGGCCATCAAGTATGCATTCAGCCACCGCCGGAGGAACTGAGGGAAATGGCAAAAGTGCATGAAATTGCCAATGTCCTGGGCCTGGCGGCATATCCTGTGCGATGTTCCTATGATAAATGGGTGAAACAGCCTCCCGCGGAACTTGACGAGGGAAAATATGCCACGCTTAGTCATCAGATCCGAAAACATACTCTAGTCATGGTATCGGTACGTCTCTACTTTGAGAGCGAGGTGTTTTCGATCTGTCTAATTGTTCCGCAATCACACTCATATCTTGCGCTCGGGTTAACGGAGTTGGCCAGCCCCGATGGGGAGGCTTTATTGCAGGGCCATGATATGACATTACTGGTCTGGCCGTATAATATTCGCGGCCGAAATGACGAATTACTGGTGTCTGCAGGAAAAAGTGTCCGGGGGGGGAGTCGCCGCTGCCTGATCTATACAGGCTGCGATGATTTCAGGGGACTCGTTGCCGAGATCTGGAGTTTCTGGGTTGAGAAGTCGGGCCAGAATACGGGGAACCTGAATAATCTTTGTCGGGGACGGTTGGTTATCCCGTCGAATCCGAATTATTTGATAGCGAGCAAGGATTTGTTAGGTGCAAAAGGGACGATACTTTTCGGTGTAGAAATTGATTCTCAGGCGAGGATCCCCTTATTTAAGCAGCGAGGTTGGAGTGGAGATAAGCTCATGGACCCGGGTTGTCTGGTGATACCCTGCAGCAAGGGGGAGTGATGTCAAAGAAATGCATCTTGCCTTGCCGGTTTGGGGCCGTTATCTTTCTGGATATCGGTTCAATGGATTATCTTCGGAGAAGGTCCCACGTAAGCGGAGTATGGACCAGATACGGGTAGAACCAATATTAAATATCGGGAGGTATATTGGATGGCAACCAAACTTGAATTCACGGTGCTTGATCAGGGACAGATTCGGTCAGAACTGAATGAATTGTCCGCATGGGAGCGGGATGGCGTCGCAATCCGCAAGACTTGGATGCACGACTCGTTCCTTGATGCGATAGAATTCGTCAACCGGGTTGCCGTGATTGCAGAAAAAATGAATCACCATCCGGATATCGACATCAGCTTCAAGCGGGTGATTGTTCGGATATGGACCCACAAGAAGAATGCGACCACGATGGCCGATATCACGCTCGCACACGAGATCGATAAAATATCCTAGTTTGTCATGCAATCATATGGGTTGAGTTGCGGAAAGAGTCCGGGTATCGGGGCGTCCTGTGATATTGAGAATCCGGAGGAGGATAAATTCAAAAAAACCATAGACTGCACGCCAAGGTGGCAGCACAGGGTTAATGTCGACAGTATTTGAAATCGGGTCCAGAGGTCAACTTACGCAGGTGCGGGTTGTCTCGGGTTCATTGAATGTCTCGTTGAGTGCAAAACTGATGTGGGGGGTGTACAACTCAGGTTCAAGCAGAAAGGAATCATGCCCCTTCTCAGAATGGACGGTGATGTGCTGGACGGGGATGTGATTCTCCTTGAGGGACGATGTCAATTGAAACTGTTCATCGGGAAAGAAGCAAACATCCGAGTCGATGGAGAAGTTCAGGTAGCGCTGGCTCGTACAGGGTTCAAAAGTCTTGACCAGATCCCCGCCGGCAGTGTGAGCCAAGTCGAATGCCTGCCACATTCCGATTACGCAGAGGTAGGAATTAGGATCAAACTTTTTAACGAATTTTTTGGCTTGGTGAAGCATATAGGACTCGATTCGATGTTGCAGCCGGTAGCCCTTCAGATCATCCTCATCCTGAATTATCCTGCCACGTGCCCTCCCTTGCAGTACTTCCAGTGAGACGAAGGTTTTTTGTCCGATCATTCGTGCCGTCATCAATCCCTTGAGTGGTGGTGAGCCTTCGTAGTAATCCCCGGCGTTGAAGTCATGGTCATTCTCGATTGCAAATATTTGTTCAAAATTGTGGAGTTTTTGAAGTGTCGTGGCATGTGCACCGCTCGCAATTGGGACCACGAGCCGAACACGGTCGGGGTACCGAACAGCCAGGTCAAGCGAAAGCATGCCACCAATGGATCCCCCCACCGTTGCCAGAAGACGCTTGATAGCCAGATGGTCCAGGAGTTTCATCTGTGAGTTTACAACATCGCTCATTGTGATGTAGGGAAAGGATCCGCCGTATGGTTTTCCCGTTTTCAAATCGATGCTGCAGGGTGCAGTTGAACCATAGCAGCCGCCCAGGTAATTCGCACAAATCACAAAGTAACGATCCGTATCGAGTGCCTTGCCGGGCCCGATGAATCCATCCCACCATCCGACATGGTTCTCTGGAGTCCACAGATCACCCATTACAGGGGCGTTTGGATTGAAGCCTGCGGCGTGCTGATTGCCGCTGAGGGCGTGAAACAGCAGGATCGCGTTATCCCGTTTCGCTGAAAGCCGGCCATAGGTCTCATATGCGAGTGAGACAGGTGATAGGGTTCCGCCCAGTTCCAGTTGAAATTTTTCACCTGGTTGATCGGCGAAGGTAAATGTCCGGTTTTGAACAGTATCGGGAAGCATCATCACGTTACCAGACCCGGGTCCGAACGCTGTGGCTTCGGCCCTCCGATGGGGAGAATGGGTCCCCTTAATCTCACTACAATGGCTCGTCTTACGCCTGCGAACTTTGCGGGTAAGTATGGCGTGTAGACCACCTGAACCCCCGCCCCATGGATAAGCGTCAACTGGCAACCAGCGTTCAGCTCCAGACCGGTTATTTTTGCGAGGCCTGCAAGGCCTGGTCGATATCCTCAAGAATATCGTCGATATGCTCGATCCCGACTGATAGGCGCACCATATCCGGTTTAATTCCACCGCTTTCGAGTTGTTCATCATTCAACTGGCTATGGGTTGTCGATGCCGGGTGGATGGCTAGGCTTTTTGCATCCCCCACATTGGCCAAATGGCTGAAAAGATGGAGATTATTGATGAATTTTTCACCAGACTCACGGCCTCCCTTGATGCCAAAGGTAACCATTCCGCCAAAACCGTTCTTGAGGTATTTTTTCGCTGTCTCATGACCGGGGCTGCCTTCCAGACCGGGATAGTAAACCCAATCAGCCAGTTGATTCTCTTTCAGGTGGATTGCCACGGAGAGGGCATTGCTGCTGTGCCGGTCCATGCGTAACGGAAGTGTCTCGATCCCCTGAAGAAACATCCAAGCATTATCGGGTGAAATGCAAGCCCCAAGATTTCTGAGAGGTACTAGCCGCATCCTGAGGACATATGCAACCGGCCTGAGCATGTCTGGTAAATCAATGGCATAGCGCAGGCCGTGATAACTGTCATCGGGTTCGGTCATAAGCGGAAAATTGCCCCGGGTCCAGTCGAACCGTCCTGAGTCGACGACAATACCGCCGATACCCGTCCCGTGGCCACCTAGCCATTTGGTGAGGCTGTGGATGATAATATCCGCTCCGTGGTCGAGGGGTTTGAGGAGTGCGGGCGTGGTGAAGGTCCCGTCCACGACCAATGGGATATCGTGCGCATGGGCGATATCAGCAATCGCTTGAAGATCTGCAACATCTAGGGCGGGATTGCCGATGGTTTCACAAAAAAGGAGTTTGGTTTTGGCTGTAATGGCTTTTGCAAAATTTTCCGGATCTGTAGGGTCCACCCATCGTGTATGGATGTCAAACTGCGGTAGAATTTGGTCAAACATGGTGTAGGTTCCACCGTAGAGGTTGTTGGCGGAAACGAGTTCATCGCCACTTTGACAGATGTTTATTATCGAATAATAAACCGCACTGGTTCCGGAGGCGAGTGCAAGGGCTGCCGCGCCATTGTCCATGGCGGCCAATCTCTGTTCCAGAACATCCTGTGTCGGGTTCATCAGGCGGGTATAGATATTCCCCAGTTCACGGAGCGCAAAGAGGTCTGCCGCATGGGTCGTATCACGAAAAACATATGAGCTTGTACGGTAGAGGGGGACCCCCCTTGCTGTGGTTGTGGGGTCGGGTTCCTGGCCTGCGTGCAGGCAGAGAGTTTCCATTTGGTGGTCGGACATCATGGTTCTCCGATCTTTTCGATGCGTGGGGATTGCAGATTCAACTTGGATATTCTATAGCCGGCAAAGGGGAATTCAATGATAAACTCGCCCGGAAGCCGGTTTGGGTGATGACCAAAGCACCCGGGTATCCATTTGGGATCCCCGCGCAAGACAGGACTGCATGGTGTATCCCAGTATTTTCTTCAGGGTCAATTTGCATAAAAATTAGTTTAATTCAGCTTGAATGCCAAAAGTACCCCGCCATTTTCGGCCCAGTGGTTGTTCGATTGTGGGAATGGTGTCCTTACGATTGTGAACAGTCCGGGCTTGGGAATGAGGGGGGCGACCGGAGGTGTCAGAACCATTACTTGTAAATCGTCTCCGGGGTTTTATCAAATTTCAGTCTGATCGGACGCGAAACATAATGATCAGCCCCCTCACTGTGATCATGGACGCTGACGGCGAAAATATTGGATTCGGATGGGTCGAGTTGGATATCCTCATCAGAATGCCCGGTTTTAAGCAATCGGTAAAATTCGATGAAGCGGTTGGCTGGTGAATCTAAAACTTTCGGATTGTAAACAGATTGGGCCTTAATGTCTCCGGCCGACCCCACCGGGATATTTGACTCATGTCCGGGTATTCTTAACTGTATTTTCAGGAAAGGTCGGGGTCGTATGGTTGATGCGGGTGTTCCCTGGTCATTTATCCAGTTGAACTCGGCTAGGTGGCCGGAACGTCCGATCGGATAGTAAGGTTTTTCTGATTTGCGGACGGTGGGTTCCGAGACAGATCTTCTTACCTGCAGGACTTGGTCCTCCGCATGACCAGCGAAATCACTCCAGCCCCCTATCCAGCGCCAGACATCATAACGGGTTATGTCGGGTCCAGGGCTAAGCATGCATTTGAACCGGCTTCCCCGGTCAAGCGGAAAGAGCAGTGTAAACTGGTCGACGATTGTATATTCGAGTTGGTATTCTCTTGTCCCCCTGTTCCAAACCCATGTCCAGCGACTTGATGATTTAGTGGTGTCCAGCCAGCGTGCAAATATGGAAATCGCGCGACCGTCATGGACTGCCTTCAACCTGAGTTGTAACCGGTCATTTCCTTCGCCGCGTGTATGTTCAAGTCTCAGGTCAAGCGGTTCTGCCCGGTTCCAGATATGGCTTTCATAGATTCCATTCGGTCTAGGGGTTTCCCCTACAGCCGCCACTTTAAGAACGGGTTTCCACAAGCCGCAACCCGTCAATAAAAGTACAATGCAAAGCGTGAGTGTGAGAAAAAAATATCGAACAGTATCTCTGTCAAATGTGCAACGCCGATATATGGCCGGCTGAGGCAGGACATGCAATTCGGCTGCTGATTTTTCCATCTCTGGAACAATTGGGTGTCGAGGAAGTTCAGGGATACGTGACATAAGGAGCAAGGAGAACCATGGAATCAGGGCAGTCCCTGGAAATCACCGGGGATTGATTTTTTTTCAGATCCATCTTGGCCCTCGGGTATGCTGATGACCTTGTTGGCTATAGATGCGTAATATCCACCGGCGGCCATCAATTCATCGTGGGATCCGGACTCGATAATGATGCCGTCGTCAAGAATATAAATACGGTCAGCATGCCGCAGGGTTGAAACGCGATGGGCAATGATAAAGGTCGTTCTATCCTCGACAAGATTATTGAGTGCGGAATGAACTAAGGTTTGGGATTGTGAATCAAGGGCCGAGGTCGCCTCATCGAGAATCAGGACTTGGGGGTTCCTGTAGATTGCCCTCGCGATGGCTAGACGTTGGCGTTGGCCGCCGCTCAGCGATGTTCCTGCTGATCCCAGACGTGTTTCGAATCCCTTCCCCCCATCCAGTGCCATGATGAAATCATAGGCGTTGGCGGCCCGGGCAGACTCAATGACACGGTCCAGATCAGGATCTCCCTTGGTTCCGTAGGTGATGTTGTAAGTGACTGTGTCGTCAAATAGGACGGAGTCCTGTATCACGACTGCGAGACGATTTCTCCAGTCGCAGCTGTTAAGGTTGGATAGGTCTGTCCCGTCGATCAGAATTCTTCCAGCGGTGGGATCAAATAATCTGGCCAGCAGATTGACCATTGTGGTCTTGCCACTTCCCGATGGCCCTGCAAATGCGACTGTCATGCCTTTCTTGACCTCTAGATTGATGCCCTTCAGAATATTTTCATCACCGTATTTCAGCTGGATATTTTCAAACCGGATCGATTCCTGGAGTGCCCTGAAAGGCTTGGCATCAGGCTTGTCGTGCAGTTTGTGCCTGAGGGACAGCATTTCGGTCAGTCGCTCACCACTAACCCTTGCAAGCTGGTATTTATTGTTCAGGTTGGAAAGGCTTTTGACCGGTCGGTGTAATTTATGGAGCGCGAAGAGATAAACAATAAACTCCCAGACATCCATTGTATCTAGGGTGAAGATGGTATATCCCCCTATCATAACCACCATGCTGACGGCAGCCATCGTGATAAACTCCATGATAGGAGTACTGCCGAACTTAGCCACCCGCCTCGCCATCACGTACTTGAAAAGCTTCATCCGCTGTTGACGATACTTTGAGATTTCGTGGGTTTCCGTTCCGAAGGCCTTGACCAGTCGGATGTTGGTTAGTGCTTCAGTCAGTGTGGACGAAAGTTTGTCCATCTGTTTTCTTTGTCTCCATGTGTTCTTCCGGATCACGCGTGCAAAATGATAAAGAAGTCCACCGATCACGGGGGCGATGAGCAGGACGTAGAATGTCATGCTGGCATTTGTCATGAATAGGATTGTGAGCATGATGACGATTGTAATGGGGTACTGAATTCCCGATGTCAGCATCATGTTGATGGCCGACTGAATGGCACTGCAGTCGGCAGTGATTCTCGACTGTAGGTATCCTGGAGTCTTGCGGTTGAAATAGAGATAATCCTGTTTGAGGACATGGTAATAGACCGCTTCGCGAATTTCCAAATTGACCAAATAGAAGGTATAGGCAAGTTGGTATTTGGAGGCAAATTCGGCTATGCCCCTCAGGGCCGTCAAAATAAGCAGGAGAAGGCTGAGGATAGCCAATGCAGTAAATGGACTGGACTTTCTGTGATCGAGATACCAAGTTCTGAACCGTGTCCATTGGCGGGTTAAGCTTTCCAGAGGCCCAAATTCAAGGATTCGGGACTTGAACGAATCCAGTTTCCCCTTAACTATCAGTGTCTTGTCCTCCCCTGATGCTTTTCCGTCAGGGGATAGTGTGGAATCATTCTTCGAGCTGATACCGGCCAACTTAAGGACCGCGCCTTGACCTTCTAAATCCTCAATTGCGGAGGGATCCTTCTCGATAAAGATCTTTGCAAACTCACCGACTATCAGAACCGGGCCGGCTGAGAGCAAACCCACCAGTATTGTGCAGAAAACGGCTAGTGAAATACGCCCGAGATAGGGTCGAAAGTATTTAAGGAAGGGCTTGATAAACATCGCGCACCATCTTCACGTATTGCGGGGGTTCAGACCACTAAAAACGTATATGGACCATAAAGCTATATGATTGAAGGGATTACAGATCATGAAATCTCATTGTTCCCCGCATAAGCGTCAACTTAAGGTTTGGTTTGCCGGAGGGATTTAGGCAAAAAATCCGTAGTCGTTCAGGTCATAAATCGTCAAGCCTGACATAGGGATCTGGACGCCCGATTCGGGTCAGCGGCCAGATGATCCCATATACAACGCCGTGGATCAATTTGCATGGAACCGTGCCGTAATTCCGGCTGTCGTAACTCTTGTCACGATTGTCCCCCAGGAGGAATAGATGATTCTCGGGTACACGAACCTTCAGGTCCCAATCTGTCATGGAGTTGGTGCTGACCGTTGCGGAAGATTCCTCTTGGTCGTTGACACATAGAGCATTACCACTGACTGTGATAAGATCTACGGGTAATCCCATAATACTCTTTACAATCCTATCATCCGGATTTTCTGGCTCACATGCGACCACCAGGTCGTGGCGTCCCGGCAAGGCATTCGAGTCAGTGATGAAGATATCCCCAACTTTCAGCATGGGTTCCATTGATTCCGAAATAACCTGATCGAACTGAATCTTTTTGGCGCGGATCGCGAGCAGAAGACCCATCAAGATCAGGAGTATCAGCAGGCTTGCCATGATACGAAGCCTGCGGCCAAGCATGAATTGGTTATATGTTGGGAGATCATCCGACATGTTGGCCGTTTCGGTGGTCCTGATATTTAGTTTTCTGGGTAAAGTATTTGGGAAATTTCGGGAAGCCTCCCCCAATTTTCACCTGTGAATTCAGGTTGTATCATGGTCTCATCGTAGAGGGTCTTGCCGTTGGGATTGTACCGTGTATAACCCGATTGGTAACCGATTAGACAGCCACAATAGTTTAATCATCGGTAGCATGGGGATCTTTCTTTAGGGTTGCCTCCTAAGATCTGGCCAGATCCCTGTGTTTGGTTTTGGGAGTTACAGCCATTCATTCTGGATGGGAAATCATGTATGGGTAGATTGAATCGGAGTCGAAAGATCATGATCCTTGTCCAACCAGCGCTGGCCGCCCTGTCAGTTTGTCACCCCTTAAAGGGGTCGGATCCGATTTTCTTGAGGTCATGAAGTGGATGATGGCTTTCCCGGAGGGGATCAGGAGTATCAAGATCGACCGGACAGCGTGTTACAGGCCGTCCATAGTTTTTGTGAGGCTTTGGCTGACAGCTCTATTTTTGCGCCCAGCATTGATAAGAGTCCAATGATAATGGGTTGGAAGATGTGGGATTGCGAACCCTGATCGCCGGATTAAAAGTTTCAATATGAGCATGTTGCCGGATTCTCGATACCCTGGGCATTTTTTATTTGACCGAATTCAGATTTCGTGAAAAATTATATATATTATTGATAATCAATGAAATAGAATGCTTCTGGGATCTTTTTCGAGAATCGGATCAAGCCCTGATTACAGCGGGATTATTGTTGGGATGGACAATCAGAAGGAAATACCAGAGAACCTGATCGATTCACTGCACGGGTCCTGCGACACGAATCGAATTCCCAAGGCTGTAATCAAGCGATTGTCATTATATGCTAGGGAACTTCAGAAGTTCTCGCGTGTCGGTACTGAAAAAATATCTAGCCGTGGGTTGGGTGATGCGCTCGGCCTGAACTCCGCCCAAGTTCGCAAGGATTTGGGTTACTTCGGACAGTTCGGTGTTCCCGGACTCGGTTATTATGTCGAGGATCTGCGGGAACAGATCAAGCGCATTTTGGGAACCGATCGTCTTGTTCGCCTTGCCCTTGTCGGGGTGGGTAACCTTGGGCAGGCACTTCTTAGCAACACGGCCCAGTTTAACCGGGAGGGATTTCGCCTCGTTGCAGCATTTGATGCCGATAAGCGTAAGGTTGGCGGTGAGCGATCTGGCGTCCCGATTTTCCATGTTGACGAGATCGGCAGCCGTATCAAGCGACTGGGTGTGGATATCATCATACTGGCCGTTCCAGCCGGGTTTGCCCAGAAGATAGTTGACTCTTCTACACAGGCAGGTGTTATGGCCATTCTTAATTTTGTCCCAGAACGTCTAATTGCACCCGAAGGGGTGAAGATCCACTATGTGGACCTCTCTATTGAAATAGAGAGCCTGACCTACTACCTAAGATAATACTCTTCCCCAATTCATATCTGATTCCCTCTTTATGAGTACGAGCACGGTCTGGTTATTTCAGAAGTTTTCGGAATCGGGGGATGATGTTTTCAATCTCATGTCTTTCCCTCAGAAATTGATATGCCTTAGAGGCCAAATCTTTTTTCCGTTTGGGGCTTTTGTTCAGGTTGTGAATGATATTGGCAAGTTGATCGAGACTTCCACATGCGCAGATTCCTGCCCTTGCATTATCGAAGATACCGTCGGGATTCACATGCAGCGATACGAGGCAGCATGCCCTGGCTGCCGCTTCAAGGAAGGTATTGGGCATACCCTCGATAACCGAGGTATTAACCAGAATGGATGCCCGTGTGTAGCGGTAGATCAACTCATCATGTGGCAATCCCTTGATTAGTTCCAAGTTTTCCAAAGGACCGGCGGCATCCTCTAGCCTCTCCATGAGTTCTGGTTCATGGTCAGATGCGGATGTGATCATGGTGAACGGGATGTCAGGTAGCCTGGAGGCTAGGTTTACCAGACACTCGGGTTGTTTTACAGTTCGACAACGTCCAACCCAAAGCACATGGCCTTCTGTCGATGGCGTGAATTCCGGGAATGGGTACATGCTGTGAATGACATGTCGGTTCCTGGTGTGCCAAGATGGAGACTGCTGCTCCTGTAGCTGATTCTGATAGACCACGTCAGAGGCATGTCTGAGGCCGTGGCGATACAACCAATGTGTCAATCCACCCCCTTTAATCCACGGTGGATGGAACTCACGGTCGGTGGCAGTCATATGGATGTGCCGGGACTGTATATGGCAAGCCGCGCGATTGACGATTCCGGGTTCGGGGCCGAAGCCACGGGTAAAGATGGTGTGGCAATTCAGTTTTTTTATCAGTTTTCGAAGTGAGACAGCCGAGGCGGTGGCCCTTCTCAGTCTGGCGAGGTGCGTGGCGCCGCGTGGGGGTTGAGGCAATCGGTGAAGGAGAACCTGATTTGCTTCCTCCACATCGGGCTGACCCTGGTCAGATACGATAACATGTATCTCATAATCACAGAACCGGGCAAGTCGGGTTGCAAGGTGATTCACCTGCATCTCTGCCCCGCCGGGGCTGCCCGGATCATTGTGGATAAAGGCACTACGTGCCCCGAGACTGACAAAGCAGATTCTATCCATTGGAAAAATACACGGGCTGATTTGTTATTATCAAGGGTTCAGAAAGTCATCTTCCCGATGAAGCGCGGAGGCTTTCCACTTGCCACCCGCCGATTGAACCCGGACAATATCCCCCTCATCGACATGATCTGGATGACTGACCACCTTCTTTCCCCGTTGTCTTGTGACAATGCTGTATCCTCTTGTGAGGATCGATTCCGGTCCCGCTGAAGCCAGTCTTCTTTCGAGTGAGTTGAGCTTCAATTTGAACCTGTCAGGGTGGTGGACGGCCTGTGTTTTCAGGCGTCGTTCAACGTTATCCAAGGTGGAACGTGACATGAGAATATGGTGAATCGGGGTTTTTCCAGCCAGACGGCCAGCCAAGTTCTCCAGACATCGTTCATGATAATGCTGCCTTTCCTTCATCCGGGTCGTAATCTGATCGATCAGATCATCAAGGCGCTGTCCGTCCAGAGTCAACTTTTCCCGCGGTGAACGCAGACCCCACGATCGAATGCATCGATCAAGCCTTATCCTGAAGTTTTCCAACTGTTGCTGCGTGGCGCGCCATAACCTGCGCTCCAGCTGAATCAAGTCCTTCATAAGATCCGCATGATGTGCGCTGACCAGTTCGGCCGCGGCAGAGGGCGTGGGCGTTGAAAGGTCTGCCGCATAATCTGATAGAGTCGTATCGGTTTCATGGCCGATGGCGCTGATCACGGGGATTCGACATCGTGTTATTGCCCGGACAACTTTTTCATCATTGAATGCCCAGAGGTCCTCCAGCGACCCGCCCCCGCGGCCAAGAATAATCACGTCGGCTTTCGCATGGAGATCCATCATCTTCAACGCCCGGACAATCTCAGCTGAAGCGAGATCCCCCTGTACCGATGTTGGTGCGATATAAATATTGGCACCCGGTGCCCTGCGGGACAAGATCTTAAGGATATCTTGAAGGGCAGCACCGGTTATGGATGTCACCACGCCAATTGATGTGGGTGCCCGTGGGATTGGCTTCTTCAATGCCTGTTCAAACAGACCTTCAGTGCTGAGTTTGTCCTTTATGGCCCAGAATCGGCGCATGAGTTCGCCAATACCAGATTCATGCATGGAATCCACGATGATCTGATATTGACTCTTCTGAGTATAGGCGGTGATACGTCCCCTTAGTTCTACCCGCATTCCCTCCTTGGGACGGAACTGAGATCTCGAGAGGTTTGAACGGAAGCAAACGGCATGTATGCATGCCTTCTCATCCTTTAGCGTGAAATAGCAGTGCCCCGAGGCTGGGATGCGTACCGTTGAGGTTTCCCCGTGGACACGTACATGGCCTATATCATTCTCAATCAGCGCTTTGATCATGGTTGACAACTCGCTGACGCCAAGGGGTTCGCACAGGTCCAGTGCGGTGGTGTCGCTTGCACTTGTCATAACCGTCATTCCAGCAGGAGCCAGTCCTTCACCAAGTCGAGTTCGGCGGTATTGATGAGGTATTGTTGAACAATCTTGTGGTTTCCGACAATACCGATCATGCTGCGTGGGCTGTGTTCGACATATTTTTTGGCGAAACCGGACGCCAAGTGGGCCTGTTGAAGACTATCGAATAGTGTCATCAGTGCGAGATCGGCATCATCTCGCAGGGGAAAATTGGACAACGCTGCGATCTGAAGTTGTATCAGCCCCTGGTCAATCAGCTTCTTCTTGTGTTCTGGCGTAAACCGGCTGGTATTTTTGATTTTGGTCCAAAGGCCAGCAAGATGGTTCCCGAGCGCAAATGACATGTGTGGTGTCAGTCGGGATTTCGGATAGGATTCACCGAGAAGTTTTCTCAAGATGTTCGCGAATTCAATGTCCACTCTCTGGAGCATCAATCTGTTAAAACCGTCATGATTAATCAATTGTGAGACAACCGGCCTAAGGGCCTCCGGAGTTTCCAGGACTTCCAGTTCAAACTGTCCCAGAACGAGGTTTCCCTCAAGGGCCGCTTCCACCATATGTATATCCTGGTTGATGTCGACAATATAGTTTCCGGGTTCAGGAAAGACAAGACCGTTCGGGGAGTTCTTGTCTCCCCAGAGAATAAGATCATGGCTGACTTCCTGCATCGGATAAACACGGTGATTGTCATCGGCATAAAATCCGTTTTCATAGGGGCCGTTGATTATTCTGGGAGAATAACCCCGTCTTCGAACAGTGACATTTAATCTTGATTTCGGGATAAAGTTCGTTTTGATGGTCAATGGATGACGCGTGTGGTTGATCAGCCATATTTGGACGACGAAGGGCTGGCCAACAAAAATCTCCCGTTTTGTTTCAGGCCGGAGGAGCCCGTTAACAAAATCGGTTTCTGTGAATTCATATCGAACCTTTTCTTTATTGGCCGATATAATTGACCGATCAAACTGGGCGCGGGAGGTTGAAATAGTCCCCAAACAGAGACACGCTGTCCATGCAAGTATCCGGATGAACGGCACCAGAATTCGCCCGTGTGTTCCGTTGGATCTCAGGTCATTCGCGATGCGGAGAGTGATTTCAATACGAGTGTAAATCATATTTTTCCTACAAAGAGTTAGGGCCTCGTTTGAAAACAGACTATTCGCGAGACTCTTTGTTGTGCGAACCGGATATTCTGTCCGCATATTGATAAACAGAGAATTCCTGCGAGTAGACTTCAAGCGATCCTGGGCGTGCCTGCCTTACAAACTGGATTGCCTCGTTAGCATCCATATCCTGGCTGACCATAAAACACGCGAGGATGGTTCCAGTCCTGCCAATTCCGGCATGGCAGTGGACCATTACACCGTTCGGCTTCTGGAGCTGTTCTGACAAGAAGTCAATGGCCTCATCGATCTGTGCAGGTGAGGGCGCAGTGAAGTCGTCGACGGGTACATGCAGGTAGTTCATTTCAAACTCCCTGAGCGTTGGAAATTCAAGGGGTTCCTCTGTCAGCGAAAGGATTGCCTTGATCCCCTGTTTACGCAGTGATGACAACGCGGAGGCTAGGCCGCGTCCGTGGCCGGGATGAGCGGATCCTGCGATCATGTTGTTCCATATGAAACTGAAATTGTTTGGTATCACCATATGGGTCCTGTTTCCGGGATTCCGACTACCGGTTACGGATCGCAGGCCTCAGTCCGGGAAGCCTGTTGTCGGTAATTCATGATTTATTCATCTTGTACCGTGCCTTACTCACTTTGGAAATAGTAACAAAGAGTCACTGGGATTTCAAAGGGGTGGATCGGGTTTGTCAAAAAACCGGATGGGATATTTCTTTTCGGGATCATCTGGGGCTTCGGATTTTGATCTCATCCCCAGGCTGGTGTCGCCAGCGATCATGAATCCAGGCCCACTGGGTGGGGGCCCTGAGGATATGTTGCTCGATTGCGTACGTGTGTGCCTGAGTTAACCGCAATGTCTCCTCCTTCTCGGTTGCGCTAGTTATTGGATATATGGGAGGGTCAACACGGACCTGATGATTCCGGGGATTTGATTCACTTCGCACGATGGTAAAGGGAACCATCCCGGCTCCGGTTTTCCATGCCAATCTTGCCGGCGCGGAGAGGGTGTGCGCCGGTCTACCAAAGAAATCGACAAACACACCCCTTCCTCTGCGTGAATCCTGGTCCGCAAGGATTATAACGGCCCCACCCTTTCTCAAATGACGCACTATCCCAACTAATCCCTCACGGACGGATATCCAGCGGCAACCCTCTTCATGACGTACCTTTTTCAACCAGCGATCCAGTCCCGGGTATCTCATGTCGGCAGCGACCGCGGCGATTTCACCCCCGATTTCAACCAGATAGGACCGCAATAACATCTCCCAGCTTCCCAGATGTGCGGTGATCATGATAACCCCTTTTCTGCGTTCAAGTGCCTGCAGGACATGTTCACGTCCGTCCCATTCGATGTTTGTCTTGAACTGGGCGGCGTCCCAACCTTTCGAGTGAAGCCATTCAAATCCGCCCGCCCCAAGGGAACTGAAAACGTGCCTCATGGATCTGGAGGCGTCCTGCTTGTCCTCTGCCAGGCCTGAATCGAGGTAACGCTGGACGGCCTCTCGGTGTGTTCCATTACATATCAATCCCGCCAGGTGGCCGATGAGTTGCCCCAGCCAGATAACGAGTCGATGGGGCAGGCGTGGGAGGATTACACGCAGGGATTCCAGTATCAGGATCATCAGCCTATAACGAGTTGGCCGTAGTCGCCGGAGACGTTGTTTTCTAGTGTGGGATTGCTGTTCACCGTGATTCATATCTGGCAATGGAAATATTCAGAGTGTTTTGTACCCTGTCAATAAGAGGGCATGATATACTTGAGCATGGAATGATTATCCGGGAGAACGGTTTCCACCTTGGCGCCAAGCAGTTCGCTGAAGGTGGGCTTGTGTTTGATGTGAATCACGTCTGGATCACCCGTGATCCCGACGTTTTCAGCCAGGTCTCGGATCGCATTATCCAAGTCACCGATTTGGTCAATTAAGCCAAGTTCGAGTGCCTGTCGACCCGTGTAGGCCCGACCGTCAGCAATCTGATCAAGGAAAGATTTTGCCGATATGACACCCGGTTTTTCAAAGAGATATTCAGCCCACTTTTCATGGGGCAGGTTCAGGCCGGCGGTTTTTATAGGCTTCTCGCGATTTATCAGGATGTCATCCAAGAACTGTTGGTGGGTGTCGTTGATCATGTATTCAAAGATATATCGTTCATCTTCATTCATTTTCCGGGTATAAGCGCCGGCGTCCTTGAACCGGCCACTGGTGATTGTCTCGGTGTCAACCCCAACCCGCCGAGCAAGTTCACCGAATTCAGGTTTAGAGAAGATGACGCCGATCGATCCGGTCAGTGTTCCCTTGAGAGCATAGATTCTGTCTGATGCCGCCGCGATATAATACCCCCCGGATGCAGCAGTGTTGCCCATTGCGGCATAGATCGGGATGTTTCTCTTTTCCCTGATTTGGCGGACCCTTTCAAACAATTCCTGAGATGTTCCAACAGGACCGCCCGGTGAATCGATATAAAGGACGATGCCACGAACCTTGTCGTTGTCGGCAAGATCGTTGAGCGCTTTCATTTGGAACTCATGTTGTATTCCGGGAAGCAGGACCCCCTCGATACGCACCAGCCCGATTCTGCTGCCAAAGGTGATGGTAGAGGCATTTGTTCCCTTTCCTAAGATTACAGGGATCAACATAAAGATGAATAACAGGACAGCAGTGACGGCAATGATGCCAAACAGTAGTCTCCAGATTGGAAATCGTCTTGGGCCCCGATCTCCGCCGGTATATCTTGGTGGAGGCCCTACTGGCGGGCTTCCGCCAAGATAAGAGCCACCGGAGTAATGGTAACCAGGTGGCGGGTAAACAGGCTGGCCCGACTGTCCTTCAGGGTATGAATGGGGAGGCGTGGCCGGAGTTGTCTGATTTTGTGCCTTTGAGTAATCCCGTTCCTCGCTGCTGTCTTCTGCTGCTGTTGGATGGGATAGGTGGGAACCGTTTTGATCCTGAGTCATCTTAATATCAGTCCTCCGCTGTTTGCTGCATGTACACGGAACAAGACGGGTCGACGTCCGATCCAGCCCTCCCCGCCCGTAATGACGTGTGAGCAATATTCATTCCAGAGATAAACACTTCCATCAATCCCAAACAAGGCGGGATGGAGGAAAACCTCGATGTTGTCCGGTCAGGTGTGGGCCAGCTATAGTCGCTGGATGCTGAAAATCATGAACTTGCGGTCTGACCGGGTCGATCACCCCCATCTTACGGGGTCGGGGGTTTCAATCCCGAACAGGTCCAAAATTTTCTGGACAATGAATTTAATCAGATCGTCAATTGATTCTGGCTTGTGGTAAAAACCCGGATTTGCAGGCAGAATGACCGCTCCCGACCGGGAAAGACGCAACATGTTTTCGAGGTGAATTGCTGAGAATGGGGTTTCTCTGGGGACAAGGACCAATTTCCGCTGTTCCTTGATGGTTACATCGGCGCTACGGGTGATAAGGTTGCCCGCAATTCCATTTGATATCTCGCCGAGTGTCTTCATGGAACATGGGCAAACAACCATCCCGCGATGCAGAAAAGTTCCGCTAGCTGGTCCTGCACCGGGGTCCTGCGCCGGGTGGTAGTGGATTCGGCTGCTCTGTTCTTCCGGTATATTCAGGAAGGAATGCGGATCGAAGGGTGAAAGCTCGGGATGAACCCCGAGTTCCTCGATCATGACCCTCAGTCCAGAACCAGATATGGTCAAATGGATATCAAGTTTCGACGCTTCGATCAACGTTTCAATGAGCCGAATCCCGTATAGGGATCCGCTTGCGCCTGTCATTGCTATCAGAATACGCTGCATATTATCTTGAACCATGCCGGGTTCACCCCTTTGTGCCAACGTGGACGAATACGACGCCCATCATGAACCGCCGGTAAAATACATTGACCAGTCCTGATTGCCCCATGTGTCTGGCGAGTTGGTCCTCATTCCAAAACCCTTGAATGGATTTCGCGAGGTATAGGTAGGCGTCGGTCCGGGAAATGATGGATCCGATCCTTGGAAGCAGTCGACGGGAATAGAAGTCATTCAAGGTGCGGATGATCGGATTGGAAGGATTCCCGAATTCTAGGACAGCCATCCTGCCTCCGGGGCGGAGTACGCGTACCATCTCAATGAGTGCAGATTTTTTATCGCACATGTTCCTCAATCCAAATCCGACCGTGAGGGCATCGAAAGTATTATCGGGGAATGGAAGACCCGTTCCATCCCCGTCCAGCCAGTGGAAATTCTCATCGGGAAATTTTATCCGGGCCTGTTCGACCATCTCATGCGTGAAATCGGCGCCATACAGTCTTGGCTGGGTGCCGTATAAGAGTCCGGCCTGCCTATTGAGGGCTTTGGCCAGATCTCCGGTTCCAGTTGCGATATCGGCGATTCGTCGACATGATGACAAATCCTTCAAAACCTCACGGGCCGTGATATTTCGCCAGTGACGATCCATTCTTCCGGAGAAAATCTTGTTCAACCGGTCATAACACGGGGTCAAGGCACGGAACATTTCCCGGATAACTTCAGGGGACTGGTTGTCATGGGCTTTTGCATATTTGGCGGCGGGTGATTCCATCAGGCCGTAATTCCTACTAAAAGGCGGTTCGGACTTTAGATTGACTGCTTTCCCTGGCTCTGATCCTTCAGGTTAGACGGTCCAGCCACAAGACCCCGTCGATTAGGTTAGCGTACTGGCCCAAAAAAGCAAATTGGCAGTTGTCATAGGGCCATGGTTTATTTTTAATGATCCTATGGCTGGTCGAAGACAAAAATCTCCCCGGGGCGGAGAACCCGAGTTCCTGACGAGCACGACGAGAGCCGTTGCATGGGGAGCTCTCTTCTTTTCTGTTCTCTCCTTTTTGATATCATTGGCCATGGTGTTCCTAGTCTGGAAGGACGGGCGGCTTTCGGATAACCTGACCGGATTTATCCGAGATATTCGCCAGAGTCTTCAGCGGGGTGGGGAAGCCAGGGATAAACCGGAAGGCGGGGTCCGATGGCACAGACTACACCAGAGACTCAAGAGGCTCGAGGGGATGGTCAAGGATGGGGATGGACAGGTAAAGGTTCATCTCGAGTCAATGCGCGATGAAATGAACTCGCTGCGTAAGTATGCTAACGAGACTTTGTCAGGATGGTTTGCCGGGGCTGATCAGACCTTGGGTGAAGTCAGGAGCGAATTCGGTGAAAAAGGCCCCGAGGCCGCGGATAAACTCCGGCAACTTTCCGCGGATCTGAAGATGCGGTTTATTTCATCAGATTCCAGTCGAAAGCGGGAGGCTGTTGCCGAGTCCATTGCGAGAAAAAGACGGGGACTCATCGAGTGGGAGGAGCAGGATTTGCGTCAAGGCGACTCGGGGTCACAGGTTGATTGATCATGATTTTGGACGCAACCGATCATCATGTAGGATGCCCGGATTCGGAGCATTCGACATGAAAATAAGCCTTTACGGTATTGTTTGGTTCTATACTTTTCTTTTGAGTTCATTGGTTCATGCGGAGAATTTCAGTCCCGACCTCGGGATGCCGTTTGAGTTGATAGATGGCGGGATCATCCGTTATGTCGAGGTGCCGATAGATGCTTCGGAACTGACCCGTTATCCCTTGCCCCTCGGCAGGACACGTGATCTTCTGTCGGCAGTTCCGGGACAGCCGTTTCGGAAGGTGACTCCACCTCCGCTCATTCGGGCTTGGTGGAAATATCCATTATACTTAGTCTTGGGCCTGCCCCGTGATACCGTCGACACGATTTTCGGTTCACTAGCCCACATACCGGTGATCAGCCCGGCAGTGATTTATCCGATTTATGAGATAATCCCATTACAGGTGGTCATCCGGGATCCGCGTGATTGGCATTGCTGGCCCGGAACACGGAATACCCTTGGCCATGGGATGATCGACAGTGATGGGTGGGGATGGTTTCCATCCGCTCACAGCTGGCAGTTCGAATACGTCAGTGAATCCAAACTTCGGGATAACCACGAGTATAATGAAGCATTGACCGATGATTTAAACCGTCTAAACCGGGACATAGAGTTGGAAAACCAGCGTATATCAGGTTCGCTACGCCAAGCTAGGCGTATCGCGCTTGATGCAATTGATCGGGGTGATGGCCAGGAGGCGCTCTCTCGGATGTTACCCTACTGGTCCCATCACGACTTGGATCAGGGAGCTTTTGCACTTTTCATTACTTCGCTGGCCTTGTATGCCGAGGATGGGCCCGGTTGGCACCGATTATTGTTATGGAAAGAACTTTCGGAAGCAATCACAGGGGAACTGGTGAGGGCGGGAATTGTTGTGAACAGAACCCATAAGAAATTCCCATCACGTGAAATGCTGGGAAAGGTTCTTATCTACATAAAGTTGCTTCTTGGAAAATATGACGATGCCGTGCAGACCGCCGAATTTATCCGATCAAATCGGCCTAGACACATAGACGATCTTTTCATGGTTTTCGAGACAGCTTTGACCGCACGGGACAGTTCTGCAGCCGCTGAGGCCTGGCGTCATATCCATGATCTGACGATGGATGATGATATCAGACAACTGGGAAACGCAAGGCTTGAAATGATCAACGGCCATCCTGAAGAGATGATCCGGATCGTGAGTGACCTGCTGGCAAAGGACGGGGAGAACCCATACCTGCACTACTTCCTAGGTATTGCGGAGGTTGAAGGGGCCCTAAAGGGCGGTTATCACAGGGGTACATTCAGGACTTCATCTGGCCACCTTGAAAAAGCGGTGTTTACAGCGCCTGGTTATGCGCTAAGGGAACGGGCGGGTAAAGCACTCTCCTTTGCCCAGGCCCTGCTCGATGAAGTTTCACGCAACCCAGCTGTGTTGCCGGAGTAAATTATAAATTTCTTATGAACCGGCCGATTCGTCCGATTGCCGTTTCAATGGTGTTTGTGTCCGCTGCATAGGCGATCCTGACATGACCCTCGCCAGACCTTCCAAAGACACTCCCGGGGACAATCGCAACCTTTTCATTGTCAAGCAGTCTTCTGCAGAATTCCATCGAATTGAGGCCGCTGTTACGGATTGAGGGAAAGGCGTAGAAGGCTCCCTCGGGTTGATGGCAAGGCAGACCGTTATCTCTCAATGCTTGGACAATGAGGTTGGCCCGCTGACGAAATATTTCACACATCTCATTCATATCAACGAGTCCTTCTTCGAGAGCCGTTTCGGCAGCACGTTGGCTCATGATGGGTGCACAGAGCATTGTATACTGGTGTATCCGGGTCATGGCCGAGATCAGGTCGGCCGGCCCGACAGCATAGCCAATTCTCCAACCGGTCATGGCAAAGGACTTTGAAAAGCCCGACAACAGGACTACCCATCCGGAAATGTCGGGGAGTGAGGCCAGGCTGATGTGATGCTCGTCGTGTGTCATCTCCGCATAAATTTCGTCGGATATCATAATGATGTGGTGACTCAGGCAAAGGGAGGCAAGGCCCTTTAATTCGAATTCCTTCAAGGTGACGCCTGTCGGGTTGTTCGGGTAATTGATAATGATGGCCCGTGTACGGGGCGTGACCAATTGTTCCAGTTTGCCAAGATCCAGCCGGAATCCGTCATCAGCGCAGGATTCAAGGGCTATTGCCTTTCCGCCCGCAAGCGTGACCAGCGGTGAATATGCGACATAGGCCGGTTCCCATATGATGACCTCGTCATCAGGGTTCAGTAATGCACGCAAGGCGAGATCGAGTGCCTCACTAACTCCGACCGTGACCAAAATTTCATGGGCTGGATCAGCTTGGATCCCGAATCTGTGATCCAGATAGGCGGCTATTTTTTCCCTCAAAGATGGTAAACCGGAATTAGAAGTGTAACTCGTTTCTCCCCGGTTAATGTGGTAAAGGGCTGACTCACGAATACGCCAGGGAGTTACGAAATCGGGTTCCCCAACTCCTAGGGAAAGGATGTCATGATGGCTGGTAACCAATTCAAAGAATTCCCGGATACCGGATGGCGCCATAGATTCCACACGATTCGCAATCCGAGATCGTTGATGTGTGTGGAACCCGATTTCTTTGGGCTGATTTATCATGAAATAACACTAACCCACGTTAAGTCAAAAATATACATTCTTATCTCGGGCATACCTGTCAAGTCGTCATCTGGCTCTATGATCAACTCATCGGCGTATCGTCGATCCGGATCAATTGACTTGACTTTCAGGACATGCTGCATGAGCATCGTCTGGCACGGTGTAAATATTAAATCGTGATGATAGGATTTGTATAATCCTGAAATAGAATGAGATACGAAACCCTTTTAATTATAGGAGGTAATCATACCATCAATGCAAGAACCAGTGGTCCTCGTGATATTGGGGACTGCTGTGGGCTTGATCTTTGGATTTATTGGGGCCCAGTTGATCGCAGTGCGTTCCACCGATAGTCGCAGAAACAGGAGTGTGCGGGAATCGGAAGGGATGATTGACGAAGCCAAGAAGCAGGCTTCTGAGATTGAGCAGCAAGCTGAGCGGAAATCCAAGGAAGAAATCAAAAGGCGCAATCGTCAGGCTGAGAAGGAACTGGCGAGGCGCCGCCATGAATTGGATCGCAGGAATCGCAAGCTAAACCAGAGGGAATCAGCCGTTGATCGTCGGCAGGATACCCTCAGCCAGCAAGAACGGGAGATTAAGAAGTCCGAGTTGGACAACAAGCGGGTTCGGGAGGAGATCGAGGTTTTCCAGGAAACTCTCGAGAGCACTCGGGTCGAGACGATCCGGCGCTGTGAGGAGGTTTCCGGGTTGACATCCGACCAAGCCCAGAAATTGCTTCTGGAGTTGTTGGAGGGCGATGTTCGGCAGGATGCGGCGGCTATGGTTCGTCGGATTGAGACCGAGACTCGTGAGGTTGCAAGCAAGAAGGCTAGGCAGATTGTCACACTCGCAATCCAGCGGTGTGCCAGCGACCAGGTGGGCGAAACCACCGTGTCGGTGCTAAGCTTGCCGAATGATGACATGAAAGGAAGGATAATTGGCAAGGAAGGCCGAAACATCCGTGCTCTAGAGGCGGCAACGGGTTGTAACGTAATCGTGGATGAGACGCCGGAGGCGGTGGTTCTTTCCTCTTTTGATCCGTTGAGGCGTGAGATCGCCAGAATGTCGCTTGAGCGCCTTTTCTCGGATGGCCGCATCCACCCGACCCGGATTGATGAGGTCGTTGCCAAGGTTGAGAAGGAAATGGATGATCATATCCGTGATGTCGGTGAGAAAACGGTGCTCGAACTGAGTATCAGTGACATGCATCCGGAACTCATCAAGACACTGGGGAGGCTGAAATACCGAACCAGTTATGGGCAGAACATGCTGACTCACTCAACCGAGGTGGCGCGTCTTTGTTCGTCCTTGGCAGCAGAACTTGGCGCGGATATTGAAAGTGCGAAACGTGCCGGGTTGCTTCATGATATCGGCAAGGCCCTCAGTAATGAAATTGAGGGAACCCATGCCCTGATTGGAGCGGATTTGGCAAAGCGGTGTAACGAAACGCCTTCGGTTATCCATGCCGTTGCTGCCCACCATAACGAGGAGGAACCCAGGACGATTGTTGCTGTGCTTGTACAGGCGGCTGATGCCCTGAGTTCTGCCCGCCCTGGCTCACGTCGGGAATCGCTTGAAAATTATGTCAAGCGTATGGAGGGTTTGGAAGCCATTGCTGATTCCTTCAATGGCGTTAAGAAGGCCTATGCGATTCAAGCTGGTAGGGAATTGAGAATCATGGTTGAGCCCACAGAAGTCAATGACAATGAGGCGGCGCTATTGGCACGGGAAATCACAAGCAAGATCGAGAGTGATCTTGATTACCCCGGCCAGATTCAGGTTACTGTGTGTCGTGAAACAAGAGCGGTTGAATACGCCAAGTAGTTTGACCGTTAGCACCTAAAACGATCAAGAATTCCCGGCTGCCTGCCGCAGTCGGGAATTCTTTTTGAATTGTCAACCTGAGCAAGGAGGTGGGGGCGGTCCACGACGTAAGGTATTTGATAGAGTTTGACAATTAATTCAGGTATCAACGGGTTGATGTTTGGAAAAGATATCGTGGCCCCGATCCCGGGCTGGGTGACAGGGCAAAGACGGACAGTGCCATGAAAAGCAGAAATCTCATAACCCTGCTCACGGTGATGGGTCTCATCGCGGGTGGGATCACGGGTGAGTACTACTATCATTCAACCAGTGAGCTGGATCCTAATTCAGGACTACTTGAGCGCTATGACGAGTTGCTTCAATATCGTATGGCCGAGGACTTTGAGGAGTCCGTGGCTTGGCAAGAGGCCGTGGAATCTGCCCGTCGTGATGCTGCCCCGCTGATTGCAATCCGTTCTTTCGGAAAGTTATCCGATCTTATAGGCCGAGATATCTTCATGGGCCTGTTGAAGATGCTGATCATGCCGCTCATTGTCTCGAGTGTCATCTGTGGAGTGACAAGCGCGGGGGATTTTTCGAGACTTGGGCGGATTGCACTCAAGACGTTTTTCTATTTTTTTTCAACGATGATTATCTCTGTGGTGCTTGGGATCACACTTGTTTCCGTCGTCAAGCCCGGGGTCGGGTTTTTCGAGGGACCTCAGGGGGAGCACCAGCGTGATGAGTATCTTTCACAAGGTGATCACCGTCGGGAACAGATGGTGGCGCGGCAGGCAGACCAGGGAATCATTACGCCCAAAAGTACGGGTGAGGCCCTGTCGGGTATTCTTGTGCGCATGATCCCCAGAAACCCTGTCGGGGATATTGCAGATGGGAATACCCTGCCGGTCATCGTTTTTTCAATCCTGTTTGGGATCATGCTGACCATGACGGGAGACAGCGGGAAAGTTGTCGTCAACTTTGCCCGGGGTGTTATGGCCGCGATGATAAAGCTAACGGAATATGTGCTGTGGTTGGCCCCTGTGGGGGTGTATTTTCTAGTTGCCCAGTCTGTCAGCGGGATCGGAATGGGCCAGTTTATTGAAAAGATTGGGGGGTATATGCTGACTGTGATAGGGGCGCTTTTGGTGCACGGTTTGATTGTATTGCCACTGATTCTGGCTGTATTGACCCGTGCAAACCCCTATCATTTCATGTTGCAGATGAAGGAGGCATTGATGCTTGCATTTGCAACGGCCTCCAGCTCCGCCACGCTTCCCGTGACCATCGACAGTGCATGCAATGCGGGTGGTTGCAGCCGAAAAGCTGCCGGATTTGTTCTGCCTCTGGGATCGACGATTAATATGGATGGGACAGCTTTATATGAGGCGGTGGCCGTTATCTTTCTGGCCCAAGCCTTTAGCGGAGGTCAGGTTGGCTTGGAGACGATGATCATTTTGGCCCTGACGGCAACACTGGCGGCGGTTGGGGCTGCCGGGATTCCCGAGGCTGGCCTCACGACTATGATCATCGTGATTTCGGCTGTAAACGCCGGCGGCAGTATTTATATTCCCCCGGCCTCGATTGGCTTGATCCTGGGGGTGGACCGGGTATTGGATATGACCCGGACGATGATCAATGTCTGGGGCGATGCGACTGGCGCACGGCTGATAAGCCGGACAGAGCCGGATGAGGTTGTGGCGTGAGAGAGAGGGATACCGGAGGACGTGTCGGGCCACGCCCATCTCTGGGGGCGAGGCCCAAGGGCAAACGGGGCCGGTCCCATGGGGATCGCAGGGTTCAACCACACCCCAATCGGGCCGGATCCAGATGGCGCATATATCCCTGCAGTGAACGTGATCCTACTTTTTGGATGGCGTTACGGCATCCTTACATAATTTTGAAATCCTGAACTTAACAACAGTCTTTGCAGGGATTCGAATGGTTTCCCCGGTTGCAGGATTCCTGCCCATTCTGGCTTTTCTCCTCACCTTTACAAGTTTCCCTATCCCGGGGACTGTGAAGCCCCTGCTGGCCTGCTTGTAGGCGGTCTCAGCAAGGGCAGCCAAGAACTCGGCAGCCTGTTTTTTGGGGATGTCTATGCTTTCAGCAAGATGAGCTGTCAGCTGTGCCTTGGTCATTGGTTTGCTTTTTTTGGCCATGAGTAATTCCTCCATCTATACGAAAAATCTGTAATAAACCTGTGGGTGTCAGGGTTCAAAAACGCTAGGATCATTATCCTTCCAATAATTGTATAGTCAATAATATAAATATAATGTTACCGCAAATTTTTCACGGGGGCTTTCTTCGAGGGTTCGGTTGATATTTTGTCCCCCGAATATCATGGTTGAAGATGGTTCCGAATCATTGGATTATAAAAGTCAGGGTTGGCATGTTTGCTCTGTTTCACCTCTCCCAATTGGATCACCGGAGCGGAAGGTCGTGAATCCTCGGTCAGAAAGTCCCGTTGAATACGCGGATTTGAATGATGGATTTGTTGTCATTCGAGTCCAGGGGCGGGGAACACATCTTCATGCTCCATGCCTAGACTATATTCTCAGGCGTTACAAGGCTGGGCAGTCGTCGCCCCGGTTCATTTTCGATCTCGGGCATTGCACCATGATGGACAGCACATTCATGGGGGTGTTGGCAAGCATGGGGATCCACCAGTGGAAATCTTCACAATCGCGGCTGGTCGTGACAAATATACGAGACCATGTCAGGGAGCTGCTCGACACCTTGGGCCTGAAACATATTGTTGAAATGCGTGGTGCGGACATGACCAATGATGACCGGTCTACCGATATAACGTTCTTCGAGCCGGTCACCACGCCCGATCTTAGCCGAAGGGACCGGATCCTGATGATGCTTGAGGCCCACCAGAAGCTGATTGATATTGACTCGAAAAATGAAGTGAAATTCGAGAATGTGATAAAACAGCTTCAGGATGGCCTTAAGGACGAACGTGATGACTGAGGTTGCGGGGACAATGGGTATTTCCCCACTATATCTTCTCAGTCATCGCATGATTTTCAAGGACAGGGTTTCACGAGCGCATCGGGTCTGGTTGACCTGGAATCCACCTGGTTGAAATCATGATCAACAGCAGACGATTAAACAACGGAGTCAGGATCATCACCGAGCGGATCGAACATGTACGATCGTGTTGTATAGGGATCTGGCTGAAGACCGGCAGCCGTCATGAAGAAGCACGGGATTCGGGGGTGAACCATTTTATTGAGCACATGTTATTCAAGGGGACTCAGCGGTTGAACGCACAGCAGATTTCCGACCGACTTCACTCCCTAGGCGGAAATTTTAACGCATATACCACGCAGGAATATATTTGCCTGCATGCAAAGGTGATTGACAAGAAGGTATTTCAAGCCATTGCAATCCTTGCCGAACTTGTCCAGGAATCTATTTTTCCAGAACCTGAGATCAGGCTTGAAAAATCCGTTGTTCTCGAAGAATGCAGGATGTGTGACGATAATCCCGATGACTTGTGTGTTGACCTTTGCATCAGGAACCTCTGGCCGGATCATCCCCTCGGTCGTCCGATTGTTGGCTGTCGGAGGAGTATTAGATCGTTTACACGCAAAAAATTATATGATTACTGGTCTTCAGGCCGTCGGCCAGATCGAATGGTGATCTCAATCGCCGGATCCTTTGACCCCGCTCCCGTGGGCCGGATGTTGCGCAAACATTTCGGCAGGCCGGCTCGTGAGGGCAGGCGACCCTCACGAGGTTATCCCCCCCCGCCAAATCCGGCGCCACGGCAATCATCGTTTAAAAGGTCTGTGGAGCAGTTGCATTTTTGCCTGGGTCTGGCGGGACCGAGTCGCCGTTCCATGGACCGTTATGGATTCGGTCTTTTGAGCATGGTTCTGGGGGGTGGGATGAATTCCAGGCTTTTCCAGGAGATACGTGAAAAGCGCGGCTTGGCCTATTCCATCGGTTCCTTTCCGCAGTTTTTCAGTGATACTGGCTTCTTTGCCATTTATGGTGGGACCAGCCCGTCGAATTTGGGCCTTGTGATGAATATCGTCATGCAGGAGTTGGATGAAATTTGCAAGCACATGGTTCCTGAACAGGAACTGGAAATGGCGCGAACCCAAATGATCGATGCGATGATCATGAATCTGGAAAACACCGAGGCGAGGATGACCCACCTCGCCGAGTCCATTCTATATTTCAATCGCGTGATACCGGTTGAGGAGACAATTGAGAACCTGAACCGTGTTGATTCAGCCAATATCCGTAAAATGGCCAGGAAATATCTGTCGGGCCGGCAGTTGGCGGTGGGTCTGGTGTCAGCCTGCGGTGTTCGGCCGGCAGGATCCAGTTTCCAGATCCAGGAACACTGAGGTGGAGGTCAAGCTGTCGTGTCATTCCGTCTAGATTCATGCCCGGAGTCTTCGCAGGGAGGCTGGCTGCTACGATTTACAATCCTGTTGGCTGCTTTTTCCATATTGCCGAGTTGTAGACGAATTGAGTTGCGACCCGAACCACCTGATTATCTAGTCATCAGCGGCAAGGGCAGGGCGGAACCGGAAGATTTCCTGACAGCCACCCGGTTGAATTCACTGAACCGGTCGGGGGTGAGCTTTGAGACATCCCTTCCCTATGATCGATCTGTTGAGGATCCAGCCATCAGGGCCTCAATGGCCCGTGCCTCCCTGTATCGTCTTGCACTCCGGAATCTGGGCGCTTCAATTCTTCGGTTAAAGGACTCACGCGGGATAGACATCAGCAGGAGCATCTACGAAAATGGACGCGAGGCAGATTTGATCCGAATGATCGAATCCACCGTATTCCGTGAATGGAGCTGCGACCGGAATGCCTGTCACCTCGCCGTTTCCATTCCGTTCAAGGTCCTTGAGGACAACCTGAATATCGAGTTGAATAGGGTTGAGGACGAACTGGGCCATTTCAATGAAGCGGAGAAAGATGCCTTCATGAGTCGTTCCAAAGATATCGCGATCACCCAAGCCAAGCAGTTTCTCATGGCGGAATTGAAAAAATTCGAACTGGCCGATGGCAGCATCCTGGGGGAATTCATGGATGCCAATCCTGAATTGGCGGGTAAAGTTGCCTCTAAAATCTGGCTTCTTGAACCGGATGAAATAGAATTTGCTGATGACATGACGTGTATTGTCACGTTATTTTTTGATCGCAATCCGGTTCTCCACGAACTGGCGGAGAAACAATCCGGATGGTTTCGCTAGAATCAGGCCCTGTGCCTTTCCCCCTCATTCTTGCATCAAAATCCCCACAAAGAACACATATGCTTGAATCGGCAGGGGTTGATTTCAGACCGGTTGATCCATGTGTGGATGAAGCAATGGTTCGAGAGGGTTCCGTTGATCAGGTCACGGTCGGCCGGGCTATTTTGAAGGCCATGGGTGTCTTGGCGCGTATTTCCCCGGGTAGTATTGTCTTGGCAGCCGATACTTTGGTCGAAATGGGTGGAAGGCAATTCGGAAAACCCGTCAATCGAACCGATGCCCGGAACATGCTGCGTGAGTTTTCAGGTCGCCGTCATCAGGTAATGAGCGCCGTGGTTCTTGTCGAAAAAGGGGGGGGGTGGCTTCAGCGGTCGGTGACGGCAGATGTTGTTTTCAAGGAACTGGACGAGTCTGGAATTAAGTCCTATCTGGATTCTGGAGAGGCATCTGACAAGGCGGGGAGTTACGGTATTCAGGGTAGGGGGGGTATTGAGTTGGTTCGGGAGGTCCGGGGTGACCTGACGTGTGTCATTGGTTTTCCTCTTGCCTGTATTCGGCAGATGTATGGTGATCTGACAGGGGTAGATTTATTTCAGAGCCAGAGCCTGAGGAGAATAGCTCTCCTTGCATTCCCGAACCTGCAACAGCTACCCCCGCAGTTTCTACAGGGCGTTCCTGATTGACATTTTACGGGTCAGGCAGTTTTACTGGTAGACCTGTGGCAGAATTCCAGAAAGGGCGTATCAGGAAAATTGAGTCTCCAAATTTATATTGATGGCATATTTTATCGTCGTGAGGACGCGAAAATATCTGTCTTTGATCACACATTCCTCTATGGTGACGGCGTGTTCGAGGGCGTCCGTGTTTATGAAGGGTGCATTTTCCGTTTGCAACAACATCTCGAGCGGTTGCTCGACTCGGCCCGGTATATCATGCTTGAGGTCCCGATGGATATCCATGAATTGACCGAAGCAATGGTGGAGACGGTCAGGAAAAACGACATTCGCAATGGTTATATTAGGCTGGTCTGTACTCGGGGGGTGGGTACCTTGGGTTTGGCTCCCTGGCTTTGTCCAAAGGGGTCTGTCATTATCATTGCGGATTCAATCAAGTTATATCCGGAGGAGTATTACGAGAATGGCCTGGCGCTGATTACTGTGCCGACGCAGCGCAACCGGGTGGAGGCGTTGAATGCCCGCGTGAAATCATGCAATTATCTCAACAATATACTAGCCAAGATCGAGGCTCACAATTCCGGTTATATTGAAGCCCTGATGCTGGATCAGAATGGTTATGTTGTTGAATGTAGTGGGGATAATATTTTCCTGGTCAGAAAGGGTGAAATCCTGACGCCTCCGACCTACCTAGGGGCACTGGAAGGGATAACGAGGAACATTGTGATAGAATTGGCCACAAAGGCGAATTTTTCAGTCAAGCAGGAGCCCTTCACGCGTTTTGATGTCTTTACTGCAGATGAAGTGTTCCTGACTGGGACTGCAGCAGAAATTATTCCCGTTATTGAATTGGATAAAAGGCCGATCGGGGAAGGGAAGCCTGGCCCTGTGACCCGGAGCCTGATCGCCGCCTTTCGGGAACGTACCTTTGTCGACGGCCACCAGGTATACCCGGATGGTTGAAGATGAAAGGAATCCGGATCCGGATTCTGCCGACGATATCTTCGACATCGAGTGGATGGACGAGGCAGCTCTTGCTTCTGAAGATGTGCTTTTCAGTGAACCCGGACCTGAGCCCCCCCCGCAGTCCTTTGAGATACTTGACTGGCCTCGGGCCGAGGAGTTACCCGATTCAGGTGAACAGGGGTTCCAATGCGATGATACCCAAGTGGGCCAAGCCGGCCTGACAGGTCATTCTTCCCCGCAGGCATTCGCTTCCAAGTCATCTACCATCTCTGTCCCCTGCCCAGTAAGTTCAGGCAGGGAACAGGTCCGGGATGCATCGTCTACGGGGAATGACCGTCATGCAGTCCATCAGCGTCGTCCCCCAATGCCGGTACGTCTGGTCTGGAGCTTCATGCCGATCCTTCTGTTCACGGCGGGATATGCAACGGTATCATTTACCCAGAATGGCGTGGGTTATGCCTGGGACGAGGCCTATTATTATGAACCCTCATTACTGGCTGCGGAATGGCTGGCCGGTTTCCTGAAGGGGGAGAATAGGGATGCAGGGTCGATTGACAAATATTGGTCCAAACGGAGCGAACACCCAAGTGTCATGAAATTGTCATCCGCTGTATCAATTATGTTCTTCCCTCTTTTTCTACCGGGATTTTTCATGGGTGAAGAATCTCATCTGATAGTTATGCGGATGCCCGGCGCGATCTTTTTCGGAATCAGCCTGAGCCTACTCTACTTATTGGGTCGGAGGGCATGGGGTCCTGTGCCGGGGCTGATCTCGGCTCTGCTTTTCTTAACCATGCCGAGGGTTTTCGGTCACGCCCACTTTGCTTCAATGGAGATGCCCTTGATTTGCATGATGCTTACGGTTGTTTTCTGTTTCTTGAGGGGACTGGATTCACCATTCTGGGCAATTCTTACTGGTATTTTTTTTGGATTGCTCCTTGCGACAAAAATCAACGGGTTTTTTCTCCCATTGCCTCTCCTTCTCTGGTCTCATCTTTATGCCGGAAACCGTTATCTCAACAACCTTGTCTCGATGTTGATCCTAGGGCCGGTAGTCATGTTTCTTGCATGGCCATGGCTGTGGCACGATCCATTGAACCGGCTTCTCGAATATCTCCTGTTTCATGTGAACCATCAGCAGACTGCCCTCTTTTTTCAGGGTATAAAGTGGGGGTATGGTGGGGCTAATGCACCGTGGTATTATCCTCTGATGATGTTGTTGGTCAGTCTTCCACTGGTCCATATTCTGGTGATTATCATCGGGATCATCAGGAATTTCTGGAAACCGCATCATCGGCCTTACAGCAGCCTGTTCCTTATGTGCATCCTGTTCATGCTTTTGGTCGCGTGCCTGCCCTCAACGCCGAAATATGACGGCGTCCGACTGTTTCTTCCCGTGTTCCCATTTCTGGCCCTTATGGGCGGGGCGGGATCTCTATTCATGATCCAGTTCGTGACCGTTTTAACTCACGGGCACTATCTGAAAAACCCCGTTCGACAACATCATTTGATGAGGGGAGTTGCTGTCGGTATTTCATTGGCGGTTTTGGTAAGTGGAGCCTTGGCCACAGTTGCAGTGCATCCATATTATCTGTCCTATTTCAACCGCATGACCGGCGGTCTTCGAGGGGCTGCCAAGAAGGGTTTTGAAGTCACATACTGGGGTGAGGCATTTAATCATGAGGTCATTGAATATCTGAACAACCTTCCGTTCAATCCTGATGGTTCAAGTCCCCGTATCATGGCGCGGGCGTTTCACCAGTTATGTCTGGAGCATCTCCAGCAATGGGGAATCCTCAGCGATGCACTTCGTGTTATTGGGCCGGGCCAGGGTCTCGCAGACTACCACGTTTTATTGATGCGAAGAAGTTTCTGGTCGGTTGATGACCTGCTGTTGACAAGGTATGCCAGTCCTATTCGGTCCTGGGAACACGAAGGAATTCCACTGATTGCCGTCTACCAGACAGGATCTGATTTTGAACGGTTTCGGATCGAACAGAAGACCCGCATGCCCCAAGTAGATACATCCTGCTAAAAATAGATATGTCCCTGCCAGTGGGCATAATGGTCATCAAGACTTTTCCCTTATTGTCGGGATTTCCCTACGGGGGGGCGGCTTGATTGCCGGGAACTTCTTTAACTTGCGGTCGTTGTATCGCCCGGCATGGCAGCGGGTTGACTGGTCGTGGGAGATGTTGCCGTCCAGTTGGCCGAAAAACACTAATAAAATAAATATAATCAATAATATATAAAAATATATACTCAATTTTTTGGTTATGGAATCACCGGATAATTATCATGATTTCAGGTGGATCCGGGTTCGCATTTTTCGAAGGCACCGGATCCCTTGCGTTCGGTGACACCGTCGGAATTTTGGGAGATGATTACAATCTGAATGCAACGTCCAGTTTCCTTGAAAGTCAAAATATTGTTGAAATTCTGGCTAATCCCCGTGTCACCACTTTGAACAATGTGCCGGCCAAGATCGAGATTATCGAGATGATCCCCTATGTCGAAGCTGTACAGGGACCCAGTGGCAATACACCCACCCATGAGGTTGAGTTCGAAAGTGCGGGGGTTGAAATACAGGCCCGCCCGATCGTCACGCCCAATGGATTCATCAGACTTGAAGTTGAGATCGAACAGCGAATATTTCGTGAGCGTGTGGGTGGTGGAGCTCTGGATCCTCCGGCCATCGATCGTCGGGTTGCGTAAATCAATGTCATCGTACCGGACGCGCACACCGTTGTTCTGGGAGGTTTACGATCGCAGAGGAGACTTGAGGGTATCAGCGGGGTTCCATGGTTGCACAGAATCCCGTTTCTTGGATGGCCCTTCAAGGGCAAAAACTATGACCAGCAGAAATTGGAACTGGTACTGATGATGACACCACGAATTATCGAGGATGCTGTACTGATCACAGACCGTGAGAAGTACTGGTATGACAAGATAGATGCTGATTGGCACCTTCCTGATTGGTTCTTCGAAGATGTCCGTGAAATCACAGACCGAACGGATGATATTCCAGATCTGGAATAAGGTGACCAGAGGTCTTGTTTGTGTCACACCTCTCGCATCATCATATGTACATATTTGGCCGCGGGTCTTTTACGGGTATTGCGCCTTCATCCTAGATGTTGGATCTCGGTTTACTGTGAACAAAATCAGCTGATTGATAGTTCTGCGAGGTCTCTTGTTTTTGCATGAGACGATCCATTTGGATCTTGGAGGGCTGTCCGGGAGCAGATATCGAATATCTTCCGCAGTCAAAACGATATGTGGGGTTCAGAATGTCCCTCCCCGAATTTCATGCAAGACATATCCAGATACCGGGACTATGATAGTCTAGATACTTGGGTCAGTCCGGCAGGTATTGAGTCACAGGCGAATGACCAGGTTAAAATCCAGAGACCAGTGCGGGGGGGATTTTGTTGCCCTGGAAGAGGTTATGTTGCGCCTGCCTCCCCCAGGGGAGTCACGTATTCGTGCATTTCGTCAATTCAAGGCATGGGAAGGCGGTGGTGAATACAATGTTGTTCGTGGGTTGAGACGTTGTATCGATCAGCGTATGGCGTTGGGCTCTGTCTTTGTGGACAAAGAAGTGGACCGGCCGTTTGAGGGCTTGATTCTGCAGGGAGGTGTCGACATTTCACATGTTCAGCGGATGCCGTTTGACGGGGTTGGGCATCGGTCCCGTAATGGACTCAATATCACAGAGAGAGGTTTTAGCTTGCGTCCGGCAAAATGTTGTTCAGATCGAGGTCAGACCGCTGTATCACAGTTGAGTCTTGGAGATGTGGATTTGGAGCGGATTTTCGTAAAGTATGGAGCACGCCGGTTTCATACAGGTAGGATATTTACAGCACTTTTAGGATCGACCGCCAGGATTGCACAGAAAGCTATGGTTGCCGCATCTGAAGCGGCCACGATAAAGGATTCATGTTGCAACCGGAAATCCTTAGGATTGTCAGGTAAGAATATAGAATGATATGGGTGTTCAAGAATGATTAAGCCACACAAACCCTGTTTTGACCTCACGGGTCGTGTTGCGCTCGTTATCGGTGGGGGAGGTGTGCTTGGCTCAGCGATTGCACGAGGCCTGTCTATCTCCGGTGCACAAGTTGCCATCACCAGCAGGACCGATAAAAAGGTCATGGCAGTTGTGGCAGATATGAAAAAAGATGGTGTTCGGGTATTGGGGGTGGGGATGGATGCTCAGAGCCGCGATTCGATAGAACGGGGTCTTGATAAAGTTGAGTCGAGATATGGTCCCGTCAATATCCTTGTCAATGCAGCCGGAGGAAACCAGCCGGGGGCAACCGTTTCGGCCGACAACAGTTTCTTTGATTTGCCTGAAGCCGACCTGACGGAGGTCGTCCATCTGAACTTATTTGCGGGCGCAATTCTCCCTTGTCAGGTTATAGGGGAAAGGATGGCCGTGTCTGATAGGCCATCAAGTGTCATCAATATTACATCGATGGCAGCTTTCCAGCCCTTAACACGAATCATAGGTTATGCTGCAGCCAAGGCGGCGGTGACTAATTTCAACCAGTGGTTTGCGATATACATGTCTAAGGAACTCGAAAGCCGGGTCCGAGTGAATGCGATCGCGCCTGGATTCTTCATGACCGAACAGAACCGTTTCCTGCTGACTACCGATGGTGAAACGCTATCGCCTCGCGGGGAGAAAATCATTTCTCAGACTCCGATGGGGCGGTTCGGAAAACCAGAGGAGTTGATTGGCGCGGCAATCTGGTTGGCAAGTGATGAAAGCTCTTTTGTAACAGGAATCACAATTCCTATTGATGGCGGATTTGCGGCTTTTTCAGGTGTATAATTGCCAGTTTGGAGAATATAGGCTTGGATAGTCATCCCGGTCAGGATTTTTATTCGTTCAGAGCCAAGAAAGATTTCTTTATTGGAATCGACTCGGATGGCTGTGTTTTCGATAGCATGGAGATCAAGCATAAAAAGTGTTTCTGCCCCAATTTCATTCGACATTTCAGCCTCCAGCCTGTTTCAGATATTGCACGTGAAGTATGGGAATTTGTGAATCTGTATTCCAAGTGGAGGGGTATCAACCGGTTCTTTGCCCTCCAGCGTGCCTTTGCCCTGCTCGGCGAACGGACTGAGATCTGTAGCGGAAGTATTAATGACGCTGTGCTGAAGGCTTGGACAGATGAACATGGCCGTCTGAGTAGCACCACAATTAGTGAGTATATCGATGATAATCCTGACTGCGACCCATTTATGTACAAATGCAGGGACTGGAGCCTCGCCGTGGATGTATCCATTCGTGAAATCGTTCGGAACATTCAGCCCTTTCCCCGCTTAACCGATTGTCTTGAGCGGGCTGTATCGCGAGCGGACCTGATGGTCATATCCTCAACTCCCTGTGAAGCCTTGCTACGCGAGTGGCAGAAACACGCATTGTACGGATACCCTTCGTTGATAGCCGGTTCTGAGATGGGGAGTAAAGATGAACAGCTCAATCGAGCCGCAAAACCTAATTACAAACGAGAAAACATCCTGATGATAGGGGATTCTCCGGGTGATGAGAGCGCAGCAAAAAGTATTGGTGCCTTGTTCTATCCGATAATTCCCGGTAATGAGGTTATGTGTTGGGAAAGATTTCATGATGAAGCCCTCGAACTATTCTTTGACGGGAAGTTCCAAGGCGAATATCAGGGATCATTACTTCATGATTTCCATGAATGCCTTCCGGAGAGGCCGGATTGGGAGGCACGCGTATAGAAATGCCAAATATATTTGACCAGAATCGTATTTCTTCCGGGTCACCACATGCCATCATCAGTCTTGAAGAAGCTGGCCGGATGCTGGACAGTATGCTTGCAGGGATCGGCCGGATGCGCCGTGTACTCCTGATACCCCCGGATTATACAAGGCTCCAATCATGGTCCGGCGAACTCACCTGTATGCTTTACGAACGGCTCTCCGGTCATGCCCACGTTGAAATTATGCCGGCGTTGGGGACACACTCTCCTCTGACACGGACTCAGCAGCAGCGGATGTTTCAGGGGATTCCCGCAGATTGCTTCAGAAATCACGACTGGAGAAGAGACTTGGTTCGCTTGGGTGAGGTGCCGGGCCAGTACATCAACGAAGTATCAGGGGGGATACTGGACTATTCCGTTTGCTGCGAAATTAACCGTTTACTGGTTGAGGCGAGGTGGGACCGGATATTCTCGATTGGTCAGGTGGTTCCACATGAGGTAGCGGGTATCGCCAACCACTCGAAGAATATATTTGTGGGGACGGGTGGCGCCGATACCATCCACAAGACCCATTTTCTCGGTGCCGTTTACGGCATGGAAAAAATCATGGGGCGAACAGATACCTGTGTACGGAAGGTTTTTGAATACATGCGTGAGAATTTTATCTCAGAGATGCCCATTTCCTGGTTATTGACTGTACGTGACCGTAATGATTCGGGTGAATTGGTTACGCGCGGCCTGTATGCCGGTGATGACCGAAACTGTTTTGATTCTGCATCCAGATTGTCTCAAAAAATCAACATTCATAAACTGGATCATCCGTTTGACGAGGTGGTCGTATACTTGGGACCGGATGAGTATCATTCAACTTGGCTTGGAAACAAGGCTATTTATAGGACACGCATGGCACTTGCTAACGGAGCTCGACTTATTGTGCTTGCTCCGGGTGTCGACAGGTTTGGTGAAGACCCGAAGATTGACATGTTAATAAGGCGACATGGTTATCGGGGAACGGAAAATATTCTTCATGCGGTTCGGCAAGATCCTGACCTTGTTGACAATCTCTCGGCTGCTGCACATCTCATTCACGGGTCTTCTGAGGGACGGTTTGAAATTGTATTCTGTCCGGGAGGCCTAAGCCGGTCGGAAATAGAGGGTGTAGGATATCAATATGCTGATTTGGAAGAGATGAAGAAACGCTACATGCCTGCCATTCTGAAGGATGGATTCAACTCCACAGATCAAGATGGCCGATATTACTATATTTCCAATCCGGGCCTTGGTTTATGGGGATTGAGAGAATTCTTCGATCGGGATTTAACATAAGGACAGCGAATTGGGCTCAAACCTGGGTGTGAATACGGCGATCGACATAGGATCAGGGATGAATCCCCGAAGACCAACAATGTATTTACAGCAGAGATCCATTGCCCGGTTGATGACGATGACGCACCCTCCCTCAAACAATCTTATATTACCGATGACTATATTTTCGGCGTGATACTTCCATGATTCCGCGTCACGACTATGTCTTAGATCTACCCATCATTGACTGTCACTACCATATTGATTGTGGGGGGATCGAGCGTTATGACCGGTTTCAAAATCTGAACCAGATCTGGACGAGGTTATATTCATGACAAGTACCTGTTCCGAGATATTGAAGTGCTACGGGTTATTCGTGGAGCAGTCCCATTGTTTCAGGGAGATCATGCAGGATATTGGATGACTGGATTGCCTGTGAACTGGCACCTTTGCCGAGGTTGTCCAGCGATGAGCAGATGATCAGCATCTGGTGATGCGGATCGAATTTCCAGCAGATGTCACAAAAATTAGTCCCGTTGACAGCGGCCATTGTCGGCATTTCGTCCGGGGGCAGCGTCCGGACGAAGATCTCCTGTTCGTAGGCCGAGGCATACCAGGAGCCCAACTGCTCTGTTGTCGGATTTTCTTTACACCTGATACTGATGGTCGTGTGGATGCCACGTGTCACCGGAACCAGGTGCGGAGTGAACGTCAGCCGAATGGGACGACTTGCCAGACATGAAAGTTTTTCCTCAATTTCCGGGCGGTGCCTGTGTTCTCCCACTTCATAGGCCTTGACGGACTCATTGCAATTGGGGAAGTGAAAGTGATCATTCGGTGCACGGCCAGCACCGGATATTCCAGAAAGTGAATTGATTACGATATGATCAAGATCCAGAACGTTTTCATGGCTCATTAGCGGTGCCAGCGCAAGCAGCACGCTGGTTGGGTAGCATCCTGGGCATGCGAGGGCCCGTGCATTTGTGATATTATCTCGAAATAACTCGGGCAACGCATAGGGTATTGTAGAATTCAGTTCCGGGGCGAGGTGCTTGATTCCGTAGGTTGACTCGTAAAGTTTAACAGAATCAAACCGAAAATCAGCCGACAGGTCGATGACCTTCAAGCCCATTTCGACCAACTTGGGCATATATTGGTGGGCGATGGTATGCGGAAGGGCTAAAAATACAGAATTGCAGCGGTCGTTGAGTTGATCCAGTCCGACGGGTTCAATAGACAGGTCTAGACTTCCCCGCAAGTGTGGATGATACTTTTCAACCGGCTCAGGAGAATCGACACGGGCCATCAACGAGGTGACTGTCATTTCGGGGTGCCTTGAGAGGTGGACGAGAAGTTCACCCGCCGTATAACCCTTGGCCCCGATGATACCCACCTTAATCATGATCATGACCTTTCATGTAGAATGATCTTCAAAACACGTTCATATTATGTGGTTTTTGGGGTTGATGCACGATTAAAAACCGGATGTTTCGTGATTTGACAGTTTGCGGTGCCTCGTGCAAGGTGTTTTTTGTCGACCAGCCGGGATTCGAGTCAGGATGAGGTCGCCTGCAGGGAGAAGTTCCATGCCCAGTTTTCACGGTCCAGAACATGATTCGGGCAGGCCACCCGAGCCGGAATCCGAGAATCATGGCGAGGGAGCTTATCAGCAGGGAGCGGGCCTTCATCATCATGATATGGGTAAGGGATTAGATTCCAGATTGGGTGTCCTTCCGCCTCTGGAATTCGATCCATCCAATCCGGATATTTCGTCATCGGGTGCTACGTCTCCGCGCCCTAACGACGTGAGGGATGGTCCCGCCTGGGAATGGGTCGGGCAGATCGGGTTCTTCAGGGCCTTTTATATGACCGTCAAGGAGGTTCTTTTCTCGCCAGGAGTCACCTTTCGTCATGCCATCCGGGAAGGCAGTTTGGGAAAGCCGCTTGGTTTTTATGTCATGCTGACTATGTTGTCTTATGTTGTTACTTCCCTTTACATCATGTTATTGCTACCTGCCCTGCAAACCCAGATGGAAGACATCAACATGATGTTTTATGATATGGCCACTGATGAGCAGTCACGTCAGGACATGATGAGGGCAATGAGTGAAATTGAGAAGGCACTTTCTGAAGTAAATCCGTTTAGTATCACATCAATCGGCGGGGCTCTTGTGGGCTGCTTCTTCAAGGTTTTCATCTATGCTCTTTTGGGTCATGGGTTCTTGTCTATGTTCGGAGGGACGCGTACCTCATTTGAGGCGACATTCCGTGTATTTGCCTATGCGATGGGAGCGGCAGCGATCATCGCAATGATTCCTTTCTGTGGCCAGCTAATAGCCTGTGTCTTCTGGCTTCCAATAATCTTATTCTATGGTCTAAGAGAAATGCACGAGACTGACACCTGGCGTGTCATGATGACCCTGATTGCAGGTCCATTGATTATTCTCGTGTGTTGCTGTGGTTGTCCCTCAGTCGGCTTGGCAGCCTACTGGCCGAGAGTTCTCGAGTCAATGGGAGAGATCCCATGGCAGATCTTTCCCCGGTAACGGGCACTCAATGTCGTATCAAACAATACACTCAGTTTTTCATCATAATATTCTTTGCGATCTGAAGGTGTTTGGCTATCTCATCCTTCTTTCGGTGTATCGGTCGTTCCTCGCTTCGCCCTACGTCCGCATTAATGAAGCTGAGAAGGAGCCGCCAGGTTTTCCGGACGATTTGGGATTCTGCCTCGCGGGCCACGTTCAGGATCATCGCAGCCTCATTGGGCGTGGCCGGTACATCGCTAAGTTCCAACAACATAAGTCTTCCTATTTCTCTCTCTCGAAGCCAATCCAGAATGACAATCTCTTCAGGATTCCCGTCGGCGACAGCTAGGACTTGGTGGTTCATCCAGCGGGACATCAATTCGATCAGAATACTGCCGGGTTGATGAGAGAATGCAAGTGCCAGACGGTTCGGAGGCCAGTCTTGGGTGCGTTCCTCTATGATCTCGGGATAATTTATGATCAGGGGATATGTACGTTCAGGTTTTCCCTGGATCAGGTTCGGTTCGATGATAAGCCATTGGCGGTCGGGGGTTTTTTCCGTTGTCAGAACCGACAATAGTTCATGAGTTGGAAGGTGTGTCGTCAGTGGTGGTGGATTATCAGCAACAGGTGAGCAATCCGTACGGGCATTTCCACTTTGGTATGGATGCTTTCCTTGTCGTGGCCGTGAAGTTTCAGGTGGTGGCTTGGGGATCGTGGTGTCCTGTATATCTAGGTGTGGATGCCGTCCACTGGATTTTGATTTTATAGTTGATTTCGCTTCAACAGTGACCTTTGAACTTCCGATGTACGTTGACGGGGGTAGGGTCAGTGGAAACTTGTCAACATCGGATATAAATAGCAGGTGATTAGTCTTTCGCTCGTGCACTACAATTCGGGATGTCACAAAATGGCCTGACGGATATCGGTACATGAGGTTTACAACATGACGATTTTTTCCGTTGCGGAATGCTTGTGCGGCAAGATTCGTGAAATTTGACGGATCGTAGGGGTTAACTCGGAACTCCATTGTGATCAGGCTTTGTGTCTCGTTGATCATGACAGGGGCCCGCCACTGCCGGATGAGACCGGGTATGTTCGAGTTGCTGTATTTTTCCCCATTGGCGTCAACCCAGGTTCCCCAGTTTTCCCCAAACAGGAGGACACGGCCTCCAGATCCCAGCCATGCGCTGATTGCCCGAAGATGACCGGTTTCCGGGTGGAGAAACACAGTCAACTTCGGCATGTCAATCATAAGGAAGTGGTTCAACCTTAAATTTTGAGAAAGGTTCAAAAAGCGTGGGCTCTTTTTCTCGAACTGGTAAAAAATGCCGCCTTCGGGGCCAGATTCGATCTGCATTATGCGAGTGTTCGGCCCGAGTAGCCTGGAAGCCCGGTCATAATCCAGATAAGGCCTAACGGACGGGTCTTCCTGATGTGGAACTTTAGGTGTCATGCTGTTTTGAGGCTTCAAGGTTATGAATAAGTTATCATGTATCAATAGGACACATTCAGAAGGCCCGGCATTATACAGGACACTGTTGAGCTATACACGGATAAAATGGATGACCAGATTTTGGAAGCCTGTTTGAGGTCTATTTGCAGCCAATGGATGATTTACGTCAGCCCGGATCAGACGGGTGCCCGGCTGCCTTTTGGGCTATTCTTGATTACCGCTATTTTTTCCCATTCCAGTCTTGGGGCATCGCCCCAGAGGTTTTCCAGGGCGTAGAACTTTCGGGTTTCGGATTCAAACAGATGAACAATGATATCGGAATAATCGATTAGTCCCCAGCGGCCCGAATTCAGGTCGGGCTTATTGATCGGGCGGATTCCATATTTCCGTATTTTCTTATCGATTATCATCATCATGGAATTTATGTGTGTATTGGAAGTTGCCGTGATGATTACGAAGGCATCGGTAAAATCACAAATTCCACGCAGGTCTAAAGCAGTGATGGATCCTCCCTTGGCATTATCGGCAATTTCGGCAATACGGCATATCTTGTCTTCAATTGTATTCAAGTTGGATCCAGAATATTCAATCAAGACGTCAAACCTCCATTGGGTAATTCCAGGCCTCAACCTTCCGGTATGGGATCCTTGGCTGTGGGGTCCAAATTACACGGCAGCCACGTCTCAACGGCTCGATGTGTTCGTGGGCTTAGAGTCAACTTTTTGAGATTCGTCATATAACCGGTCTTTTTCAGGAGGGCTTCACGAAAACCCTGGTCAAGATTCCTCTTTGCTTGCCCCAGAATATCGTTTGCACTGTCGACCGTTCGACCCGGTTCACAGAAGTCTGCGACATATATCGCCCGTGTCATGGGACAGACCGTGGCATCTGCTGTTGTATGCAGTGCAACCGCTTCCAGAATATCGGGGTCTGTGATCCCCATTTCCTGCCTGGCAACGACGGAAGCATGGTAGCCATGCCAGACCTTGGGGTAATCAAGATCATCTTTCGGGATATCAAGGTTTCTTTGTCGCAGGTCTGATCTGATTCGGCTGGGCTCGATTTCCTTGGATAGATCATGGAGTAGCGAAACCAATGTTGCCTTGATGGGGCACAGGCCATGTATATTTGCAAGGGTATTCAATGTGTGCATCACTCCCAGAGTATGCAGGAATCTGCGGGAAGACATCGATGTCCTGACACGGTCAATAACGACTTGGATTTTAGTTCCGTTGATAATTTTCTGAAGTCCATCCAGCGGAAAACTCAGGGTGAAACCGGAGGACGGGGAATCACTCGCCAATGGGACAAGCAAGTATGTGACCAAGTTATCCCCCGATTACTTGGGATTATACACGGGACATAAAAGACATGACAAGACCTATCCTTTATCATATCTCGACACGGGCTGTTTTTAATGTTTATAAATGGGGTAGTGTCGGTTTTAAAACGGTCTCACCGGCCGCAGCATGGTCCCGTTCTGAGCATGAAATGCTTCATTCCACGGGCTTGTGGTCCTGTCCGTTGTGGACCGGCGCAGAATATCTTCCCGTTTCAGGATTCAGGTTCCATTTAGCCCATGATCTGTAAAAAAAACCGGCAACAAGGTCAGATTGTGGTCATCGGTGCATCGGAGCATAACCTCAGGCATATCAATGTGACATTGCCTCGTGATAGCTTGGTCGTGATTACAGGCCTCTCTGGTTCTGGAAAAAGTTCCCTGGCGTTTGATACCATTTATGCCGAAGGCCAGCGTCGCTATGTCGAGTCCCTCTCCTCCTATGCACGCCAGTTTCTGGACCAGATGCAAAAACCTCGGGTAGAACAAATCGATGGACTGTCACCGGCCATTTCGATTGAGCAAAAAACCGTCAGTAAAAACCCTAGATCTACGGTTGGGACCATCACTGAAATCTATGACTACCTAAGGGTCCTCTTCGCGAATTTGGGTCAGCCCCACTGTCCAGAGTGCGGGAAGGACCTTGAGCGACAGACTGTACAGGAAATTGTCGATTCAGTTATGCAATGGCCAAATGGAACGCGGATATTTCTTATGGCGCCCTTGGTAAGGGGGCGAAAGGGTGAATATAAGCAGGTATTCGAAAGGGCTGAACGTGAAGGTTACCTACGCGTGAAGGTCGATGGGGAATATCGTGAGCTTGGATCGGAGGTGATCCGGCTGAATAAGCGTAACAGGCATGATATTTCGGTTGTCATTGATCGTCTGGTTATTACGCCGAAGATTCGCCAGCGGTTGACTGATTCGGTGGAAATCGCATTGGGCAAGGCTGATGGATTGGTCGTAATTGAGAGATTTGACAAGGAGATGCGGGGTAAAGATCCAGTTGGCAGGGAATGGGTCTTTAGCGAGTCGATGGCTTGTCCTGAACATGGGCCTCAAATTGTGGAATTATCGCCGCGGATGTTTTCATTTAACAACCCATTCGGAGCCTGTCAGAAGTGCAATGGATTGGGGCGATCCCAAGAGGTCGATCTGAACCGGTTAATCCCGGATTCATCCATGTCCATACGTGAGGGGGCGGTATACGCTTGGCGGGGATATTTCGGGGACGAAGCTAATCCGGGAAATGATGAGGATATTCATGAACGAGGTGGTTCCTGGGGCCGTCAGCACATACAATCCGTTCTCGAATACTTCAAGATCAACGTCGATATCCCATGGAGGGACTTGCCGGAGAAGGAAAAGAAACTGATTCTATATGGATCGGGTCCCAAGAAATTCCATATCCGTTACGCATCCAAGCGTGGAACACGATTCGAATCAAAAACTACTTGGGAAGGGATCATTCCACGCATCCGCAGACGTATGAAGGAAACCAGTAGTGATGAGATTCGCGACAAATTGAAGGTTTACTATGCCGACAAGTCCTGTGAAGGCTGCGAAGGTATGCGGTTGAAGACTCAAAGTTTGGCGGTTACTCTCCGGTCGCATAATATCAGCGAATTTTGTAAAAAAACCGTTGATGAAGCCCTGATATTTCTGGAGAAAACACGCTGGACGGCAAAGGAACTATCAGTTGGCGACCAAGTTCTGAAGGAAATCAGGGAGCGATTGCAGTTCCTCAGTAATGTGGGCCTGAATTACCTTGCTTTGGACCGGCCATCCGCGACCCTGTCCGGAGGTGAAGGACAGAGAATTCGTCTTGCAACGCAAATTGGTTCCCAACTTGTGGGCGTTCTCTATATTCTGGATGAACCTAGTATAGGGCTGCATCACCGTGATCATGATCGACTATTAAGGATGTTGAAACACCTGCGGGACATGGGGAACACCTTAATTGTCGTTGAACACGATGAATCGACCATTCGAGCGGCGGATTATGTCGTTGACCTTGGTCCTGGCGCCGGACACCTGGGGGGTGAAGTGGTCGCATCTGGCTCCCCCAGGGAGATCGAAAAGTCGGGCAGGTCGCTGACGGCGGATTATCTTTCCGGAAGGCGGAGGATACCGGTCCCATCCATACGTCGGTCACCGGAACCTGCCCTTGAGTTGGTTATCAATTCCGCAGCGGCTAATAATCTCAAGAACCTGGATGTTCGAATCCCACTCGGATTATTCGTCTGTATTACGGGTGTTTCCGGGTCGGGGAAGTCAACGCTGATCAATGATATTTTGTACCGAAGATTGGCCAAGGACTTTTACCATTCTACGATCGATCCCGGTCGTCATGGAGACATAAGTGGTGTAAATCATATAGATAAGGTCGTTGATGTCGACCAGTCACCGATTGGTCGGACACCCCGCAGCAATCCTGCAACCTATACCGGCCTTTACTCGCCAATCAGGGAACTGTTTTCCAAGCTTCCTGAGTCCCAAGTTCGTGGCTACCGACCGGGCCGGTTTTCTTTCAATGTGAAGGGGGGGCGGTGTGAATCGTGCAGGGGTGATGGATTGATCAAGATCGAAATGCATTTCCTGTCCGATGTCTACGTGGAGTGTGAGGTATGTCGTGGGAGTCGATTCAACCGGGAGACCCTGGAGGTTCTGTACAAGGGAAAATCAATCGCGGATGTTCTTGAGATGACCTGTGATGAGGCACTGGAATTTTTTCAGGCCGTCACCCCGCTTCGTCAACGCTTGGAAACTTTGTGTGGTGTAGGCCTTGGATATATTCACCTTGGCCAATCGGCAACCACCCTCAGCGGGGGGGAGGCTCAACGAGTCAAACTCAGCCGTGAATTGGGAAAACGTTCAACCGGGAAAACACTTTATATTCTGGATGAACCAACGACAGGCTTGCACTTTGAGGATATCCTCCGACTTGTTGATATGCTTCAACGTTTGGTTGAGGATGGAAATACGGTTGTGATTATCGAACACAATTTGGATGTGATAAAATGCGCAGACTGGATTATTGACTTGGGTCCGGAAGGCGGTGATGCAGGGGGGGAGATCGTTGCGGAGGGTACGCCAGAGGAAATCATGCAGGCAAAGGATAGCCATACGGGCAGGGCACTTAAGGGCCATCTTGGATTTACCTGAGTATATCGGCTAGTTGCGAAATATGATCAACGGGGACAATCATTCTCATGGGAACAAAAGCATCAAGGCCAGCTGGAGCATTTCCTGTCGATAAAGTCCTTGAGAGAATCAGGAAGGCCAGTCGCAAGTGGCCTCGACCTGTCGTGACGGAAATCGGCCGCAGACAAGACCCGTTCCGTGTTCTTATCGCTACCATTTTGAGCCTTCGGACCAAAGACGAAACAACCGCCACCGCCGCAGATCAGCTCTTCAGGCTTGCAGGCACGGCAGAATCGATGGTTCTTTTGCGCAGGAGCGCGATTGAGAAGGCCATCTATCCTGTTGGATTTTATCGCACGAAGTCATCTTTGATTATCGAAATCTGCCGAGTGCTCATTGATGATTATAATGGGGCAGTCCCGAATTCGATTGAAAATCTTCTGAGGATCAAAGGTGTTGGAAGGAAAACAGCTAATCTTGTGATGACGCGCGGATTTAATAAACCTGGGATTTGTGTGGATACCCATGTTCACCGTATTCCGAACCGATGGGGGTATGTCCGGACCCGGACACCGGAAGAAACCGAAAGGCGTTTGCGTGGAAAACTGCCGTTAAAGTACTGGATTCCCATCAATGATTGGCTAGTTGCATTCGGACAGCAGATATGCAGACCTGTGTCACCGTTGTGTTCACAGTGCCCGGTCAAATCCTGCTGCCGCAGGGTGGGGGTTGAATCATCAAGATAGACGAACCCCGTCATGAATTGGGGACTTAACGTCAGATGAGGATGGCTGGCGGACCAGCCTATTATTCACCCATCAATCGCTTTGCTGAATCTGCCGCCCAAGTATCACTTTCGCTAAAGGGTCGCCGTCCCTTCAGGGCCGACCGGAGCGTTCCTGCGTCGGCATAGTCGATATGACAACCTACCGGGACACCCTGGGCGATTCTTGATATCCGAACTCCCGAGTTTGTGAGACAGCCGGCTATATACTGGGCAGTGGCATCCCCATCGATACTAGGACTTGTGGCAAGAATGAGTTCCTGCACG
>CAYYNQ010000047.1:0-3862 GCA_964473105.1 uncultured Candidatus Sumerlaeota bacterium | reverse complement strand
ACCATGGCGGTGGGCCGTGACACAATTCGCACGAATGGGTGGATGCAGCGACCCTGGGTCGTGAAGCTGGCACGTCTGGACCCGTTCGATTCAAGCACGCAGCCGCGCGTGGATCATGCCCGTGCGCCGGCCGATGAGCTGAATCTCCTGTTAAGGAAGGCCGAGGGGGGGATTTTCTCGGAGGAGCCGATCTTTACGATGCTGGCGGACCGGCCCGTGCTGCATCAGCCCTTTATCATGAGACAGCTGGCGGAGGAAGGGAAGTGGGACCAGACCCCGTTCCTGCAGATGATCCGCGAGGGTGCATTCGAGTATTTTGTCACAACCGATGACCTTCGCGAGGTCCGGGCATCTTACACGCATTATACAGGGGAAATGGGCAAGGCTGTCAGGGAATCCTTTGTCCACTGCGGGGCTTACCGCGTCCCGGACTTCAAGCGTACATGGCATGCGTGGCAATACCGGCCGGGCCAAGCCGCGACGACCGCAGTGACCCAATGATGCCTCCCGGAGTCTCTCGATTCCGGTCACGACCTCCACCGGTGAACAGGGAAGGTATTCCCGTTCAGATCGGCCAGGCGGCGCCGATCGTCGCGATCATCCTGCGTTTAGTGGGCACCAGGCTTCTCGAGGGGTCCATCGATTGCGCGGCCATCATCCGGCTTAACACCGGGTTGGGCTCTTGGGCCGCGTTGCGTTCATCGAGGCGGCTCTCGATCTCATCGATGGGATACTGCTTGTATGGAGCGTGGTCGGGTGCAAGCCGCCAGAACATTGTGGCAGCCTTGAACAATTGTGAGGGCTGGCAGCCGATCTTCGACTGGAAATGCATTGCGCCCATGCGGTAGGCCTGCTTCTGGGTCGCAGCATCCGACCGTGTTGAGAATACCATGATCGGGATCCCGCGCCAGACCGGCTGAGCCTGGACAAGGCTGATGAGTTCAAAGCCATCCAGGCCGTCCAGTTCCAACTCCAAGATCAACAGGTCGGGTTCGAAGACTTCCAGCAGGTCAAAGATTTGCAGCGGGTGGCTCCCGAAATAAAGGTCGCATTGACGGCCGAGTACCTTCTCGATCATGTCACGGCTTTCGGGGTTGGGTTCGAAGACCAGAATCCGCGGGTGCTGACTCATGGGAGGGACCTCCTCGCAGTTTTCAGGGGGGTCGGAATGTGGTCAATCCTGATGAAAAATCCGGGCTGGTGGAAAAAGGGTTCGGATTATGAAGATAAGGGAACACGCAGGCCCGGTGGACATGCGGCCGGGAACAAGAACCCCGACCGGCTGCTTGTGTGGGATCCTGCAGCCCGGACCCAGACTAACAAAAAGGAGGTCATGGGTCAATAAGATACATGGTGTCGGGCCATGTCATTTCCCCACGTCCGTGTTTTTGCCCTGTGATCTGCCCTGATTCCACGAGGACGGGGTGCCCGGGTTCGATTCGGCACCGTCCATGACTTGTGGAAAGATCCCCGGGCAGATGTTATATCTTCCCATCTGGATGCAGGGTTCTGTCGTTCACCAGAGCGTTTGACCACAGCCCGATGTTTACGGGTGGGTCGAGGGATGTCAAAACATGCAGCATGTCGGGGTCATTACAAGCGGGGGTGATTGTCCGGGCCTGAATGCCGCAATCCGTGCGCTCGGGAAATCCGGCATGAGTGTTCACGGTATGCGGATGATCGGGTTCCTGAACGGTTTTCGCGGACTGGTCCAGGATCAAAGCATCGATCTCGACCTGGATCAGCTATCGAGCATCCTTACCGATGGCGGGACGATCCTAGGAACAAGCCGGGATAAGCCGCACCGGATGCTGATCGATGGCAAGGTGCAGGACATGACCGATGTCATCGTGGAGAACTGCCGGCGGCGTCATTTGGACGCGTTGGTCTGCATCGGCGGCGGGGGTACGCAGAAGAATGCCCTGCGCCTGAAAAAGGCGGGCCTGAACATCATGACGCTGCCCAAGACCATCGATAACGACATTGCCCGCAACGATATATCCTTCGGGTTTGACACCGCCCGCAGCATTGCGACCGAGGCCATCGATCGCCTGCATTCCACGGCAACCAGCCATAACCGGATCATTGTCCTGGAGGTCATGGGCCATCGTGCAGGCTGGCTCGCGTTGGAATCGGGCATTGCCGGGGGTGCCGATGTCATCCTGATCCCGGAGATACCCTATGAAATCGAGGCTGTCGCCGCCGCGATCCGGCTGCGTACCGACCAAGGCAAACGATTCAGTATCGTTGTCGTTGCCGAGGGGGCGGCCTCCATCGATATCAGCAGGCAGATGGATCAACTCGTTGAGCGGAAGAAAAAGGCGGCAACCCGGGAGGAGAAGCAGAGTCTTTCCCTTCAACTGGACCAGTTTCATCAGGAGCATGTCGGCAACACGATCGAGCTGACAAGGCATCTTGAACGACTGACCGGGCTGGAATCGCGCCTGACGATTCTGGGTCACCTGCAGCGAGGGGGTACCCCTTCGGCATACGACCGCGTGCTGGCAACCCGTCTGGGGACCGAGTGTGCCGAACATATCCACAGGCAGGAATACGGAGTGTTGCTGGCGATTCAGAAGGGAACAATCGTGCCCGTTCCCCTGGAGGATGTCGCGGGCAAGAAGAAACTGGTTTCACCCGGGCATCCCCTGGTCCGGGCCGCCCGTGATGTCGGGACCTGTTTCGGGGATTGAGCCTTTTTCACGCGATACAGAAGTAATTCCGCCCGCGCACATATCCCGCCTTTTCGAACAGCCGGGCGACTTTCTCCCTGCGGCCGGATTGCCCCACGGCCGACAGCTGTACGGGCGCTGTCTCCCGGGCGGGCGGCAGATCAACTGAACTGAGGACCGGGACCCCGCCGATCATCTTCCCGATCCTGCCCTGGTGGATGTCGAGGAATGCGTGCACTGTGATCCCCTCATTTCGGAGCATCCTGGACATCCGCTTGGCATGGAATCCCGCCCCCGATAGCATGACGCCGTTGACCCGGACGAGCGGCAGACGGGCTAGGTAGAACGCCCTGGCCCGGAGGAAATTTTCATGGCTGTATCGAGGGTCGGTTCGTGTCAGCCGCTGGGGTGAGTCCGGCCAGTCCATCAGGATCTCAGGTATTTTGGCCAGGCGGTAGTCGGCCTCAAGCATGCGCAGCCAGAGGTCATAATCCTCCGCCCAGCCGGTGTCGCGATAACCACCGACGGCTGCCAGCGCCCCGCGTCGCATCATGACGCTTGGGTGAACGAGCGGGCTCTCCACAAAGCGTTCCGCGGAAATCGTGTCGGGATCGGTCAACCGGTTGATCCAGTCCTGATATCTTTCAAAGCCCTGCAGCCCCTTCCTGGTGTCGCGGCCTTTCGACCCAATGCCGGGGATGCGGACAAGGCATCCGCAGACCTGCACATCGGGTCGTCCGTCCAGGAAAGAGACCTGTTTCTCGAGTCGGCGGGGGTACATGATATCGTCGGCATCCATGCGTGCAAGGTAGGGGGAGCAGCTGATCCCGATTCCGTGGTTCAGTCCATCGACAAGACCCCGTCCGGGATTCATCTCAATTCTGACCATCGTGTCGTTGCGATATTGATCGATGATGTTGCCGGTTTCATCCGTCGAGTGGTCATTGATGATGACCAGTTCAAAGTCCCGGTAGTGTTGTGCGAGGCAGCTTTGAACCGAGCGGGCAATCGTGGCAGATCCGTTTCTGACCGGCAGGATGATGGAAACCCGGGGGGACATAGGCCAGCATATCGGCGATCGGGCCCTGTCACAATGGATGGAGGGATGACCGGGCCGGCATATTTCCCCATCATGTTTTTCCTGCCCGTGGTTTTTGCATGGGAGGCCGTGAACATCCTCAACGGCTCAG
>CAYYNQ010000046.1:0-3800 GCA_964473105.1 uncultured Candidatus Sumerlaeota bacterium | reverse complement strand
CACGGTGTATCTTAACACGGCCTTCGGTTATCAGGCTCTGCAACATAATACCACGGGCTTCTGGAACACGGGCTTCGGAGACTATGCGCTCTACAATAATACCTAGGGTAATGGCAACACGGCCAGCGGTGCCCAGGCGCTCCTGAACAACACCTCGGGGCAAGACAATACGGCCAATGGCGCCCTTGCGCTCCACTATAATACCGATGGGGTTTCCAACACGGCCAGCGGTGCCTATGCGCTTCGGCACAACACCGAGGGAGAATACAACACGGCCAGCGGCGCCTCTGCACTTCTTGATAACATCGGGGGAAGCAGGAACACGGCCAGCGGGGTCTCTGCGCTTCGTTACAACACCGAGGGAGAATACAACACGGCCAGTGGGGTCTCTGCGCTTCGGCACAACGCCGAGGGAAACCACAACACGGCCAATGGCGCAAGCGCGCTCCGAAACAACACCACGGGAAATAACAACACGGCCCTTGGAAGATACGCGGGAGATGACATCACCACCGGCAGCCAGAACACGATCATCGGTGCCTCTGCCGATGCCAGTAACTCCAGTGCAGAAAACCAGATCGTGATCGGCTATAACGCCATGGGCATGGGTGACAATAACGCAGTTATAGGAAATGATTCTCTTAATGCGCTGTTTGTGGGAGAAAATGGCGTTGGATTCGTAATTGCTGAATCCTTGATCAACCCATCCGACGAACGGGTCAAGAAGGAGATCGAGGATATAGGCTACGGCCTCGACTACGTGATGAGCCTGCGCCCGGTCACCTATTTCAAGAAGCACCCCGGGGAGTATTCCCAGGACTTGAAGGACAAGTTCTACCCCGATGGCGACGTACGCCAGGCGAGGTCAGAAAATGAAGGCAGGCGCCAGGTCGGGTTCATCGCCCAGGAAGTCCGGGCCGTGAACGAGAAGTTCGCGGTGGAGAACAACATTGTCAGCGTCGATGAGGACGGCTTTCACGGGATGGACTACCCCAAGCTCATCGTGCCGGTGGTTCGGGCCACCCAGGAACTCAACGACGATCTGAAGAGCCGTGACAGGATGATTGCTGACCTGGAAACCGAACTGGCGGACCAGAAAATCCGGAACGATATTCAGATCGATGCCCTGATGAAACGCCTCACGGCACTTGAGCAACAGATTGCAAAACCCTGAGGCGCGCCTGAAACGGAATCATTACGCCTGTTTATCACGGGTAGCACGCTGGCCCCATCCCGCTCGCTGTCAATGCTTTTGATTGGATGTGGGATCGGTTCACTTGGCGGAGAATTGTGCTTGTGATAAACACCCGTTTTGCGGTTGCATTGCCCCCGGAGGAATCTGTTTTTCCTCTGGATGCGAAAACGAATAATTCCATATCAAGAAGATGCCCATACAGGAAAATATTCCGGTCACAGATCCAGTTTGTTCCGGCTAATGTTGACCATCGATCAAAAGGCCCGGCATTAATCTTGAAACCTTATTATGGAGGTAGTGATACGCCTCGCAAATAGGCCATTCAGTCATATTCACAACGCCCCGGAAGATTCATCGATAACTTTTACAGGATTTTGTAACCCCAGTATTCACTGTGGATTATAATCTCCATCCATGACTCCCCATTGACTCCACTTTAAGTAATAACTTGCATTCATCAAAGAGATCATGGATTGATAATCTCCATACGGTAATTGGTCTGCAACGAGATTCGGAGAGCGCGAAAACACAGGTGGAGGCGCTATATAGTTATTCTTGAAAGGGTTTTCAATATGAATCGCGGTCTAAATCCATCATTACTGCCCCTGTTATTCTGTTTGATATTTGGCTTGGTTTTCCCTCAGCCCGTTCGATCCATTTCAGACAAAGCCCTCCGATATACAAACCACCCCGATGCAGACAAGATCAGCATCGAGCTGCTCTCGGTCGAGCATAAAGTAAGGACCAAATCCATATCGCTCGACAAGGCCATAGAGGGAACGGGAATCTTGAAAGTTAAAAATGGAATCCTGATTGATGTGGTTACCTATAAAATCGATTCATCTGTAAAATCCAAATTCCAGCTCTCCGGGATGAAGGTCCATCATTTTTCAGAGAGATGGAACCGCGTCGCAGTGATCATCGATGAAATCGATCTCATTTATAAACTGGCGGAAATCTCGGACGTCCAAATGGTGATGCCGGAATACGGTGGAGTCACACAGGTCGGCGCAGTGACAAGCAGGGCTGTCGAGGCCTTAAGGGTAGATCAAGCCAAAATAACATACCCTGTCGATGGATCGGGCCAAATAATTGGCGTGCTGTCCGATAGTTTTTCCAGAACGCCAGGCGTAAGAGATGCAGATACATTGCCAGCCGAGGGGGTTGCCGGATTACTCCAAGGAAGCAAGCCGCAGGATTCAGGCGATTTGCCTTCATCTGTCGATATACGTCGAGATGACGCACCCAATAACCCATCCCCACTCATTGATGAAGGGGCGGCCATGGCTGAATTGATTCATGACATTGCTCCAGAGGCGGGCATTGCATTTCACGCAACCTCCCCGGGCCAGGCCGTGTTCGCAGACGGCATAACAGAACTCTGGAAAAATGCTGGATGCACGGTCGTTGTCGACGACATTATGTACTTTGCTGAGCCAATGTATCAGGACGGGATCATAGCTCAATCGGCCTCAGAATGTGTTGCTGCAGGAATCCCTTATTTTACAGCTGCTGGGAATTGGGCAAATTACGGCTTTAAACGGGCGTTTGTTGATTCAAACCCCACATCGGACGATGTTGAATTTCCACCTACAGGCGCTGATTTTCATGACTGGGGGAATAACAACGGATACTTAATAATCGATTTACCCCCGGGGGCAAAACTACAGGCACTTTTACAATGGAATCAACCTTTTCAAATTGTGGCACCTGGTCATATGGGTAGCCAGATTGATTTAGTCCTTTACCTTGTTGATTCCGCGGGACAGATTATTGCCCAGAGTTCGGAAGGCCAAGGTGATACTGGAAGCCCCGTAGGGGATCCATTTGAAATGTTAATTTATCAGAACCCGTCAGAATCCCCCCAACAAGTATTCCTTGCTATTGATCACTATCGAGGCAGTCAAGATAATATACCTCAAGATGACAATACCGCCCTGGAATTCCGATTAGTCTTTATTCCTCCTATTGCACCAGGACAAATTCCGATGATTGTAGATGGCACCTCAAGTTATGGAGGGCCTACAATGTTTGGGCATTCCGTAGCAGACGGTGTTGTAGATGTTGCGGCCGCACCCTGGTGGGAGACAAATTATTTTGATCCTTCTCTAGGCCCCTCTAACACAACAGATCCGGAAAATTTTACTTCTCGGGGCGGCAATCTATCAATTCAATTTGATATCAACGGGCAATTTTCATATAAGCCAATATTCGCGCCGACAATAACGTCTGTAGATGGGAATAACACCACCTTTTTTGGGCCCGATAGTTCTCTCGGACATTTTGGTGAACCAGACGGTTTTCCGAATTTTTTTGGAACCAGTGCTGCAGCACCGAATGCCGCTGCAGTAGTTGCATTAATGCGGCAACTGGATGGAAATCTAACCCCGTATGAGATTACAAATATTTTAAAAACTACGGCTATAGACATAACCGGTTATCGTGCCGGCCCCGGAATAGATGATGTGACCGGATGGGGCCTTATTGATGCAGAACAAGCAATTGCAGCTGCAGCCCCCTCTACACCGACGCCTACACCGACGCCTACGCCTACGCCTACTCCTACAACGACACCTACACCTACACACAAACCAACACCAACACC
>CAYYNQ010000045.1:0-6670 GCA_964473105.1 uncultured Candidatus Sumerlaeota bacterium | reverse complement strand
CCTTTTTTTTTATTTTCTTTTTGGTTTCATTTGGTTTTCGGGTTTTGGGGTGGGGGGGGGGGTGGGGTGGGGTTTGGGGGTTTCATGTGTATGATTTTGCAGATCGACAATCAGGGCCATCAATGCCGATATGGATGTCGCGTTGTCGGCGATGCCGCTGGTGTCGATTGCAGCGATGCCAGCTGCATTGGCTAAGATGGCATTGGCATTAGCCTGCTCAGCAGCCTGAGCCCTACTTGTTTCTGCTGTGATAGCACTCGCAATGGTATTTTCCGCAGCTCGGGCGGTGGCTGCCTCTGTCGAGATGGCGGCCGCATTGGCTTGTTCTGCAGCTCTTGCTGTCGTTGCCTCTGCTGAGATGGCATTTGTATTGCTGATGATGTCCGCGCCCTCAACACCATCCACGGTATCGGCATCTCCTGCCGTGGTAGCCGTGTCCGCCGAACCCGCATGCAGCGCCGCCCCGACCGGTGTCAGGCGTGTGCGCGGCGCCAGGTCCTCCCCATCGACGTTCACATTCAGCCAGACCGAGTCGTTTCCGAAAACCGCTCCCGGGATTTGGTTATTATCATCGCCAATCAGCGTGTCATAGATGCCATCGGCGTTCGGCGTCACCGAGTCCGTGTCACTGAAGCCCGACCCCCCAGTCACGTATGTCTCAAAAACGTAGTCCCCAGTCCCGCCAGGGGTAGGCGTAAAACCCATCGCCATTGTGTCATAGTCAAAGGCTATTCCACCTGAATAAGGGTTGTCCGTGGCACGATTGATTTGCATCGCGTTGCCGCAGCAATAGAACACGAAGCAATACTGCTGACCTGCCACCACCGATGCTGGGCTACCAAATATGATGTCATTCCATTGTGGTGCCCCGCCGGACATCGAGAAAGTCTGCGTTGCCAGAACGGTCGCGCCGTTGGGATCCCCGCCGTCGATGATCGTTACCGTGTTGCTGCCACCGGCATAATAGTCCCATGCCTGTATCCTGATCTTGGTGAGAGTGCCGGTAATCTGTGCCGTGAAAGACTGCGCAATGGTTCCTGTCTGTAGAACACCGAAGTCTGTCTGTTGTTGATCCATGACCTCTGTCGACCCGCCCGCCCCCCCCAGCTGGTTGCCGCCGGTCTCCGCATCCCAAAGCGTGAAGGTCACGTCCACCGATGTCGTTATGGGCCCTCCCGAAGCATCTGTGAGCTGGCCCTTGTAGCTTATTAAGCCCGGGACGCTGAACGCCAGAGTCGACATCAGGGGGAACATCCCCAGAATGAGCAGAACGATACGGTATGAGACTTTCATGAAACCAACGCTTTCTTGGGCAAAATGACGAAATCCAAATGGTTGAGCTAATCGGGGCGTGAGTCTAATCAAATTATGCAAAAAAGATCAACCAAAATATTGTGAAATAAGGAGCAAAGAAAAAATGTAACCATAGAGTTGTTGGGTGCGGAATTTTGTGGCTGAAGATCAGGGCGTATGCCCCAGCAGACGGGGTTCCAGGGTCAGAAAAAGGGTGCCCTGCCCCGCAGGGACAAAGCACCCAAGCTTATCATCCAACCTCCCCGGCAGCCCAATCCGGTCTCGTGAACCTGATCATCCGCAGGACAGGAACCTCAGCCGCCAATCAACCACTGGTCGAATCCAAACCGAAGGTCCGGGGTGCCCTGGGGCTTCTCCCCCTGGACAATCATCTCGACCGTATCCAGCCGCCTAGGTCTGGATACCCGGTCCTCGGAGGCGAGGTAGAACTTCGGCGTGATCGTGATCACCACATCACTGGTCCGGTTCAGGTCGGCTTCGCCACCAAACAAATAGCCAAGGACCGGAATCGAGCCCAGGATCGGCATCTTGGCCGTGCTTTCCACGTGGTTGGCCTGACGAAGGGCGCCCAGCACATAGGTCTGTCCATCAAGCAGGCGGACGGTGGTCGCAATCGTGCGGGTCTTCAGGATCGGCGTGCCGTTGGGGGCAATCCCGGCCTGGTCCCCGATCGCAAGATCAATGTCGAGCTCCATGGACTCGGTGCCGACATAAGGAACAACATCCATCGTGATGCCGGTGGTCCCGGCGCTCTCATAATTCAGTTCACGACCGTAAAGATCGAGTAACGGGCCGCCGTCGTTGTCACCTGTATGGTCGACCATCGCCAGCGAGGTACGGCCGGCGTTGATCGTCGCGGAGCGTGAACTGACGACCATCAGGTCCCCCTGCTGGACCACACGGGCCATCCCCTTGGACTGCAGGAAGTCCACGAAGTTGGAAGTCAGCAGGAAGTTGGCCGCACGATAGCCCTCATACGCGCTCGCATCCATCCGGGAGACCTTGCTGTCCCCGGCAAGCGGCGTGCGCCCCGGGATGAACGGGTCAAAGATACTCGAGAGGTTTCGGGCACGCTGGTAGCCATAGTTGCCGGCCTCGGCAAACTGGAACAACGTCCGGCCCGGGCCGTTTTTCCAGTTGATGTAATCCAGGCCCAGTTTCAGGTCGTTGGCTGTATCCACCTCGTATATCCTGACACTGAGGTTCACCTGGTGCACCGGGACATCCACCATCCTGGCCGCCTTGGCATATTTGCCATTGCGGTATTCCTCGTCAAATCGACGCACCGAGTTGTTGGTGGTGTCAATGGTCGAGAAACCCTCGCCACCCGCATAATTCGAGGCAATCCGGTCAACATCCTCGGCCTTGCGGTGCTGCATCTTCAGGTAGATGTCGGCAGCGCCGTCCAGATACTCCGAGAGATAGGACACGTCCAGCGCCGCGATGGCCTTCTCGATGAAGGGCATGACCTCCCTGGGGGCCAGGACCTGGACCCAGCTCTTCTTGTTCTTCTTGTCCCGGATGACTTCCGCACGCCCGCCTTCGGCTCTTGTCACGCGACGCATGACATTGCGGATCTCCCGGGGCGTTGCATTCCTGATCGGGAAGGTCCTGACAACGAAATCATTCACAAGGCCCTTCTGGTCGGTTCTCAGGACCTTGACCAGACCGTCGTTCGGCTTGATGTTGATCTGCTCATCCTGGAACGTGTAGTCGTTGATGTTGCTCGCCGGGACGGATGGCGATGGCCCCTGGTTTGTGGACTGGACACCCCCGTACTCAATGTAGCTGGCTTGAACACCCGCCACAAAAAAACAGAGCATGCCCGGAAGCATCATCATGCTTTTCAGCCGGTTTGGTTTCATTTGATTAACTCCTTCTTTATCATTCCCAAGCTTCAGGTTAACCCGGCCTTCCATGCCGGTCTCCGGGTCGGTCCTATTCCAGGCTCTCGACCCGGGCGTCGCGATCGGCGTCCAGGCCATACATGTCCAGCCCCCAATGCGTCGCGGGAAGCTTGATGTCCTTGCTGCCATTGCCGCGGTCAATCACATCCGTGTCATCACGGTCGGCGCTGTAATCCGAAGCCACGCCATACTCCATGACCTGGGTCGGCTTGAGCGCGATCACGATTTCACTCGACTGGTTGGTGTGTGATTCACCTCCGGCGAACCAGCCGATCACCGGGAGTGACCCGAGAATCGGGACCTTCTGGGTAGTGGACTGTTCCGTCTGGCGATTGATCCCCCCGATCACGATCTCATCATGAAGGTTCAACCGCACCTCGGTCGAAAGATCCGATGCATTGATGACCGGCAAACCATCACTGGAGGTCGCCACGTAATCCGACCACTCAAGGTCGATATCAACTTGGATCGTCTGCTCCGAGATACGCGGCGTAAGATCAAGGGAAAGCCCCGCCTCGACCGGTGCAATCACCGCTTCCAGGGCACCGCCATCATTCTCCTCAAAGACCTGACCCGCATCACGGATGCCGTCATCGGTTCCATCAGGCTCCGAGATGGCGTAGACCAGGAACTGGTCCCCCGACGAGATCGATCCGGTCGCGGCGTTCAGGATGGAAATCCTGGAGTTGTTCAGGACGCTCGCCCTGCCCTTGACCGCCAGGTAATCGAAGAATTCCGAGCTGACCGCGTAATGAGAGGCAAAGTTATAACCTTCCGCGTCGAAGTTGTTGCCTGGAAGCCCGTTGGCTCCAGTCCCCAGCGGATCGGGTAGCAGGCCGGCATTCTCTGATTTCCCGGAGCGATAACTAGCATACTCCGTATAGGCGCCAGCGGCAAACAGGTCGTTGCCAAGCGTCCTCTTCCATGTGACATAATCAAGGCCGATCCTGCCGTCGTTCCGGGAGTCCAGCTCATAGATCTTGACCTCGAAGATCGCGCTGGCGGTCGGATGATCCAGCCAGTCGTCAAGCGCCGTACTCAGGGCATCCGTGCCCGAGGGTGCATCCTCGTAAAACAACGCGTTGACTTCACGGTCGGTCAACAGGTCGGAACCGTTGCCGGTTGAAAAACTGGCTGCCGTGTTGATGAAGTCATCATCCGCCCTGGCCAGGGTCCCACCCGCAGCGATATCACCGGAGGAGAGTGCCCGACGATGTTTCAGGGGACGCCAGGCACGCCCGGTCCCGGAGGATGTTGTCAGACCGGCAACATCAACCCGTTTCACCAGGTCACTGAGATACTCCTCCATGTACTTGGGCACGATGAACAGGACCAGGCCGCCATCGTTGCTCTCGTTCACGAACGTAAACAGATCACCCTCCTCCAGCTGAACCGGCCGGCGCAGGAAGCGAATGACGTTGAATGGGTTGTTGTTCTTGAATTCGTAGACCAGCGGGACATATGTGTTGGTCTGCGCCTTGTTGGTGGTCCTGAGGATCTTCACCACCTTCTGAACCTCGCCTTCGTGTGCATCATATTCAGCCGGGGACGAGAATCGGCTCTGAGCATGACCAAACGCCAGGCTGCCGGACACCAGCAGCACGGGGATCCAAAGCCAAGCCACTCGTTTCAACATTTCTAGCTCCTCCATCATCTGTGTTTATTTCAGGCCCCATGACCTAGTTGGGTTCGCATCTTCCGTCGACCGCCTTGTCCCCCCCCACCCGCGAATCAAATCCCCGAAATGGGGTGGACACGCCGGACAAGAAAGACTGATCACTTTTCTGGCAGTTCACAGAAACCCGACGCATCATTCCCGGATTGACCAAGATCGCCCCGCCTGTTCCCCAGACCCGGCGGCAACCATCCTCCTTTCCTGATATGCTTCCACACCTGTTTCCCGCTAACCCCGGCCGGGGTTTTACGGCTTCAAAACGCGTTTTCTCGAGGGGAGACCTCCCGGACGTTTATCGCGGGGGTCCTGCGCCAGTTCCGGCTTGAACGGTAAGGCCGTGTTCCGAACCTGCCCCGTGTAGGGATCGATCAGGTATGCGGTCTTGCGCCCCTCCTGACCATCGTCACGCAGTTCCAGATTGACCCACCACTGGTAGAATCCATTCGGGTTTTCAAAAAAATAGGCCTCCGCAGCCATGACTTCCTTCCCATACTCCTCCCGGGCCACCTTGATCGCCTCAGCCTTGCTGATGTGCCCGGCTGGATCACGATCGAACATCTTTTCCCCCGAGACGTCGAATTTCACGTTATTGCTAAAGACCTTCATGTATTGATTCGCACCGGGGGGGTTGGGGTTATAATGAACCTGGCTCATCATCGGCCCGTTGTAATAGGTGAAACGGGTCAAAAGCATCTGCCGCTTCAGGCTCTCGCCCGGTTTCAGCTCGGTCAGGCGATTGCGCATGCGCGATCCCTTCTCCAGTTCCAGTCGTGATCGCACCGGGTCCCGGATCATCCGCTCGGCATCCTCCTGGCGCCCGAACACGAACTGGACGGAATCTCCATCCAGGATGCGGCAAACACGGTTTTCCTTGGTCCTGTTGGTCAGCGTGACCTCCGCCCTGCCCACCTCACCGGGACGGTAGACCGTCTTGTCCAAGCCATAGGATACATGAAAGGCCTGCCTGAAATCCTCTTCGCCGAGATTTCCCATGGTTGTCCGGCAACCGGCGGCAAACAACAGGAGCAAACATAATAGAAGGCAGTTTCTCATCAGACCCTGTATCCCGATGCCCATCATCCGGGGGCCGTTGACCGGTCCTGCGGGTCATTCCCCCGGGTCGGACCTGATTCCCGAACCAACGCGCAAAGGCCGCCATCATAGTCCGCCAGCATTAGACCCGACTGGTATAAATTCTCAAGTATTTTTAATACCGGGAACCTGAGCCGTTGAGGATGTTCACGGCCTCCCATGCAAAAACCACGGGCAGGAAAAACATGATGGGGAAATATGACGGCCCGGTCATCCCTCCATGCATTGCGACAGGGCCCGATCGCCGATATGCTGGCTTAATGTCCCCCCGGGTTTCCATCATCCTGCCGGTCAGAAACGGATCTGCCACGATTGCCCGCTCGGTTCAAAGCTGCCTCGTACAAAACTACCGGGACTTTGAACTGGTCATCATCAATGACCACTCGACGGATGAAACCGGCAACATCATCGATCAATATCGCAACGACACGATGGTCAAAATTGAGATGAATCCCGGACGGGGTCTTGTCGATGGACTGAACCACGGAATCGGGATCAGCTGCTCCCCCTACCTTGCACGCATGGATGCCGACGATATCATGTACCCCCACCGACTCGGGAAACAGGTCTCATTCCTGGACGGACGGCCGGATATACAGGTCTGCGGATGCCTTGTCCGCATCCCCGGCATTGCGTCGGGAGACCGTAATACCCGGGAGGGGCTGCAGGGCTTTGAAAGATA
>CAYYNQ010000044.1:0-12365 GCA_964473105.1 uncultured Candidatus Sumerlaeota bacterium | reverse complement strand
CATAATGGCATCCAACATAGGTGAAGGGATCAGCCTCTTCGATTTTAAACCAGTTCTGAAAATTACTGTCACGATAGAAAAACGGCTCGACCATTCGCGCTTCTCCAGCCCGGAACTCACCGAATCGTCCCTGCATATATGCCTCACGTGCCAGCAGGACCCGATGATCAAACCGCTTGTGATATTCAACGCCGACGAACAAACCTCTTTCCCTAGCAAGTGACCTGATCTTCATCGCCTGTTCATAAGTCTGGACCAGCGGCTTGACCACCAAAACGTGCTGATCGGCATCTAATGCAGCCATGATCATCTCGTAATGCATCATATCGGGAACGGCAACCACTACAATCTGGCGTGACGGCAGCTGGTTGATCACACCCAGATAACCCCGTGGATCACAAACGGCAGGATCCTTCGCCGGGTCAGGAACAGGGTGAAAACATTGACCGGGAAAGGACTCCTTAATCTCCTTTGCCCCGGCCAACTCCCTGATCGTCCCCGCACTCTGTGCACAAACAGTGCTCGCATCCAACTCCCCGAGACGCTGAAGATGATAAAGTGATGGGAGAAGCTGGTCACGCGTGATCATGCCCCCGCCGATTACTGCCACCTGGGTCTTGGTTGTGGGACCGTTCATGTCTTGCTCCCGGCCGGATGTCCAGCCATGACCTGATCCAAGGTCTCCTTGATGCCGAATGGACCGTAGAGCCCGTCATCGATCGCCTCACGCGTGATGTTTAATGGCGGGCAGAACTTGATTGTGCCATAGCCCTTGCCCACGGGTGAAAAAAACAGGTTTCCGTGCTGAAATGCCGACTGGCAAAATCGGAATGCGGCATCAGGATCGGGCTGTAACCCCTCACGATCTTTGAAGAACAGCATACCGGCAACCAATCCCGCACCCCCCACATCGACCCGATCAGGATAAGGATTGGCAAGCTTCTTCAATTCATCCAACAGATAGGCTCCCTGGTTCGCGGCATTCTCGATCAATCGCCCCTCGATCAGGGCCTCAATGCTTGCCAGCGCGCTGACCGCCGGCAACGGACTGCCGGTGTGTGTGCTGGTCATTTCCCCCGGGCCATAAAGATCCAGGTAACATGACGATCCAATCACCGCCGAGAGCGGGAGCGAACTCGTGATACCCTTGCCGCAGCAGATCATGTCAGGAACAATCCCGTAATGTTCAAATGCAAACATCCTCCCGGTCCTTCCGAATCCTGCCTGTACTTCGTCAAAAATCAGCGCGGCATCATTACGGTCGCACCATTCACGCAGTGAGCAAGCATAGTCAACCGGCATTAATCTGGCCTCACGGCCTTGGAATGTTTCCCCAATAACTCCTGCAACCTGACCCGGGCGGATGCCCAACTCAGCAAGCCGCCCGAGAAAAACATCAAAACATCTGTCAGCTGTATCAATACTCCCGGGAAACGGGACCTGGACGAAATAAGGGTTGGGGTCAACCCAGTCGGCCCCACCCAGCGCACCACCTGCAAGCTGGGCCGCGTAGGTTCGGCCATGAAACCCGCCCTCAAAACTGACCATGACACGTTTGTCGGGATCCTTGCGAATTGCATGTGTACGGGCAAGCTTGATCGCCACTTCAACACTCTCCGACCCTGTCGTCAGGAGCAATACCCGGTCCAACCCGACCGGACTGATCTCCACCAGTTTCGCGGCGAGTCCTGCCCGAACCTCACCTGGAAAACAATAAGTCATGATTGGTGACCCGGCCTCGACGTACTGCTGTAACGACCGTGTCACATGCGGATTGGAGTGGCCCACATTGGCGACAAGCACTCCCGAGCTCCAGTCAAGCCATCGGTTTCCGAACCCGTCCTCAACCTGGAAGCCCTGTGCATGCCGCCAGACTAACGGCGGCTGCCCACGCATCGAGCGTGATTCATTTGCGTGAAGCGCTTTGAGAACCGGCACAGTTCCCGGAGCAGGGATTGCAGTCCGGATACAGCGATACGGAGTCTCGAGGGAATCAACAGCGAGAGGCTCGATGGGAAATTCTTTTGCCGCCATTTGAACTCCGGCATGTTCAGCCGGTCAATAACCGGGAAATTCACAGATTATCATGATTATTCCGGAACCGAGAACCGTCCGATAGATATGTGTTTCGCGGCTGGGTTACTGCCTACGAAATAATCTCCATCGGCCTGTTCACTCTCCATCCTCCCCGGGTAAAATCCGGCACATCAATACGCATCCCATCGCCTGTCACCGACATTTCTGACAGAGCCGAGATGGATGACATCATCACGCCATCATAAACCGGTTGATCCACCGGGATCCCCTCGCGCAAGCACTTGACCAGCCGCCAGTCCATGAGATAATCCATACCACCGTGGCCACCCACATCCCTTGCCATTTTTCCCATTTCATGTTCAAGGGGATGCTTGTACCGTTCACGCATGTTTTTCATTTCCTCATCATTCAGCCAATCGTGGGGATCCGGTTCCAGCGCTATATTCTCACTCGGGTATTGCCTGACGATTCCACGAGTCCCGCTCATCAAGTGGATTCGACTGTAGGGCCGTGGGCTGGTGGTATCATACTGTATCATGATCGTCCTGCCCTGATCCGTGTGAACGATGGTCGTGTTCATGTCGCCCAGCCTATAGGTCTGCCCGGCCTCCCATGAATCGGTGCCATAGTGCTCCTCTGCATAGAGGCTCAGCCCTGCCTGCCGGGTTGACATCGAAACCAGGTGAGTCAACCGGTCTCCGCGGTTGATGTCAAAACACTGGGCCACCGGGCCGAGGCCGTGCGTTGGGTAGAGGTTACCGGTTCGCCGAATGGCCTGTTTCAGACGCCAACGATTCCAGTAACCATCGGTCTCGGAAAATTTCCTGCGACGCAGGTCATGAATATAGGAACACTCTGCATGCAACATGTCTCCGAACACGCCCTGACGCACCATGTTCAGTGTCATCATCTCGAAAAATCCGTAACAAACATTCTCAAGCATCATGCAGTGGCGCTGTGTTTCCTCGGATGTGTCGACCAGGTTCCAGCAGTCCTCAATCGTCAGTGCGGCCGGCACTTCGACGGCAACGTGTTTCCCGTGCCGCATGGCATAGACCGCCTGTGGGGTATGCTGCAGCCACGGCGTGCAGATGTATACCAAGTCAATGTCGTCCCGCTGACACATGTTCTGCCAGTCCGTCTCATGGCTTCCGTATGAAACCGGATTGGTTTTTCCGTCCATATCCATCTTTCGCTGCACATTGTCCAGCATCTCTTTTCGGATATCGCAAAATGCGACAATCTCGGCACCCTCGATCCGGTTCAACCGACCGACTGCGCGGCTTCCCCGGTTGCCTAGGCCAATCATCCCGATTCGAACCTGGTCCATCCCCGGGGCGTGAAGATTTTGGACACTCTCACCCCTACGCGGCGGCGGCGTCATATTCACGTCTTTTTCAGGAGCCTTTGCCACCCCGGCTGAAGCACAGGACAAGCCACTCAAAGCTGCCGCTCCCACAGTTCCTGACAAGAGAAAATTCCGACGATCCATCTGAAAACCCTCCGCGATCCATCTAAATCGTTTGTTTCAGCTCATCTTCTGTGATAGATGCTGATCTGTCCACCCTTTAAAGGCGATATTCAAAGCCACGCATAATCCCCGGGACCGCGCACACGGGGAGCATAATTCACCCTGTTATTTTCGATCTGGCCCGAATTCCCTGCAGTCGAGCATTTGAGATATCTTGGCGGATAGGGGATTTTTCAGGGTCTAGTTCGATCTTGAAATCGATACGGATCGTTTAGCCGAAATCTCCGCATCCCTCCGGGAGGGATCAGCCCGCGGGGTCAACCCAAACCGATGTGCGGTGTAAAGTCCCGGATCGCCGATCAGGGCCATACCATACACATCCTCCAAAAATCGTGCTGGCATATGATTCTTCGCGGCGATAAAGGCATCGCCCAGCCGTAATGCCCCGTTCAGATTCATTTCCATCATCATCCGCTGCGCAAGCAGGGTTGGCACGACCGTGTCCGCCTTGCCTACATGTGCCACACAGGCAATGCCCCCTTTCCCCGGCGACTCGACAAAATAAACGCCAATCCCCGATCCGGTCGGGTTATGCCGCTTGTCGTAACTGTATCCGATGGGATTGTCGAAGATCGCCGAGAAACATGTTGTCGCAAAAATAATCGGGTACCTTCCCCTGTTTTCCAACTGCTCCACCTGCCGGCAGGTCAGAACATCGGTCTGGTCAATTGCGCGTGAGGCCTCGCCGGTCTTCCAAATTCCCCAGGATCCATGGCCGGCAAAGAAAAGCACATCACAGCCCTTGTTGATCGAACTGATGACCTTGCCCTGGATATCAGCGCCGTTGACATCATCCTTTGCCAAAACCATGTGTTTCGTGAACCCCTCCATTGCCCGATGTTCACTAAATCTCTCCGCCTCAAGATGGTAACCATGCGCCGCAATCACCAGTGCCCGCGCTTTATGATTCTCCATGGGCTGGGCCTGTTCATATTCGATCACCTTGTCCACATATGCTTCCACCGACTCAATATTCGTCGAAGGCAGCCGACCGATCGATATCGTGTAACGGGTTTCCGCCTGATACCCGATACTACGTGCCTCATCCATCTCATATTCCGGATGAACATAAATATAAAAATCATCAACTGACAACAGTGGAGCATATTCCGGCAGGTGGCCCACGGCGTTGCTGTGGATTGTCGGCACATAATTATTCGAGTCAGGTGTCACCTCCCGGTAATCGTATGTTGCCCCCCCCACCAGAAACACGTAACGCAGCCTTCGCCCGTCATTGGATTTTTCCTTGAGTTCATGAATGAACGACTGGATGGCAAAAGGCGACATGATGCCTGCATTATAACGATCATAAATATCCTCGACATCGACGAGCATGACCTCAAGACCCTGACTTCGACGGAGATCGATCAACGGCCTGACCGCCTCCATAAACTTCACATGGGTGATTACCAGGTATTCCGGAATCCCCACGATATTTTCCAATGGATTCGATCCGCGAAGCATCAGGCGGTCGGGCTTAAGGCACCCCTCCGAACCAGCAACCACAATGCGTCTCGATTCCCCACAAGCATCGATGACAAAATCAGCCTCCAGTTTACCCGAGAACCAACCGCGCTCAGCAGAGTTTTCAACCCTCACGCCATTATCAATATCATAGATCCGGGTGTCCCCCCGACTGAATCCCGCCTCGGTCACGACCCGGACCATCCCGTCCGATGGCCCGATATTGAGTTCCAGATAATCATTATCGGGCTGCAACCGTGCCGGATATTCGAGTTCGATCCAGTCAAGCAGAATTACATCAGGCACCAGCTGATCTGACACCTCATGCCGGAATTCCAAGCGGTTCTCACGGTTACTTTTCAGCACCCCCCCCGGTATCGGCGCATCAAAAAAGAGCGGATACTTGCCATCCCATTGGACCGTGTCCAGACCGAAGCCGTTCAGCACCACCTCCCATGAATGGTCCGGCCTGACATTCTCAAGCAAGCTGCCACCCCACAGCTTGATCCTGGCAAATGTCGGCTCGGAACTGTCGGGCAGATAATCCCCGATTGCATCGAACTCGACATGAAAATCTTTCCCCGGGTAACTGAACTGTTTCCAAAACGTCCGGTCGGTCGAACGACCGGCGTAGTGGTCCTTGTAACGAAGCAATTGATCCTCCTCAATATGTCGGGTCCGAATATGGCTTTCCGGATGCGGTCTCGCGATCTCTTTCATTTCTGACAAGTCCTCCTGCACTTCAAACCGATGCGGTGGATCCTTCCCATTGAAATCCAGAAAATAGGCGTTGTAGTTTGAATAATAATCCCGATCACCGTTCTCCATGCGTGCCATTTCCCCGTAAAACCGGACTTCTGTCCCCGGGTTCAACTTTCCCTCCTTTCCCATGTTGACAAGGTCAATGGGAACTGTCCGACCCCGATGATACACATTGATCCTTCCACCCATGACATCGGTCAGCTCGATGAAAGATATCCCGAAAGGCCGGGACATCACGGCCTTTCGCCCTTCCCTCACGTGAGTGATTTCCCGAAGGGTCAACTCATCGATATACCAGGTACGGGCCTTGGTGCCATCCCATTCCCAATTCGCGATCTTCAGCGCATAATCTCCCGCACCACCCTCCGGCACATCAATTCGGGCCAAGATCCGGGTCCACAACATTCCATCGGAAAAGAACATCTCGTCATGAAAGGCGTACTTTTCATTGGTAGCATCAATCGTGCCCGGACCCATGACTGAAACGGTGAAGCCGCTCTCCGGCCGTATGGTATAGATGAGGAATGAGATGACATATGAGGTATTGCCCCTGAGGGGTGTCTCGGTATTGTACCTCACCTGCCCTTTACCCTTGTCCGAGACAAGGCGCAGGCACCACTTCCCGGAACCTGCCGGCAATCCCTCCCTCTTGGTTTCAACAACGCTCAACTCCCCGAAACCTCGGCTGCTGACCGGTCCGAATTCCGGAACATCCATCTCCGTTCCACACGCAGCGAAGACATCCGTTATCAGGTTCGTCCCATATTTTTTATCGCTGACACCGAATTCACTGATCTCGGGACGAAGCTCACTGATCTGCTTTCCAGTAACCCGGTAAAGTCCATCCTCCTGCACAAGCACCTTGATCTGCGGAATGGACATTGAAAGGCCCGGAATAAGCCCGAACAACAGACAGGCGAGGCATAACCTGAAAAGTAATCCCACATTCTCGGGCATTCAAAACCTCCACCCCGATATCCGGGAGCGTCCTGTAATTCATAAATTGATTCGAAATACTGTCTTCGTTAATTCTAAATCCGGGCCCGGGTATATGTCAACGCAAGCTGGCCCGATATCCCACTCAACCTGCCTGGCCATCATTCATAATTCTTGTCGTAACGTCCGAGAATTGATTGCATATTGTGGCATATGTGGCCGGGCATCACGGATGCCGTGGCCATCACGGGGGGAGGGATGAAACCGGGCGGTTACGCCGCGATGATGAATCGGTTGGAATAATTCACGGCTCCGGGATGAGGGAGCGGCCTTACCCTCCTCTGTCCGCAATAATTCAGCGTTGGGATTCGTGATCCGGAAGGTTATGCATAACCGAAATGTTTCAGTGACATATGGAATCCATCTCCCATCGAGTCTAATGATGAACATCCGGTGAAACCGGTGGCTGGAGACCAGGTCGTCGGGGGTAAAGGCCAGCAATGACCCGTGGCCGGATGATGCGAACCGCTGCATGAGATTTTCATACAGATGCACCCGGGAATGATGCAAAAAATCGGGGACCATTATGGAAAATTCACATGTATTTTCTGGATCGCAAGGATTTCCCGCGTCATGCCCGGTTTCTCCCATCGTTAACCCTTAATCGGTCCCAGGACAATCCATGATGACCACAACAGCGAGGCAAGGCATATCCTCCTGAGAGAGGATTCGTTCGATGCCAGAAAACGTAATCAGGAAAAAAGTTCGTGTATTTCCTGGAACTCCATCGCACCTTCCGGAGAAATGTCCTCGATGTATTCAAATGGACGACCCGAGGGCGTCTGGTTGACCTTCTTCGTCCAGTCGATGCCCATCTTTGAATACATCGTCACGAGCACATCCTCAGGATAGATTGAACGGTCATGCTGCCAGCCAACATCCTTGACGCGGCCGCCCTCCTCATCGGTCCCGCCGATGATCCTGCCACCCTGAACCCCGGCACCGGCAAACAGCCCCACGGCAGCGTAACGATGATGGTCACGTCCTCCCTGCAGGGTCAACTCGCCAGGTGTCCGTCCGAATTCACCCATGCAGACGATAAACGTCTTGTCGATCAGGGGATTTCCTTCGCTGTCTTTCCTTGCCTCGAGATCGTCGAGCAGGCCGGACAATGCCGGATCCAGTTCATTGCAGAGTTTATACTGACCCGCGCCCTTGTCGTAAGCCTTGCCATGCAAGTCCCAGCCGGGATGTGCCACGAAGATAAATCGTGTCCCTGCATCGGCCTCAACGATGTTGCGTGCAAGGACCAAGGCATCACCGACACCCGACTTGCCGTAACGTTCACGGTCCTCGGGCTTGATCTGGAATACCGCCCCTGCCTGCGGGTTTTCGAGCATCGGATAGGCCGACTGATAATATTGGTCCATATCGCTAAAGATTCGGCCGCGGTGGGTGTCTTCCATCCGCCATTCACGGTCCAGCTGACCCAGCAGGGCCCGCCTGCGCTGGTAGGACGCTCGCTCACTCTCATCAACCACGAATGGCGGCGGGTCGCTGGAGAACAGCGCCATGGGCGCCGTCTTTGAAGAGAACATGCCGCAGCCGACCAGCTCGGACGTGGACATGTCCATTGAGATGAACGGGGGCAGGAAATCACTGTCCTTGCGCTCGGCGAGTTTCTCGTAGGCTACAATTGATCCAACGGCAGGGATCTCCTTGAGCCGCGCCGGACTGAGGATGCGGCCAGCCTGCAGATAATAGGTACCGCGGGCATGCTCAGCCTCCCAAGCCTCCATCGAACGGATGGTCGCGTACTTCTGGTGGCGTTCTGCCAACTCGGGCAGCAGGCCCATCGGCATGCGAAGCCCCTGATGGATCGTCTGGATATCGAAGTCCTCGGGGGTCCATTGGTTCTCCTTCACGTCGAAGGTGTCCATCTGGCTGGGACCGCCCTGCAGGAAGAGGAAGATGCAGACCTCTGCCCCGCCCTTGGCCTGGACCTTGCGGCCGGCGGTGACATTCTGCGCCCTCAACATCGGCAATAACGAGAACCCACTGACACCCAGTGTGCCGACGCGCATGAAGTTCCTCCGGGTTAATGTTGGGATCGGAATTTTCATGATACGGACTCTTCTCACTTTATTCTATTCAATCAGGGAGAAGGATATCAATAATTGACGATGAATTCCAGTTTGTTGATGAGTGCCCACTGGAGGTCCTCAACCCCTTTGTTTCGATACTTCCCGATATGGTTAGATGCCGATTCCAGTTCCTCCCCGGAGGGCCGGCGCGATAGCGTTTTCAAGTACAACTGCTGAACAAGCTCCTCATTGGACAACGGCGGATCCTGCTTGAGCAGCGTCTGCACGGTGCTGCCCTCGGTGGACTGCAGGACCTTGTTCTTGACTAGGTCGCTGTTGAGCATCAGCGATGCCTGGATGATCGAGCCCTTGCGGGTTGCCTGCCGGGTCTGGCGGTTGCTCTGGCCGAAAAAGTCAAGAAACCGTCGGACCTGCGGGTCGGCCGCATTTGGTGTGGCTTGGGCCAGGGCATATTCTAAATTTCCCCCGAAGACATTGGTGGCCTTGACGATCGCATCATAAATCTCCTCGGCTGAGAGGCGCTTGACAAGCTTACGCGCATAATAACTGTCGTATTCGGGCTTGTATTCACCTCCAAAGCGTGAGGATATCTGATAGGCTTGGGACTGGCAGATCAGGCGCATCAGCAGGCGCAGATCGTAGTTGTTATCAATGAAATATTGGCCCAATTCATCCAGCAGTTCCGGATGTGTGGGCTGGATGGTCCAGGGCGCAGGCGGCGGGTTCTGCGGATCCTGACGGGCCAGATCCCAATCAAGCGGAGGATCGACAATGCCAACGGTCATGAACTGCGTCCAGATCAGGTTTGCCGTCGCCTTGGCAAACTGGAAACTCGAGGTAATCATGCGTGCATATTCCTGCCGCATGTAACGAGGATCGGAAGGCTTTTCCTTGGTCAACAGAAACTCGGGATAGACATCGGCCGTTGGATCTCGATCCACCCGAAGAACGCTGGGTGCTTCCATCCTGTAACCCATGCCACCCTGTTCGTTGGGCGGGGTCTTGAATTCATGATTTGCAATCTTTCCCTGCCAGATGTTTTCCGGCCGTAGCGTACGTCCTTCCAACAGGGTGAACTCCTGACCAACCAAACCGGGCCGGATGATCCGCAGGTTTCCGAAAAAGGCCGCCTGGCGCCAGAACTCGACCCGTTTACGCTGTGACAGCCACAGATTGATCTTGTCAAGGTGACCGGCGCCATCATGACAGGAAACACATTCAAGGTTCACCCCGAGAAACAGCTTCGTGGTATACATTGCGATCTCGTCACAGGTGTCTTCATGCATGACATCCGCACAACGAAGACCATCGACCTGGTGACGGACCAGGAATCCCGATGCCCCCGATATGCTGTTATGGATCGCGGTGGTTGTCAAAATATCCCTGACAATATAATCATAAGGAAGATTATATTTCACGAACTGGTGGATATAAGTATGAAAGTGGCCTGCATTGCCCTGGGCCGTGTTTCTGAACAAATCCCCGAAGAAATATGCCCAGCGGTTGTTGAACGGTTCCTTTACAAGCCAAGGACCCTTGTAATCATCATTTCCCGACTTCCCCATGAAATCGAGGCCCAGCAAATAGTCGATAAGCTTGGTGCGTTTTTCCGGATCGGTGTCATTCAGGAACTTGGTCACGTCATCCATGTCGGGCAGTCGACCCCAAAGATCGATGTAAACTCGGCGAATGAACTCATTGTCACTGGAACGGCCTGCATGCGGAATGTCGTCGCGTTTTATCTTGCCGAAGATATGGCGGTCGATCAGGTTGTCGCTCTCGAAAATCTCTCCCGGATTTTCCAGCGGCAGCCTCGGGGCAACGCGGTCGGTAAGCTCCGTAGCCTCCGCCCTGCCAGACTCGGTTGTGACGGCATGCATCTTCCTGCCGAGGAGTTGGATATAACGGGCTAGCGCATCAATCTGTTGATCATTGAACTTTTCCCGATGGGCTTTCATCTTAGTCCCGGGCACGCCCTCGCGAATGACCTTCTGGATATCCGCGAGTGTACCGCCATGGCGCCAGACATGATCGACCAGGTTCAGCTTGGGGACGAACGCGTTGCCATCGGACTCATGGCAGGCCGAGCAATGTTCCTCAAAGGCCTCGCTTGCAAAATCGAGCATTTCACCTTCAAGGGCCTTGGCTTGCGATCCGGAAATCGCGCTGTCGTTCACAACTTCAGTCGGATTGCTTGCCTTGGGAATTGAAGATTCCGCACGAGCCCCGAACTCACCTGTCGGGGAAAAAAGATACCCCAGCAGAAAGGCGAAGGTGAATGGTCTGGCTGATCTCATCATTTGTCAATATTAACCCCTTCCCGAGAATATCACCACCAAACATTTCGCTCCCCTTTTATGAAAAGTCAGAACCCACTCCAACAAGGCACAGGCCAGAAATCACAATCAATTGGCTTAACTAAATATGAACATCATCCAAGGTCGTGGAAAACATGGCTCGCATGGGAATTCCGTCGCGTCAACGGAGGCGCAAGATATCCAGAACCTTAATGAAAAACGATTTTGAGATCATCCAGGTAAGCCTGCCCCCGGACCTTATCTTGGGACTGGCTGTCGAGTTCCGCATACAGGGCTATTGATTTCACGTTTTCATGCCTCGGCGCAATATAGAGACTGCCTTGAAACCTGTGCTCCGTCCATCCATGTTCAAGATGATTGATTTGACCCAGTCTTGTTTCCAGCACCGTCCTGCCCCCTCTTATATGTGCATTCCTTTTATACTCATCGATTAATTTCACCCTCAAAACCAGCGCTCCCTGATTCAACTCCTTAAGCCATGTCTTGATAAAGACCTCATAATTCTTGCGGCCTTCAGGGATATCAAAACGAGTTATCAGGCCGCCGACGGACCTGTTCTCGGTACCGTGCACGGATGGGCCCGCCAACAACAAACTGAAGGCACCGGATACGGCCTCATCCCGACTGCGTAAAATCATTTTGGATCTCCTGATTGGCCAGGGAGTTCGGTATTGTGTGTCGAAATCCAGGTTCAATACATGTGGCGGATCGGGTCGAAGAAAAATGAGTTCGATATCATCGATGTAAACCATACTGTCAGCATTCGTCGTCAAACTGTTGTGAAAGCCTGCATGAATTGCCAGAGTCATGGATCCTGTGTCCACTGGATCCAATTTGTGTTCATAATTGTTTTCGGTCCATCCACTCCCTGTTCCCGAAATATCCGCCAGGGGTATTTCATGCGATTTGGCTCTATCCTCATGAAAATAATCTGCCCTCAACACCAGTCTTCCCAAACCCGTATTGCTTAAAAGGGTCCTCATCGAAAGGGCAAAGGCTTCGGTGCCCGGGGGAACCTTGACCCGAGCAATATCACCCCCGACAACCTTTTCAACTGCCCCGGTTGACCGGGGCGCCCTGAGCAACAGGCTCGCATCACCGGACGAGGCCTCGTCCGCGCTACGCGAGAAGGCGTTGGAATACTCCAGGAATCCCGGCAGCAATGACCCCCCGTCAAAATCCACCACGACGTGATCGGGGATCTGCTCCTCA
>CAYYNQ010000043.1:0-38195 GCA_964473105.1 uncultured Candidatus Sumerlaeota bacterium | reverse complement strand
CCGTACCCTTGTTAGAAGGAGTGCCACACTTTGTTATCGGGCTCGCCCCGTGAGCGCAGTGGGGTTTCAATAAACAGGCTCAGTCGACTGCTTAGCTAAAACATAGCTCTCTGCTAAACCGTAAAGGTGACGTATAGGGTGTGACGCCTGCCCGGTGCCGGAAGGTTAAGAGGTGGGGTTAGCTTTCGGGCGAAGCTCTAAATCGAAGCCCCGGTAAACGGCGGCCGTAACTATAACGGTCCTAAGGTAGCGAAATTCCTTGTCGGGTAAGTTCCGACCTGCACGAATGGCGTAACGATCTGAGCACTGTCACCTCCAGGGACCCGGTGAAGTTGAGATACCAGTGAAGACGCTGGTTAACCGCAGCAAGACGGAAAGACCCCGTGGACCTTTACTATAACTTAATATTGGCACCAGGCATGGTATGTAGAGGATAGGTGGGAGACTATGAATCGGAGGCGCCAGCTTTCGTGGAGTCTACCTTGGAATACCACCCTTATGATGTTTAGTGTCTAACCCGCGCCCGTGAATCCGGGTGGGGGACAGTGTTAGGCGGGTAGTTTGACTGGGGCGGTCGCCTCCCAAAATGTAACGGAGGCGCACAAAGGTTCCCTCAGCACGGTCGGCAATCGTGTTCAGAGCGTAAGAGTAAAAGGGAGCTTGACTGCGAGACGGACACGTCGAGCAGGGACGAAAGTCGGTTCTAGTGATCCGGCGGTTCCGAGTGGAAGGGCCGTCGCTCATCGGATTAAAGGTACCCCGGGGATAACAGGCTTATCGCGCCCAAGCGTCCATAGCGACGGCGCGGTTTGGCACCTCGATGTCGGCTCATCGCATCCTGGGGCTGAATTCGGTCCCAAGGGTTGGTCTGTTCGCCCATTAAAGCGGTACGTGAGCTGGGTTCAGAACGTCGTGAGACAGTTCGGTCCCTATCTGCTGTGGTCGCAGGAGTTTTGAGAAGATCTGTCCCTAGTACGAGAGGACCGGGATGGACGAACCTCTGGTGTTCCGGTTGTGCCGCCAGGTGCAGCGCCGGGTAGCTATGTTCGGATCGGATAACCGCAGAAAGCATCTAAGCAGGAAGCCGACTTCAAGATAAGAACTCCCTGGCACATGTGGCCCTGAAGATACCCCGAAGACGACGGAGTTGATAGGCCGGAGGTGGAAGCATGGAAACATGAGAAGCTGACCGGTACTAATAAGTCGTGAGGCTTAACATGACTCGTATTCTTAAAGTATATCCGCGACGGAAGTTATCTGGTTTTCGGTCGGAGAATACATGTAAAGACAGGCAAGGTCTGTATCAAAGCACATACGCAAATCAAGGTTAACATCACTGATGCTGAATCATTGACAGGTTTCCGGTGGCCAAAGCGAGGGGGTTCCACCCGTTCCCATTTCGAACACGGCAGTTAAGCCCCTCTGCGCCGATGGTACTTGGCTCTATGGGCCCGGGAGAGTAGGTCGTCGCCGGATTTGTTGATAAAAGCCGTCCGCTTGAGTCTCATCGGGGCTTTGGCGGGCGGCTTTTTGGCGTGATTCGTAGGAGTTTTTGCATTTGACTTTCCGGTATCTGAATTGAGATAATATTGGATTGATGACTAGGCCAGTAGCTCAATTGGTAGAGCACCGGTCTCCAAAACCGGGGGCTGGGGGTTCGAGCCCCTCCTGGCCTGCCACCGGGATTCTGGCGTCATTGAGGTTTCGGTCAGAAAATCAGCCTTTTTTCGGGAATCAGACATGGTCAAGTTGATTGTTTTTGTTGTCTTTACGGGGATCATTGCGTATCTCGTGCTGAAAAACCTCGGGAAGTTACGTCAGTTTTCAAGTGAGGTTTCGCTTGAGATGAGTAAGGTCACATGGCCTACCCGCGACGAAATTGTGAACTGCACAATTCTGGTCAGCGTGACGACAGTGATTTTAACCATCATCACGGGTCTGATCGACATGGTCTACACCCGGCTGGTAGGTTTGATATTTTAGCAGTTCCGGCAGCGTAATGGAAAAGATAGAAACAGAAGAAAATGGGAGCCAGGCCCTGGAACTGGAAGAGATGGATGAGTCGCTGACGCCATCTACGCATGCATGGTATGCCGTCCACACTTATTCAGGTTTCGAAAATCGGGTCAAGCAGACCCTTGAGCGAATCATCGAGCTCGAAAGCCTGCAAGATCGGGTCAGCAAGGTGCTGATTCCCATGGAGCCGGTGATTGAGATCAAGCGGGGCAAGAAAAACACGATCCTGCGCAACCTGATGCCGGGATATATTCTGGTCAGCATCGATCCGGCCAGTGATATTTTCAACACGATTCGCGAGATCAAGGGTGTTGCAGGCTTTCTCGGTACTGGGAGCAAGCCGGAGCCGTTGTCTGCCGAGGAGATGCAGCACATCTTGGAGATCTTGGAATCGAAGGCTGATAAACCGAAACCTGAAATTGAATATGACAAGGGTGACCAAGTGAAGGTGTGCGAGGGTCCCTTCGCAAATTTTATCGGCACAGTCGACCATGTCGATGAGGAAAAAAACAAGCTGTCTGTGATGGTCTCCATATTCGGGCGTCCGACGCCCTTGGAATTGGATGTGCTTCAGGTCGAACCGGCATCCTGAGATTGCCAAGCATGGCATGGTGGTGAAAAATGGCCAAGAAAGAGATTGGAAAAATCAAGATTCAGGTGCCTGCGGGCCAAGCAAACCCGGCGCCGCCCATCGGCCCCGCACTGGGGCAGCATGGTGTTAATATCATGGAATTTTGCAAGGCATTCAACGCGAAGACGCAGAAGGATAACGGATTGATCATACCCGTGGAGATCACAGTGTATGCTGACCGGAGTTTTTCATTCATTACGAAGTCGCCCCCGGCGGCGGTTTTGTTGAAAAAGGCGGCTGGTTTGGCGAAGGGTTCTGGTGAATCGAACAAGATCAAGGTTGCAGAGGTGACGCGTGACCAACTCAGGGAAATTGCAGAGATGAAGATGCAGGACTTGAATGCCGCCAATATTGATTCTGCAATATCCATGATTGCGGGAACAGCCCGTTCCATGGGGATCACTGTTGCGAAATAGTTTGTGATGATCAGGGACCCGGCCAACGGACCGCAGCCGGAGACCGGACAACTTGACCGTAGGTCCATACAGCATAATCCGGTGGGAGGCCGGGACCTTTTCGAAGAGGTCGGCCGCCTGCACCACGGGAGGTTCAAGACATGCCACGGTGCGGAAAAAAACGTCGTCAAATCGCCGAAAAGGTTAACCGTACCAGGAAGTATACGGTGAGTGAAGCTGTAAAGCTTCTCAAGGAAACAAGTTTTGCCGGGTTTGATGAGAGCGTCGACTTGGATATCAGGCTTGGTGTCGACCCAAGGAATGCGGACCAACAGGTCAGGGGAACCGTCAACCTTCCACACGGGACGGGAAAGGCCGTTCGGGTTATTGTGTTTGCCAAGGGTGATGCCGCAACAGATGCTGAAAAAGCTGGTGCCGATGCCGTTGGGGCTGAGGATTTGGTCAAGAAGATTCAGGGGGGGTGGATGGAATTTGATGCAGCGGTCGCGACTCCCGACATGATGCGCGAGGTATCGAAGATTGGACGGGTTCTGGGCCCGCGAGGTTTGATGCCCAATCCCAAGACCGGGACGGTTACGCCCAATGTCAGTCAGGTAGTTAGCGAGTTGAAGGCCGGCAAGGTGGAATACCGCCTGGACCGTTATGCGATAGTTCACTGTAGTGTGGGGCGGAAGAGTTTCAAGGACAAGGCCCTCGAGGAGAACATTCAGGCTTTGATTGATGCGTTGAATCGGGCGAAACCCGCGTCTGCGAAAGGTGCTTACATGAAATCCGCTTCGGTCAGTTCATCGATGGGACCGGGTATCAGCCTGCAGACCTGATCAGTTGAAATTATTTTATTCTGGAGGGTGCCAAAATTTAACAATGAAAAGCGTGGAGCCCCGAATCGGATTGAAACCGGGATTCGGGTGGGGTATCCAGGCACTTAGTTTAGGCCGATCCAGCCGGAGACAGCAGGCTCTGCAAACCCCACAAAGCAGTTTAATGATGCCGGATTGGGTAACCCGCATCGCCCGCCGAGGTGGAACCAGGCTGCATTTCACCGGGGCAATCCGGCAAAGTTTTGTAGATTGCTCCGGCCGGATTATCAGGAAGATCTATCGCTTGTCGATACGCTCCTGTTTCCCCGATCGTGCAGTCCCGCCAAGTACCTGCTAAAGGAGTCTTGGAGAGGCTGACAGATCACGGGGGAAGGGAGGTGAAACTAAATAAAATGAAAATGCGACTATCCGAAAAAACCGAATGCGTGAATATTTTCTCGGAAAAGCTATGCCAATCCCAGTCCGCTGTTCTGACTGACTTCAAGGGTTTGACGGTAGCCGAAATCAGTGATTTGCGTGCGCAGTTGCGCAGCGAGGCCATTGAGATGCGGGTTGTCAAGAACCGCTTGTTGAAAAGGGCGCTTGAGCAGGCTCAGTGTGAGAACATGGATCAGATGCTAATTGGAAACACGTCTGTTTCCTTTGGCATCGAGGATCCGGTGGCCCCGGCACGCATCTTGGTCAAATTCGCCGAGGACAATACCAATTTAATCATCAAGGGTGGGCTGCTTGAAGGGCGTGTGTTAGATCCGGCAGGTGTTATGAGTTTGTCGAAGATGCCGAGCCGCAGGGACCTGCTGGGAATGATGGCGTTTGGTTTCAAACAGCCGGCGACCAAGGTGGCTGTTGGAATGAACGCCGTGCTGCTCAAGGTTGCCTACGCATTTAACGCGCTTGGAGAGAAGCTAGATGGATCCGGGGACCCCGGCTGATATACGGGTCAGCTGGGCCATTTGACCCCTGACCCCATTGAAAAATACAAAGAAAAACAAGATAGGAGCAAATGCACAAATGGCTGAATCACTTACTCCCGATCAGGTACTTGACGCAGTGGGCGAATGGTCTCTGTTGCAGGTCAAGGAATTTGTAGAGAAGTTCGAGGAAAAGTTCGACGTGTCCGCTGCTGCGCCGGTAGCGGTTGCGGGTGTTGCTGCGCCGGCCGGTGATGCCGGTGGCGCGGCGGCTGAGGAGAAAACCGAGTTCAATGTCGTGATCAAGGCGATTGATGCCGCCAAGAAAATCAAGGTCATCAAGGAGGTTCGTGCAATCAAGCCAGATCTTGGTCTGAAGGAGGCCAAGGAACTGGTGGAAAGCGTACCGAAAGACTTGGTGACGGACCTTCCCAAGGACGAAGCTGAGAAGTTCAAGAAGCAGCTCGAAGAGGCGGGTGCCGAGGTTGAACTGACCTGAGTCTGAACGAAACCCGTCTGGACATGGTGCCCCGGCCGATTCAGAAACGGCCGGGGCACCGTGATCCGGATCCAGAAAGATTACGGGACACATGTCCGGTTTCAAGGAAATTCATATATTTCGATATAGAACGGCCCACACCGGGTAGTTCCATTCATGGAGGTTCAAGGATCTATGGTGCCAAAGTCATCGCGTAAAAATAAGGAAGAACGATTTTCATTCGCCCGGATTGTCGAGCCCATGGAGATGCCTTATCTGTTGGAGACCCAGAAGCTTTCCTACAGTGAATTTCTCCAGATGAATGTTCCTCCGGATGCACGCGAGGATAAGGGTCTTCATGAAATATTCAAGTCCATCTTCCCTATCAAGGCTTCGAACCATCCATCGACATTGGAGTTCGAGGAATACAGTTTTGGATCACCCAAGTATACGGTACGTGAATGTATCGAACGTGGGATGACCTATGCGGTGCCCCTGAAGGTCAGGCTTCAGCTAATCATTCGAGAAACGGATGAAGCCACGGGTATGATCGAGGTCGTCGAGAGTAAGGAGCAGGAAACTTACATGGGTGAAATACCCCTGATGACCGAGCAGGGAACGTTCATTATCAACGGTGCCGAACGGGTTATTGTGAGCCAGTTGCACCGTTCGCCGGGTGTCTCATTTTCAACCGGCGTGCACTCGAACGGCAAGGACCTGTTTTCCGCGAGAATAATACCTTACCGTTGGGCCTGGATTGAATTCGAAATCGATATTAATAGATTGATGTGGGTCATGATTGACCGGAAACGGAAAATTCCTGCAACCACCTTCCTTCGAGTTTTCAATCAGCATGAGGACCGGAATTTTGTGGATGAATTTTTCCAGGTGGAGGGCGTTGCTCTGGACGATTTCTCAAAGGGTGCCACGAGGACAACACAACTGGAGGATTACATCGGTGAGGAGTTGATCGAGGAGGTCATTGACCCCAAAACGGCAAAAAAAATGGCGGATCGTGGTGCCAGACTAACGAAGAAACTTGCCGACACACTGAAGAAAAGCAGCGTTAAAAAGGTTTATCTCACCGTTTCGAAGGGCTATGAGGACATCGTCGGTCGTATTCTCGCCGAGGACGTTGTCGATAGGAAGAGTGGTGAGATTATCGGTGAATATTGGGAAAAAATCACGACTTCATTCCTGCGACGGGCGGCTGAATGCAAGATTCGCAAGGTGAATCTGTTGGGGCGTGCACACGAGGAGGGGGATACGATTTTCCAGACACTTGAGAAGGACAAGGTTCGTTCCTATGAGGAGGCGCTGATTGAGTTCTTCAAGAAGATGAGGCCAGGAAATCCTGTGTCTGTGCTTGCCGGAAGTCGACTGATGGAGGAAATGTTTATTTCCGCAAAACGCTATGACCTGGGCCTGGTGGGTCGCTTCAAGATCAATAGGATGTTCAAGAAGAAGGGGGGATCCGGCGAAAACCGTCTGCTGGATCCCGGTGACATTGTTGAGGTCATGAAACATCTGGTCAGGCTGCAGAACGGGCATGTCGATGCGGACGATATTGATCATCTGGGAAACCGGCGCGTGCGTTCGGTCGGTGAATTGCTTCAGAACCAAATGCGTGTCGGGCTCGCCGAATTGGAAAAGACCGCCCGGGAGAGAATGGCTATTATCGAATTGGAAAACCTGATGCCCCACAATCTGATCAACGCCAAGCCAATTGTCTCCGCGGTGAAGGATTTTTTCGGGAGAAGTCAGCTTAGCCAGTTTATGGATCAGACCAATCCCTTGTCTGAGCTGACGCACAAGCGACGCCTATCGGCTTTGGGCCCGGGTGGTCTGTCACGCGATCGTGCGGGCTTCGAGGTTCGTGATGTTCACTACTCGCATTATGGGCGCATCTGTCCGATCGAGACTCCCGAAGGTCCCAATATCGGGCTGATCTCGTCACTGTCAACCTATGCGCGCATTAACCAGTTCGGCTTTATCGAGACTCCCTACATCAAGGCTGAAGGTGGCAAGGTCAAGAAGTCCATCGATTACATGACCGCGGATATAGAGGACGATTACCGAATTGCGCAGGCCAACGCGAAGGTTGATCAATCCACCGGCAAGTTCGTCGAGGACACGGTTCTCAGCCGGTATCGTGATGATTATCCCAGGCTGCCCGCCGGGGATGTCGATTACATGGACGTTTCGCCCAAGCAGTTGGTTTCGGTGTCTGCGTCACTGATTCCTTTTCTGGAACATGACGATGCAAACCGTGCACTGATGGGTTCCAATATGCAGCGACAGGCTGTGCCATTGCTCTACACCGACAGCCCTGTCGTGGGCACAGGTGTAGAACGCAAGGCCGCGATGGACTCCGGTGTCTGCGTCCTCGCAAAGAATGGGGGCGAAGTGATACGGGCCTCGGCCGAGGAGATTTCGATTAGTAATGAAGATGGCGTTGTGGATCGTTATCGGATGCGCAAGTTTCACCGGTCCAACCAGAACACGTGTATCAATCAGCGTCCCGTTGTCAAGTTAGGCGCCAAGATCAAGAGTGGGGATGTGCTTGCAGACGGCCCGGCGACGGATCATGGCGAACTAGCACTGGGAAAGAATCTGCTTGTCGCCTTCATGCCTTGGGGGGGATACAACTTCGAGGATGCAATTTTGCTCAGTGAGCGCCTCGTGAAGGATGATGTTTATACATCGATCCATATCGAAGAATTTGAAATTGACGCACGTGACACGAAGTTGGGGAAGGAGGAGGTAACCCGGGATATTCCTAACGTCAGTGAGGATGCCCTTTCCAAGCTCGATGACCATGGGCTGGTGTATATCGGCGCAGAGGTCGAGCCTGGAGATATCCTTGTCGGCAAGGTCACGCCCAAGGGTGAGACCGAGTTGACTAGTGAAGAGAAACTATTAAGGGCGATTTTTGGTGAAAAGGCCGGGGATGTTCGTGATGCGAGTCTCAAGGTCCCGCCCGGCACGACCGGGACGGTGATCGACATCAAGGTCTTCAGCCGCAAGGAGCGGGGAGGTCGGGCTGACAAGAAGGACCGGCAGAAAATCGCCGAGTTGAATGAGGATCGTGACAATGCCATCGAGGAACTATGGTCACAGTTTGACAGTGAACTTAAGGAGCCGCTCGGTGGTATCGACAGACCGATCACTAACTTTGAAACCGGTCGTAGAGTCTTGAAGCCTGGCGGGCGTGTCACGCCCGCCGTGATCGAATACGTGAAAAATGATTGTCTCAAGGCCGGCATGCTACCCGTGGACGGCCCCAAAGGTCTGGAGATCAAGCGGCTATTTCAGAGAGCAATATCACGCGAGAATTCAATTAAAGACCAAGCGGACAATAAAATTGACCGTATCAAGACTGGGGATGAACTGCCTCCCGGCGTGAACAAACTGGTCAAGGTTTATTTGGCCACGAAACGCAAGGTTTCCGTTGGTGATAAGATGGCTGGCCGACACGGAAACAAAGGCGTTGTCGCCAGGATCCTTCCCGAGGAGGATATGCCCTTCCTCGAAAACGGGACCCCGGTCGATGTCTGTCTAAACCCACTCGGCGTACCCAGCCGGATGAACGTGGGTCAAATCCTGGAAACTCACCTGGGTTGGGCGGCTGCCCTGCTGGACTGTAAAATCTCGACGCCGGTGTTCGACGGTTGCCGAGAGTCTCAGGTCAAGGAATGGCTGAAGAAAGCAGGGTTGCCTGAGAATGGACAGACTGTTCTCTATGACGGACTGGTAGGTGAGCCCTTTCAGCATGAGGTAACTGTTGGCATCATCTATATGCTGAAACTGGCACACTTGGTAGATGACAAGATGCACGCCCGTTCTATCGGCCCCTATTCGCTCGTGACCCAGCAGCCCTTGGGCGGCAAAGCCCAGTTTGGCGGGCAGAGGTTCGGTGAAATGGAAGTCTGGGCATTGGAGGCCTATGGCGCTGCACATACACTGCAGGAGTTATTGACGGTCAAGTCCGACGATGTGCAAGGTAGGACCCGAATTTACGAATCAATTGTCAAGGGACTGAATGCTTCCGCCCCCGGTGTACCTGAGTCGTTCAACGTTTTGGTCAAAGAACTGCAGGGATTGTGCCTTGATCTTGAGTTGTTGAGTACAAAGGACTTGCATGAACAGGTCCAGGACGAGGAAGAAGATGAGGAGGCAGGAATCATACTGACGAATTCCGACATGCTCGGTGAGGATGAGTTGGGGGATGAGGGTGAGGATGAAGATGAGGATGAAGAAGTTGAAGTTGCGACGGTTAAGGAGAAGGGTGAGTAGTCAAGATGGAGGGGCGTGCGTCCTCCTGCATCGCCGGTTGCAAACATGTCATAGATGCGGGATTAAATCAGTCACGTGATAAAGAAAATCTGAAAAGGGGTTGGTTCACATGGCAAGTGCCGTTACTGAGCAACAAGGTTCGTTTCGTTCGATGTCCGGGGGGGGTAGTCAAACCCGCCGAGGCAGGCCACGTGAGGAACGGATTGATGAAACCAATGCGATCTGCCGCATATCTCTCGCTTCACCCGGGCAGATCTTAAAATGGTCGAGTCGTCAGCGGCGGCAGGCTGAACACCTGTCCAGCCTCCAGTTGGGGCGATTGGGTGAATCCGTTGACCCCACGAGTTTTGGCGAGGTTAAAAAACCCGAGACCATCAACTACCGGACGTTCAAGCCTGAGAAGGACGGCCTGTTCTGTGAGCGTATTTTCGGACCGGTCAAAGATTGGGAATGTTCCTGCGGAAAATACAAACGGATCAAGTACAAGGGTATTGTCTGTGACCGATGTGGTGTGGAGGTGACTGAGAGCAAGGTGCGCCGACACAGGATGGGACATATCAAACTGGCCGCACCGGTTTGCCATATCTGGTTCTACAAGGGTACCAGCAGCCGGATAGCCAACCTACTTGACGTTTCGGTTCGGGACCTGGGCAAAGTCCTGTATTTCCAAGATTACATTGTTGTTGATCCTGGCGATTCACCGCTACGAGAAAAACAAATTCTGTCCGAGGAGGAGACTCGCAAGTATCGTGAGGTTTATGCCGATCGTGTCAATATCATGATCGGTGCCGAAGCTGTCCGTGAATTACTCAAGAAGATCCAGATTGAGGAAGATGCCGATCGACTGATGGTCGAGATGCGTAAGTCAGGGTCGCTGCAGAAAAGGGCAAAGATTATCAAACGACTCAAAGTCCTTGAGGCCTTTCGCCAGTCGGACAACAATCCCTCATGGATGATCCTTGAGGTATTGCCCGTGATTCCGCCGGACTTGCGTCCGCTTGTTCATTTGGATGGTGGGCGTTTTGCGACATCCGATCTCAACGACCTTTATCGTCGCGTGATCAACCGCAACAACCGGCTGAAGAGGCTAAATGAGCTACATGCGCCAGATGTGATTTTGCGTAACGAGAAGCGTATGTTGCAGGAGGCGGTAGATGCTTTGTTTGACAACAGCCGACGGACGCGTCCGACCAAGGGGCACAATAATCGTCCACTGAAATCGCTGTCTGACATGCTCAAGGGCAAGCAGGGGCGGTTCCGCCAGAATCTGTTGGGCAAGCGTGTGGACTATTCCGGTCGCTCTGTCATTGTTGTAGGCCCGGATCTCCATTTCAACGAATGCGGCCTTCCAAAGAAAATGGCACTTGAATTGTTTGACCCGTTCATCATTCATGAGCTTCAGAAACGTGGTCACTGCAACACGATCAAGTCGGCCAAGCGAATGATCGAGAAGGAGGAGCCTGTTGTCTACGATATCCTTGACGACATCATTCATGATCATCCTGTATTATTGAACCGTGCACCGACACTCCATCGCCTTGGCGTACAGGCTTTCATGCCCCGTCTCGTTGAGGGTAAGGCCATTCGACTGCACCCACTGGCATGCACTGCTTTCAATGCTGACTTCGACGGTGATCAGATGGCGGTCCATGTCCCTCTATCAACGGAGGCCAAAATGGAGGCCCACCTGTTGATGCTGGCCGAGAACAACATCATTTCTCCGGCAAGCGGGGGACCAATTTCAACTCCATCGCAGGACATGGTGCTGGGTTGTTTTTATCTGACGAAAATGCTTCGTGGTGTCAACGGCGAAGGCATGATTTTCTCCGGAGCTGACGAGATCGAGACTGCATTCCAGTTTGGAACACTGCACCTGCAGGCTGAAATCAAGGTTCGAATTGGGGGTCGCCTGATCACAACAACCCCGGGACGGATCATTTTCAACAGTGTCTTGCCTGCTGAAATCAACTATCTCGATCCCGAATCGGTGTTTTTCAACCAAGTTATGACGAAGAAGAGTTTGGTCCAATTGGTCGACCTCACCCATAAGATATGTGGACCGCATAAGACATCCCAAATGCTGGATAACATGAAGAATCTTGGCTTTCATTATGCGAAGTATGCTGGGATCTCGGTGTGTATCAATGACATGAAAATCCCAGAAACCAAGCCGAAGATTATCAAGGCGGCTCTTCGTGAGGTTGCCAAGGTGCAAAAGCGTTATGAACAGGGTTCGATTACTAATGAGGAGCGTTACTTTGAGGTTATCAACAAGTGGTCCCATGCGTCGGAACAGGTAGCCAATGACATGACTGAGGGGTTGAAGGATGATCAGGAGGGTTTGAACCCCATATGGATCATGGCGCATTCGGGAGCGCGGGGTAATATGGCCCAGGTCCGTCAGTTGGCGGGAATGCGCGGACTGATGCAGAAGCCGACAAAAAAACTGACCGGCGGCGTTGGCGAGATTATCGAGAATCCGATCATGTCCAATTTTCGTGAAGGGCTGAGTGTACTGGAGTATTTCATTTCGACCCATGGCGCGCGCAAAGGGCTTGCCGACACCGCTCTCAAGACATCGGATGCAGGATACCTGACCCGTCGGCTTGTCGATATTGCACAAGATCTTATCGTAACCGAGGAGGATTGCGGTACGGCAGACGGAATCGAGGTTCAGCCGATCACGGAGATAACGGCTGAAGGCGAGAGAATTCTGGAACCGTTGTGTGATCGTATTGTCGGACGTGTCACGGCCAAGATTCTCAGGAATCCAAGTACCAACAAAATTGTTGTCAAGCGCAACGTGATGATTACTGAGGATATAGCCAAAGATATTGAGAACACCGGAATAGAGAGTGTAAATATTCGATCGGTGTTGACTTGTGAAAGCCGTCGTGGTGTCTGTGAAAAATGTTACGGCCGTAATTTAGGGACCGGTATGGATGTCGAGATCGGAGAGGCGGTCGGAGTCATAGCGGCCCAGTCGATCGGTGAGCCGGGCACACAGTTAACCTTACGGACATTTCATATCGGCGGCACCGCCAGTCTTCAGCTCGAGGGCTGGTATGAGGCGTCGGATGAAGGCGTTATTCATTACCGTGAAGGTTTGAAGACAGTCAAGCGGAAGGAAGATGACGGTAGCGTTGTTCACGTTGTAATTGTTCGCACGGGAACGATAATCGTGGAGGATGCCCAAGGCAATGAGATACAGAGGTTGCCGAATATCCCCTATGGGGCCGTTATCACTAAGGGTGACCGGGAAGCTGTGAGTAAGGGTGACAAGTTCGTGCAGTGGGACACGAATCAGACCCCGATCATCGCAGAGAATGATGGTATCGTGAAGTTCGTGGATATTGTCCGTGGGGTTACTGTATCCGAGGATATCGACCCGCGAACCGGAAACGTGCAACTGGTGATCCAGGAGCACAAGGAGGAACGCCATCCCCAGGTCCAGATCCTGCCAAAGCCATCAGCCAGGGCTAAGAAAAATGAGCCCATTGCCACATACAACCTGACATCTGGTGCGATCATTGTTCCGGGCATTCAGGATGAGAAGGAAATTTTTGCGGGTCAAGTACTGGCACGGTTGCCGAGGTTGAAGTTAAAAAGCAAGGACATTACCGGTGGTTTACCAAGGATTGACGAGTTGTTTGAGGCACGTAAGCCCAAAGATGCCTCGGTCATTGTAGAGGTTGACGGGATTGTTGAGATCCGAGGTATCCAGAAAGGTGCCCGTCGGGTTGCGGTTATAACAGATGACGGAGAAGAATCTGTTTACTCCGTCCCGCTGGTGCGTCATCTTATCGTCCGTGATGGTGAACGTGTTGTGGCAGGTGATGCGCTGACCGATGGGTCGGTGAATCCCCATGACCTGTTGAGGATTAAGGGCGAGAAGGAGGTCCAGGAATTTCTGCTCAGTGAGGTCCAGGAAGTCTACCGTCTGCAAGGTGTGACAATCAACGACAAGCATATCGAGAGCATTTTGAGACAAATGCTGCGCAAGGTTGTTGTCGAGGACGTGGGTGACACCCGCCTGTTGTTTGGCCAGCAACTCGATCGCTCTGAGTTCAACAAGATTAATCAGGAAACCAAAGCCGAGGGTGGGAAACCGGCCGTTGCCAGTCCGAAGCTTCTCGGCCTGACCAAGGCATCACTTGAAACTGACTCGTTCATCTCGGCGGCCTCCTTCCAGGAAACGACACGGGTGTTGACTGATGCGGCAGTTCGTGGCCGTTATGACTATCTGCGTGGCTTGAAGGAAAATGTAATCATGGGGCTACTTGTGCCGGCCGGGACGGGTCTTTCGGTCTACAAGCAGTATGACATTGTTCCCAGAAAGTCTGAGGAGTTTGGAGAAGAAGAGACGGAGGTCGAAGGTGCGGAGGATATGGAACATGGGGATTCCGGAGAGATGGTAGCGGCCGCAATGGGGGCTGTGGAGGAAGGGTCGTTGCCTGCATCAAAATCGGAATCGCCGACGGAGGAATAGGACGTATTCTCTTTCGGAAAATGAGAACATTTCATTATGTGCCCGACAGGGTTTATCAAGACCTCCAATTATTTATTTTTCAATTTGGCGCACACAAGAAGGGGAATAATGATTCTCAGGGATTCAGTCGGAGGATGGGGCTGGTACGCCGGTCCTGTCTTTATTCATACACGGAAATCCTGTTTTTCTAATACCTGATCAATGTATGAAATGGACGGGACTCGAGGTTTATTCGGCCCTTGAGGAACTCAAGTTCGATGATCGTGCAGGTCTCGACAATCACACCTCCAAGTTGTTCCACCAAGTTGCAGGTCGCTGCCATCGTCCCGCCCGTTGCCAGCAGGTCATCAATGACCACAACTTTTTCGCCGGAATCGATAGCATCGGAATGCATACAGATCTTATTGGTCCCGTACTCGAGCGAATAGGATCTTTCGATGGTCTTGCAAGGAAGCTTTCCGGGCTTCCGGGCCGGAATGAACCCTGCTCCGAGATCGCGGGCGAGAGGGGCTCCGAAGATGAACCCGCGTGACTCTATCCCTACAATCTTGTCTATATTCATGTCGGTATAGCGGTCCGCCAATTTTTCCTGGACAGTGTTGAGAGCTCTCGGACAGGACAACAGGGGAGTAATGTCTTTGAAAATGATTCCGGGTGAGGGGAAATCAGGGACGTCGCGGATCAGGTTTTCGAGTTCCATGTGATGCAGGGATCCCTTTGTTCAGAAATGATTAATATCCCAAAGATTATCCGATCCGTTCAGGACAGGGAAGTGAATTGATTCGTCCCTTCTGAGGCGGTGGATCAAGATTGTATGATTTGGGTTCATTTACCCGGAATTCGATCGTTGAACGGACTGGAGAGATATTGGCGGATCCGGTTTATCGATGAGCAGTCAGGATATGTTAACTGCAGGAGGAAGGTAATCTGGGATTGATGTTCAATTCACGGATGCCTAGAGTAGGCGAATTCTGGATCCTCAAGGTGAATATATGGCAGGCCGCCGTCTGAAAATATTTCACATTAACATGCATCATCACTGGGGTGGACAGCCCAATCGTGTGCTGACCGAGTGTATCGGGTTGAAAAAACTGGGTCACGAACCCTGGGTTGCAGGACCTGCGGGCTGTATGCTTGTCAGTCGGGCAAGGGATGCAGGGTTGAAGACGTTCCATGATCTGGAGTTGAGACGTGGATTCCGGCCGGGATCGTTTCTGCGTGACCTTGACCGTATGAAAAGCTTGTTCAAGAAGGAACAGTTTGACGTGATACATCCCCATGGATCACAGGATGCATGGGTCTCACTGTTTGCTGCTCGAGCTACCCGGCCACGGCCGGTGTTGGTGCGGACACGGCATAATACATTTACGATCGCAGGACATCTACTCAACCGATGGCATTACGCACAGTTCGACCATGTTATTACAATCAGTCCGCAAGTCAACGGACTGATATCAGACGGTGTGGGTTATCCGCCGGAGAAAATCACTGCGATCTATTCCGCCCCGGACCCGGGACGGTTTTATCCACGGCCGCCGGATCCGGAGCTGAAAGTGGCGTTGGGGATTCCCGAAGGTGTGCCTGTGGTCGGGAAGGTTGCGCGTCTGGCGCCGGAAAAGGGACATCACCTATTTATAAGGGCCGCACAGATCGTTTTGGAGCGTTTTCCAGATACTCGATTTGTGTGTGTGGGGAAGGGCCGGTCACACGATAAAATTGAAAAACTGGCGAATGAACTTGGGATTGAGAAACACCTGATAATTACCGGGTTTCGAACCGATGTTCCGGATATCGAGGCGTTGTTTGATGTGTTTGTATTGAGTCCCGTTTCGGGTGAATCGCTTGGAACATCGATTCTTGAGGCATTGTGTATGGAAAAGCCGGTCGTTGCTACCGAGGTCGGCGGAACGGGTGAATCGGTCAGGGATGGCGAGACAGGTTATCTGATCAAAGCTGGTCCGGAATCTGAACAGGTAGAAAAGATTGCCGGTGCAATCATAGAACTGTTGGAGGATCGTGACAGTGCGCAGAGGATGGGAAAACATGGACGGAAGTTGGTCCTGAGGGAATTTAGCCCGGACATTCTTGCATTGAAGTGCGATGGGATTTATAGGCAGTTATGTTCAGGGGGGGGTGATGATGACGGTCTTTAGATCGTCATCATCGATTGATCAAATGACTCAAAAAAGTTTTTAAATACCAAACTTCTGATTGCCGGGAATTTCGGTTGGTCGAAATGTGTGCAAGTCGGGGTTGTATGGCCGATTCAGCCGGGAAGGATTATGCAAAGGGATCATACCGGGCTGATATTCCAGGGGGAGGGTTTCCAGATGGGCATTCCACTACAATACAATGATGACGTCCTATTTTTATATATGAACTCAAGATGCACCTGACGAAACCCAAGAAAGGCCCTTCAAAAAGGCCAATTGCAGGGAATCAACGGCTGTCATCACACACCATTTGTCTGACCGGAGGGAGACTCTGCGGTCATAACGTATGCCGAGTCCCATAAATGCCGAATCCTAAACGTGCTGGTGAACAATGAAACAATATGATTGGTCTAGTGTTTCGAGTTATTATCCAGTGATCTTAAGATTGACGAAACAGCTATGATTCCATGCTTCTATTATAATCCAATTAATATCAGCCATTCACGATTTAACGAATTGTCCGGTCTCAGAATTTCCGATTGTGGGGATGAAATACGGCCTGCATGCCCGGTGAAAGTTTATCGAAACTGGGATCTTCTGTATCGATGGGATTCCTGAACAGCAGATCGGCGATATAAAGGACTTGGCCTGCGGAGGATTCAGGCGCGGAATAAAGCAAATCCGGGTCCCCGAGCGGGTTTTTTTCTTGCTTCATGTAGCGAAACTGAATGGTTTCAACAGCACCACGGTCAGCAGCGATGATTCGTTCAGCCATAATCTGGCTTGGTTGGATTGAGCTTGCCGATGTATCGGTATGCTTTGGTGGTGGCCGGTTGACGGTGACCAGTCTGTAGGATTGTGAATGTGTTGTGAGCATCCGAAGAAAGGGGTATACGGTATCGAGCCTGTCGTAGAGCGGACGCTGGTTCCATATGCGGTCATCGATGACCAGGTCCGAAAGATTTCTCCAATGGGATATGGCGTTGAGGTTAAAGGGGCGGCTGACCATGTGCTTCTTATGCCCGGGTGTCTGTATGTCTTGGTTGAATGGGTCGATAGATGTCTGCCTCCTGACATTATCAACCTGCGTTGCGAAAGTTGGGTCCATTCCAGGAAGGGCATTGAGAATCTCAAGAGGGGCCATGTTGATGTTGATCAGCCCGTATTGTACCGATACACGCGGGGGGATAACGGGTTCGAGTCGACGTATGGATTGAAGTGTATGATAAGGCAAATTGGCATTACTGGGATGCCCCCGTGAAGGAGCACTGAGGTGAGCCTGCAGTTTGTGTATATGGTTTAGTCTGGAACGCTGATGATCGCGTATAGTGAGCTTTGCTCCAACACGGAAACAGTCGATCAGACGGACATCAAGTTCGGTGGAATCGCGGGCGTTAAGGACGGGCAGTCGCCATGCATATTCTGTATCATCCTGACCGTCTATGCCACCGATATAAGCTGAACTTATCAGCATGACATCAAGCGTGCTGTGAAATGGCTTGTTTTGATTTTCCTCCTGGATCCGGATATTTCTCTTCGCCCGGGCTTCCATGTTGGAGCCATGATTGGGTCCTAGTGGAGTTGCGAGTTTTCGACCAGACGAGCGTAGACGTGGATCGACACGCTGGAAAGACATCGGCGCTCCGGACCAGCGGCCGTTTTCCCAAGTGAAGATGTCAATGACATCTCCTTGCGGGTTCAACAGCTGGATTTCACCCTGGTCATTTGCAAGATCCAAGCTTTCGAATTCAATCAACCGGCGATGGTTACTAGTCGGCACCCTGCCGAAGATCGCATAGAAGGAACCTTGTTCCGGGCCGTCCTCTGGGGTAGGATCCGAATCATTGTTGAAGTCGTCGGTTATGACCAAGTAGCCCTTGGCCGGGATGCTGCCATGGAGCATAGTTGGTGGGCCCATACTCTTGATACTCCAGCCCGACAGGTTGAATGAGCGGTTCCATGGATTGAATAACTCGACAAACTGTCCGTCATCGCCCTCCTCATCGAATGATGAAACATCGGGACAAACTTCGTTTATACATGGGGCGATCTCGATTCCGGTGTAATTACGTCCTCCCAGGTCGGCGTGTGTGGGGAGGTCATCTTTGTCGCGGCGGTCGATCAAGTTGACTGTGAACTGCCCGATGAGAGCCTGGGGCGCGTGTGGGAAACGTAGCATCAACACCTGATGTATCCATTCAGGAGGTGATGTGTTGGGATCAACCATCGGCCAGCCCATGAGGCCATCTATTTTGTTGTCGGGCGGTGAATCAGGAATGAATGCCGAGCAGGAAACGGAAAATACGGTCAGATAGGGCTCGAGTGCATTGTAAAGCTGTGGCGTCATTCCGGGGATACCCAAAAGTTGTCTGGTGGTGCCGTAAAAACGGTCATCACCATGGGGATTTCTACGGACATCCGAGATGCATTCGGCCCAGTCATCGATATCTTCACCAGCTTCATCAATACGCCCGTCGTCATCGTTGTCGAGGCCGTCAGTCAGAATGGATTCGTCATTTTCATCCACCTTGCCGTCAAGGTCGTTGTCGATCTGGTCGGAGTAAATGGGTGTGTTGTGGGCGAGATCACTGGAAATTGGGGACCGGAATTTATCTTTGCCGATGGCGTGGTACAACTGAACCTGAGTGGTGGGCCGTGCATCTCGCCAAGTCCGGCGCCCGTTGTAGTTGTCATCGATAGAGGCGGCGCCCGGCTGCTGGTCGGGGCCGAACCGATGCCTGGCGATGTGCCGGGCCAAAAGGTTCGCATTTACTCCGGGAATCTGTCTTTTCCGCGTAATTTCGGTGATCAGTCCTGCGAGAGCAGCCTCGGTTATACGTGAGGGTTGTGGTGATTTTGTGCGGGCTATCTTGGCGTCTTTGCTCGCGGGTGTGGCATGGATCCTGAAGGACCCGGGGATGATGGCGTTGATGTTGATTTTCGCGGAGGTGTCTTCAGCATTGAGTTGTGTCAGTGATTCCTGTGCGGTGGGATGTTTTTTGATGAAAGTATTTCCGCGGAGCACACCCGGGTTGGAAACGGGCAGGGGTGTTCGACCGGAAGTGAACCGAGTTCTCGGTTCAGTGACATGGATCCCGATTGCGACGGGTTTGAGGGGATCATACCCTCCACGGTTCGTGATTCTGCTGGCGGTCTGTGGAAAGAGATGGCTCTGTCCGGGATCGCCGGGCCCGGCGAACAGAGGAATTCCGGTGACGGCAGCCATACGTGCCTGAACCATATTGGATATATTACGGGATGAAGCAAGGTCGACGCGCGAACTGAATCCCATCGTCGTGCCGAGCAGTCCGAGAACGGCAACAATCGTCACGACGAGAATCAGCACGGATCCGCGTCTTGATTCGGAAATGAGACGGAGGGGATGATACCTCACAGGACAAGCCTCCGGTTGTTGTATTCGGCGCTGCCGATGACTTCCTCGATGTTGATCATGTCTTCAAGGATCACGGTATCCACGGGATCACCCGGTGAGGTCAGTTCATTGGGGTGCGTAGCATCGATACCCCTGAGATCGGCATACAGGGTGATGCGAATATAAATGCTGGCAGGCAAGGTCAGAATGCCATTCTGTTGATTCGGGTCGAGCGTGGTTCCCGCGGGAGGTGGGGCGGTGGAGTCCCACTCGGTGACCCAGGACTGCTCTTCGGCCGGGAGATTGGGATTCCAGTAGAGGAGGTCGAAGCCGAGTACGCCGAAGGCAATTGGCGCGAGGCCAATGCGGTCCTCCTCGCCCGTGATCTCGATACGGGTTTGGCGGGTCAGGACATTGGGCAGGCCATCGAAATTTGTGACGGCGTAGGTTACTGTCTTGTTTGTGAAGCCCTCGCTAGGGGTTGTGGGGAAGATGCGGAAGGTGAGGATATCGCGACCGAAGACAGGGTCGACATCGACGATGAGATCGCCGAGATCGGGTTTGTTGACTTTGGCGGGCCTTTCCCGGATTGAAAATGGTGGTGAAGTCAGACTGGCATGACGGTCGTTGGGCGGGGCGAAAACGGACGTGGAAGTGGTGTCGTTGATCAATCCGTCGACGATTTCCTCATCGATGCTGCCGTCAAAATCGTTATCGATGGCATCGCCGTAGTTGAGTGTTTGGTCGAAGCCAAGGAAGACGATATCCTGCCCGCCTGCGATGCCGTTAATCTGCTTGATCTCATCGCTGAGTGATGAGATGGCCGACCGCCCATTTTTCAGCGCCTCGACACGCGCGGATGTCGCGTTATGTGCCTTCAGGATCTGGGTGAAGATCATATAGATCCCAGATAGAAAAGTCATTGCGATACTGAGCGCGATAAGCATCTCGATGAGTGTAAAGCCAACGATTTGACGGCGCGTAACCTTCATGGAGTATGGGGTTTTGTTCGTCATTCCCTTCTCAGTTCTCGCCGAAGCGGAGTTCGTAGACCACGTCTTCTGTTGGACGATATTCGGGTGCATAACGAATGATGACTCGTGCCGTACCATCTGAAGCACGCGGGTCGTTTGTAATGTTGGGGTCATCGAGATACTGCAGGGAACGGCCTGAGAACGAATATGTGAGTTTGGGTTCCTGAATGAAGACAACCGGGCTGGTCGGTGTATCGCGGGCAGTGATGGCTTGGCGGAGGGCATGGTCGGTGGTGTCGTCGCGGCGGATCTCCTCGGCCTTCATTTCAGCGAGGAAGGATGCCTTGGTGAGCAGTTCGGCATGGCGCTGGGCTTCGAGTGTTGTGGGGAAAAGGGCAGCTGATAGAAGCAGGCCGGTCATGAGAATAGCAAGGGCAACAAGAACCTCAAGAAGCGTGGCGCCCCTGAGAGGAGACCGGGGCATGTATAGCGGAAGGCTGTAGCGTATCGTTGATGGATTCATGATAGATACGGTCAACCTTATGTCTGCAGGCGCTGAAACTTGAATATCTTCGAGTGACCTGTCGGGCCATAAATTCTCAGGGTATAATACGCCTCGTTGTGATTGGTGTCTTGCGACCACAGCTTTAGGAAAATACGCACATCGTCGGCGCTACCGTCGGGGAAAAACCGTATGGGCAGGATGGAGCTACCGGAACTGACTGGTGTATTGCCAAAACGGATCTCATTGATCTCGACATGATCATGGATTGCTTCGGGATGGATCACCTGGGAGACAGAAGAGTTGCCGCTTTCATCCGTTGCATCAATCCAGAAGTTGCGATGAGTCAGGTCGATCTTGACGGTATAGGTGCTGTTATGACTGATGGCAAAGGCTCGGGCGGTGCTGCAGACATGGCTGAGTTGCCCGGCTGCCTGGTCGAGAGGCATATTACGGTGGAAAACACGATAGCCACTTAAAGCGATGACGGTGAGGATGACGCTGATGGAGAGTCCGCCGAGCATTTCGATCGTTGTAAATGCCGACCACCTCTCGGATTTCAAACATCTGATATTAAAGCACTTAACCCGTTCAATCATATTCCCTGTGCCGGGGCGAACCCATACTGGCAAGTCCACTGCTGGATCGGCCCTCGTCCTGTCTTGGTTTAAATCCAACAATATGAAGGTTTAAGCCTTCCCTATAAACTTATAACTCCTCATCCCATGTGTCAATGGAACATCGGCGGGACGGACTTCCCGGTCGTATTTTGAGATCGGGCCGATTCCGGATGGGCTTGTGGTTTCGTGATATGAAAAGATTACTGCCATGATGCCCGGGATCTAGGTCGGGTCTTTAAGGGGTTTGCGGATCATTTGTGCTTGAGTTTCATGAGTCCAGTATAATAGTGTATTCCGCTTTGTATGCTGTTGCAGACGGCGCAGACGCCCGGTTTGGAGTTTCATCTCCGGGCAACGCGTGATGGATCAAAAGGACGGGAGCAATAAATTATGCCGAGATTATATTACGACGACGATGCAGATCTAGGTTTGCTTGAAGGCAAGACGTTCGGGATCGTCGGTTATGGGAGCCAGGGTCATGCCCAAGCCCAAAACTTGCGTGACAGCGGGATGAGTGTGATCATTGGCCAGCGCAAGGGCGGGGCAAATTATGACCTGGCGGTTGAACATGGGTTTGATGTGATGAGCGCGGCGGAGGTTGCCCGGAAGGCTGACATTATCAAGATCTTGGTACCGGACGAGGTCCAAGCCGAACTGTATGAACGTGATATAGCGCCGCATCTTGACTCGAGCAAGGCGCTGGTTTTCAGTCATGGGTTCAACATTCATTTCAATCAGATCGTTCCGCCAGCGGATGTGGATGTATGGATGACCGCCCCGAAGGGTCCGGGTCACCTGGTTCGACGTACTTTTGTCGAGGGTAGTGGTGTGCCGGCATTGATTGCGGTTTTCCAGAACGCGTCAGGTAATGCCAAGCAGTTGGCCTTGGCCAATGCCAAGGGCGTGGGAGGGACGCGTGCGGGTGTTTACGAAACGACATTCAGGGAGGAGACCGAAACCGATTTGTTTGGCGAACAGGTGGTGTTGTGTGGCGGGTTGACGTCTCTTATCAAAGCCGGGTTTGAAACGCTGGTCGAGGGGGGGTATAGCCCGGAGATGGCGTATTTCGAATGCTGTCACGAGGTGAAACTCATTGTCGACCTGATCTATGAGGGTGGGATTGCAAACATGCGGTCCTCAATCTCCAACACGGCCGAGTATGGTGATGTGACACGCGGTCCGCGGGTTGTGACTTCGGAGACGAAGGCTGAAATGAAGCGGATCCTGAACGAGATCCAAACCGGACAGTTTGCACGGGAGTGGATCCTGGAGGCACGTGCCCGGATGGCTTCGTTCAAGGCGATTCGACGGATAGGTCAGGAGCACCAGATCGAGAAGGTTGGCGCGGAAGTACGTGGCAACATGAGTTGGTTAAAGAAGTAAGATCACAAAGACCGGACATCCACTGCAACCGGTCGTGAAAACCGTCGATTTTTATTTGGGGATGGTTTTCGATCAATCCGGGATAAAAGATAAATGATCACCGAGCCATCCGGTTACAGGTTCGGGATTCAGTTATAAATCGACCAGTCCCGGGCTTGGCTGGGAGGGGTCGGGGGGCCGTCGAATATGTTGTTGTCATCCTCAACGATAACCTCATCAATGATGATGGCACCCGCGTAGGTATTAAAGGCGATTTCAACCGTGGGATCATTATCGCAGCCAGTGCCCGAATTGTCCACATCCGGGTTCCAGGTCTGCATGCTGTCGTTGGACCATTCTACCCGGCCGCCCTGTGAATCATCGAGCCATGCACGTATATAGACAGCCGTTTGTTTGTTGACTGCGTGCCGGAAAGCATCATGAAATGCCTCTGACATGACATTCGCCCCGGCCGGTCTCCAAGGGTCACATCTCGAATCAAAGCCCACGCCATTGGTTGCGAAATTCCAGTCTCGGATGATTTTGACCGAGTTGAAGAGTCCTGTGCCACTGTTGGTTAAGCCGGATGGATCGGACTGAGCCTTGGCAATGGTTCCCGGGAGGTGGAACGGCCCGCCGCCGGGCATGACGGTATGCACACCGGGTGCTCCACCTGTATCGTTCCAACTTCCCTGGATGCCCTCACCTGGCGCAGCCCAGGCTCCCTCAAGGGCACTGCCCTGTCCGTTGAAGACTGCAAATGTGCAACGCAGGTTATTCTCACGGGTGAATGCGGAAGCGGTGTAACCGAACATGGTGACGTGATTCGAACTACCCGGGGCGGATGGCCCACGGCAATATGCGCCGATATCCCCGTCCCCGTAATCAATTGTACCGGCATCCGCCACACCCATGTCCACTTCAATGTTATAGTCCCATCCACTTGGAAAGACCTCGCTGCCTGGTATCACACTCTGGAAATCTTCGTATAGCAGCGCGGCCGAGTTGACGTTGAAAGTCAAGGCGAAGCTTAAAATCAGAACTCCCGTTAGGGCCTTGAAAAAATGATTCACTTTGTATTTTATCCAATTTTTATGAGTTGAGATCACTGCAGTTAAGATGCCTTCAATCATGCACGATATCCATGCATGTTACGGGCGCATTCCCGGCCAAGCCTGCCCCTCTCGGTCGAGAAGGTATCCAACCATCCAGCCACGGGCGCAATCCTTTGACTTTTGTCTCAGGCGTTTATTGATTATGGCCCCATTATCATCATGAATTCAAGATCTATGTTGGTGTTCTGTCTGTGTGTCGGTTTTTCCAATTTGATTCTGTTGTCGGCATCATGACGAATCATAAGGGATAAAATTGTATTTCCTGGCATGGATGAATCCTGAAACGAAATCTTCGGGCGCAACAGGCGCCTTTTGCTAGCCCGATCATCATAAGATTTAATATAACAGTGTCAAACTTTGATGATCTCAGCCTTTGGATTGCTGACGCCACCGGTTATGTTGCGGGTATCGATGATCAATTTTGCCGTACGGACGATCCGGTCTGCCTTAAAAGAGTCATGATCGGTGACGACGACGACGCAATCGGCCCTACGGAGCCGGACATCGGTCAACGCGACATTTTTCAGCTCCAGTCCGTGCTCCTTGATGGTCGGTACAAAGGGGTCGTGATAACTGATTATTGCGCCGCGTTCTTGGAGCATCATGATAATGTCCAGAGCCGGGCTCTCCCTTACATCACTGATGTTTTTCTTGTATGCAACACCCAAAATCAGGACGTTGGATCCATTGACGGCCTTGGCGTGCCCGTTGAGAGCGCCGGCAACCTTGTCGACGACGTACTCAGGCATTGATCCGTTGATTTGTGCGGCCATTTCGATAAACCGGGCCTGATAGTTGAGCGTCTTCAGTTTCCACGAGAGATAATGAGGATCAATCGGAATGCAGTGACCACCCAGCCCGGGACCGGGGAAGAACGGCATGAATCCGAAGGGCTTCGTGGCCGCGGCCTCGATGATTTCCCAGATATCGAGGTTGAGCTTGTTGCACATCAGGGCCATCTCGTTGACCATTCCTATATTGACGCTGCGGAACGTGTTTTCAAGCAGCTTCACCATCTCGGCCGCCCGTGTCGAGCTGACCGGCACAACGTGTCTGAAGATCCTGCCATAGAGTTTCTTGACATTTCGGTTGCATGCTTTGGTGATGCCCCCGATGATCTTGGGGGTATTGTGTGTTTTCCATTTCGGGTTGCCGGGGTCTACACGTTCGGGTGAGAAGGCGAGAAAGAAATCATGCCCTACCTTGAGGCCCGTGGATTCGAGCACCGGTAGTACGGCTTCATTGGTGGTGCCGGGGTAGGTGGTGCTTTCTAGGACAATGACCTGTCCCTTGCGCAAGTTGCGTTTGATTTGATCAACCGCCGCGAGAATATAGGATATATCAGGATCCTTGGTCTTGCGAAGGGGGGTTGGCACGCAGATGCTGATCAGGTCGACCATTCCCAATTCTGAGAAATCGGTTGTCGCACGGATACGACCCTTGCGGATGAGGGGAGCCAGCTTGTTTTCGGGGATGTCCTCGATATAGGACCGACCTTGGTTGATGCTTTCCGTCTTTTCAGGACTGATATCGAAGCCGACAGTTTTGAAGCCTGCACGGGCCATCTCGACGGCGAGCGGCAGGCCGACATAACCCAGTCCAATGACGCCGGCACGGACCGAATGTTTTTCCTTAATGTGTTTCTTGGTGGCCATTGACTGCATTCCTCTCCATGGACGGGGGTTCCCGCACTCCTGCGCTGCGGTTTTTCTGATCTATTCTTATCGGATGGAACCCGAAGATGAAAGCCAAAACCCCGTGGGCTTCATGTTTTCATCGGGGTGGGAATCGGCCCTAGAATCGGAAAGCATCGTCACTCACTTGATTCAGTGAGTTGGTGGCGTATCCTTTTTATATCGACCGGATCATCAGCATGGTCAGGTCGTCAAAAACATTACGGTTTCCACGGAATGCGCTGATTTCGTTGAGCAAGAGGCTGCACAGATTCGAGGAGCTGATTTTTCCTGATCGGGTGATCAGTTTCTCGAGCCTTTCCACTCCAAACATTTCTTCCCTCTCATTGAGGGCATCGGTAATGCCATCGGTGAAGAAAGCAACACTTGATCCGGGTTCAAGTTCAATAGATTCCTGCTCATAGGGGGTTTCAGGCATGATCCCGAAGAAACATCCACCACTCTCCAGTCTCTTGTGCCCCGATGCGGGTGACCAGTAGACAGGCTGGATATGTCCCGCGTTGACATAGGTCAGTTGGCGCGTGTGCGGTTCAAGTACTGCGAGCACGAGGGTCACAAACATATTGTACTTGGTATCACGGCAGACCATCTGGTTGAGACGGTCCATAACCGGGATGAGGCTATTGTCCTAAAGATTTCTGAGTTCGACTTGCACTGCTGCACGTACCGAAGCAATGAGTAGCGCGGCCGCTACACCTTTTCCGGAGACATCAGCCACCACAAGGTCTGCATCATCATTCGGAAACACTGTCACAACCCATATGTTTCAGTTCGATGCGGATTCTGTCAGCTGCATCATTCATGGATACGGCTGTTGCTTTGGTGTCGGCAAGATCAAAACGTATGTCCTCCATGTTCCAGATCGGGGACACGTGGAAATGAACATGGGGGACCTCGACCCCTACTAGGTAAAGGGCGATTTTTTCCGGATTCCAGATAGTATGGATAGCCTTTCCGATTGTCTGCGAGGTCTGAGCTAGGTGCGAGAGCAAATCCGGTTTTAGGTCAATCCAGTGATCCACCTCGACCCTGGGCACAACAAGCGTATGTCCGGGCCTTATCGGCTGGATGGTTAGGAAGGCGACACAAAGGTCGTCCTTCCAGACAAACCGTCCGGGTAGTTCCCCCTCAATGATACGTGTAAACAATGTGACCATGTAGACAGGTTCCCTTCAGATGAAAATCTATGAATATCCATGGACCAAGATCATATGTTAACCAATTCAAAGATGGCTGCAATCACGAATCAAAGTTGACCAACGCCGGGATTATCGACATTCCGAATGATGAGGGGTACGCAGCGTCAGATTGTAACGCCCCGCCAGCATGAAGAGACGCAGCAATTGGGATTGTAAACCGGGGCGCTTTCAGCGGAGAAGTATGGCAGGGTGAAATGGACGAAATCCGTGGTGTCGCCAAGGGTTTGCTGGCCCCTTGCCCGGGATCTAGCGAACCACATTTTATCCCCATTATGAATTGTCGGGCAGCCTAGTTATGAACTTGTGGAATGACTCGGCCAAGACAGGTATATTAGCTTAGAGAATTACTGTATAATATTGATAAAAAAGGACATGAATTATCATGAGGATTGCCTTTTGCGAAGCTGATGCTAGGCGACAGGATCGATGCGAGCGTGACGCCCGAGGAAATCCGTATGATCGGGTGGGCACTTGATAAGGCTTCGGGTCACAGGCAGGAATCGGTTGACCTTCTCGGGATCAGCCGTAAGAGTCTGCATAACAAGATGCAGAAGTACGGCTTGTTCAGCAACGGCGTCACGCCATAATCTTATTATATTCTAACCATGTAAAATTTCGGCCATTACTTTCGGATGATGCGAAGGTTGTGGCATTCCTTGAAGTTGGAGCGATAATAGATCCAGCGGAGGCACTGGGAAGTTGATATTTATATCTCTTCGGGGTTGAGCAATAGGTGGGTTCCCGGATTGTCGAACATGCCCGGGGTTGTCGATTCAGCTTTATGCACGGAAGTCCAGGCGGAATACGTTATAAATATCTCGATGCTGCATGATGTTTTAAACAAGATCGATCGAGACTCAGCGGTGATTATGACAATGAGTAGTCATCTTCGACAAAGGTTCGGTGTCCAGACCGCGTATTGACGTCTGGTGCGGGCACTGAAATTGGGGTTGCGATGGAATGTCAAATCAATCGGCTGCGTTCACGCTGGATTCTGGCGCTGATTCCGCTGATCGGGTTTGCCTGGTTCTGGTTGTTCCGTTCCAACCAGTGGAGTGGAGGCGATTCCGAGTATTGGGAGAGAATGATCCATGACGGCCAATGGTTGCGTCGCAGACAGATGCTTTCGTTTGCCGTTATTCAGGCGGTGCACCAACTGACAAATCATCTGGCCGGATGGAATGCGCGGTTGGCCATGAATTTCACATCATGCCTGGCTGGTTCAGTTGCCCTGCTTCTGGCCTGGATGCTTGTTCGTGACCGCTCAAGGCCGGTCACGGGATTCATGATCTTTGCGACCGGTGGTTTCACGACTGTGTTCTACGGCCATATCGAGACCTATGCGCTGCCGATGGCGGCATTGCTGTTTCATTTGCTTGCAATCAGGCGTGTTCTTGAAAGATGCTGGAGTGTTTGTACCCTGCCCTTGACTTTTTCGCTAGTCATGTCTTTTCATCTGATCATCCTTTTTGCGTTGCCTGCTGCTGTGTTTGTCTGCCTGACTGAAGGCCGCATAAGGAGACTGGATGGAAGGGGGTGGATGCAGGTCACGGTTTCGTCAATTCCGATTTTAATCATCTGGTGGATTGTAGGGCATACCAATTTGGGAACCGGGGAACTGGTGGGTCCCCACATGATTGGGGAACCTTGGACGGAAATACTAGGGAGCCCGTCGCTGTTGCTGACACAGCCCTGGTTTTATGCCGAGGGGGATTATGTGAAATGGAAGTATGTTTTCTGGAATGGCGGTCTTGCAGGGATCGTGGGTGCATTGTCCCTTTTGAAGAATTCGCGTGGCGGGTTGATGCTACTGCGATGGAGACCTTTCGTCGACAGTTCGAGACATGTGATAGACGGTCGATATGATTTTCATTTACTGCTGTATTTCGCCTGTTTTGCGGGACATTTCCTAGTCTGGCGGCCAAGTGCATGGTGGTATGATTTCGACTTGTTTTCCTTCCCGTTTATGCTGGCTTGCCTTGCGGTTGGATTGCGTCCCACGGCCCTTCCCCGGTTGAAGAACTGCCTGGTCATCGCCATGTGTGGTGTCATGTTAAGCCTGCTTGTCTGGCGGCCGGGTGAATGGTGGCAGGACTTGAACCTGTTCACATTCCTGCTCATGCTAACCCTTTTGGGGGTTATTCTTTGCCTTTTGAGGGCACCGCCTCCCCAAGCATGGCTGATTATGATTTTGACAGTGAATGCGTTTCTATTTGTGATCCGCCCGTTGAGGTTTTCGGAGATCGGCAGCCGGGATACCGGGACCATCCTAATCCAAGCCGCATCCGGCGTCACGGAATTCAAGGTCCTGATGGATGAGTGGATGCGCCTGGATAGTGAAAATCATTATATTCCCGTTGGCGAACACCGGATTCGCTCATATATTTCGGGCTGGAGGGATGGTCGGGTGGGGATGGATGATCGGATCCTGTTGCTGGACGTGAAGCCGGACACGGTCTACACCCTGCGATTAAGCCGTGTGAAGATGGAGGTGGTTAATCAGTCGGCACGGTGACAATCTGGGCGAGTAGTTGATCTGTAAACTGATGGAGGGGGAAGATGTGGATGTGGCCAAGAACCTGTGAAAACTATTCGAGAAAAGCGGCCGTGCAACGATCAAGACGGATGGGTTAAACTTGTCAGGTCATGGGATCACCTGACTCTGAAAATACCAGAGTAAACAGATTTCCAATAAATCCTATATGGCTTCTAGGCAATCCAATATGAACCCGGAATATCCTTCTTAACATCCCGCTCTTCGCTAAGACTCAATGAATCTCGCCACACAATCACGAGTGAAATTATTCGGATTTACCGGCAGGATAAAAATGGTGGATCCACAGGTCTTGGCCATCCCGGTGGGTTTGGAGGACGCCTGTGTCCATCTTGCGGGTAAGCAGGTCTTCCGAATGGAAATCCCCGCTAAAGTTCCGGTAACTGACAAAATATACCCGAAGGTCAGGGTCGGTTATGCTCCTTCTTACCAGATTCTGGTCGTCAGCATTCTTAATTATGGGAAAATATTCCCCGGGCAGATAACGAGCGAGTAAGCCCCCGGCATATGATGGGCTTGTGAAAATGATGCAGTCCCGCGTCGGGTCGGCTTGAAGTTTCCCGGCGATGTATTGTGCCGCCACGTCCCACATATGCTTCTGCCTGTGACTGTAGTAATCCACAAGGTAGAGGATTTGAAGTCCAATCATCAGAAGTGCCAGCATGCAGGAGGTCCATTTTACTTCCCCCTCCGGGCCAAGAATTCCCCTGGCCACCGCAACTAGGATCACTGGCAGGGCTATGATCAAGTAACGCTGGCCCCAGAAAATGACCGGGTGCACGAAAGATGCTGCTACCGGCAGGGCAAACAGCAGGATCAGGCACAGGTATGTCACGATGAAGGCGGCTGCCATTTTCCTCCGCTGTAATCCTATCCGGAACAGACCGACGATTAACAGGTGGAGTCCCGCAAGAATGCCGCCCCACTGTAATATCACGGCGGTTAATGCTGCTGTTGACTGTTGTATTCCGAGTCCGATGAGTTGTGCAGCTAGAGGGTTGTAATTTGTTCCGATAAACTGTGCGCGAAAAACATTGAAGAACAGGTCAACCCCATAGGATGCCGGAAGCCATGAAATACCATCTCCCGAACCGAGTCTCCCAAATGCGCCCAGGAGAGGAGAGATGACACCGATGAGCGTTCCCATGAGAGGCACAATGATGAACCAATACAGTCGTGTCCGGATTCTCTTCGCAGGACTGGATCTGGCCAGTGCGCAGCCAGTGAGGAACCACGCGAGTCCCACAGCGGCCATGACGAGCAATGAGTAATAGTGTAACCAGCAGTTCGTTACAGCAAGAACCATTGCTGGAATACAACGTGTCCAGAAGATTCGGGTAATTAGTCGGTTCGCATCAAGGGTCATCCGGATTCCACTTGTGATCAGCCAGAGTGAGGCCAGTGCAACGCAGACCTGGAGTGCATAGGGACGGGCTTCCTGTGAGTACCAAATATGCATGGGCGAGATCACCAGAAGTCCAGCCGTGAGCCATGCTGCGGTTCTTTTATCCGGGAACAGGTTGCGTGTCCACAGGTAGATGAACCCTGCGCCTAGTGCACCTGCAAGGGCCGAAGGGATGCGGAGGGCGGCGTCTCCGTCAAGCGGCAGTTTCAGGTAAAGGTGCATCAACAGGAAGTAACCGGGCGGATGTGGGTTGGCATGCCGGGAATGTTCCAGAACATCATGGATCCCTGGTTGTGCGGATGTCATCCAAGTGAAGAATTCATCGGTCCAGAGACTTTCCTGATCCATTCCAAGCGACCGGAGAATGAGGGCAATCGCGGCCAGGATCAGGAAGGCACCAGAATCGGACACAGTGGTCTTTGGGTTGAGGTTATTCAAAGGGATAGTTTGCTTTTTGGGGATATCCGGTGCAGACAGAGGTCATGACCGTTCCGCCGTGTGGGGAAGAGGGTGATTTGGATACTCGCATCCAGACCCTGCGACAGAAACAATTTGTCCATGGGTTTGTAGCTCAGCAGATAAACCGGGCTGGCGGACCCATCAACCATGGATTGAAGTTCGGTCATGTCCGAAAAATCAAAACGCCGTGTATTGATCGAAAGCCCGGAATAGCGGTCGAATTGTCGCTCTGCGCCAGGAGGATTGACATACACGACCGGTTTACCCCCCCCGTGTTTCATTAGGTATTCCGCGGCCAGGTCCCAAGTTCGCTTTTGGCGATGGGTATAGCACTCGGCAAGATAGCAACCCTGACATGCGAATAGGAAGCCGACAAGAAGCCATTGAACAATATGCAACCGGCCGCGTTGTTCAGGCATGCCCATGGCCATGACAATGGTGGTGAAGGGCAGTGCCAGGCAAAGGAAGCGGTCCCCCCAGAAAACAACCGGTTTGATATATGAAACAAGGACCGGCAGACAAAAGACAAAGACGAGGGGAATGGCGATGGTGCATGAAAACCGGGTAGATAGACATGAAAGGCTCCAGGCCCTTTTCAGGCCGAACGCGAAAAGGATGACCCCTGAAATCATTCCAATGAACTGCATCGTAATCGGCATGGGATTAAAGTAGGGGCCAAGCCATTGTGCGCGGAGCACCCGGATGAGAAGATCCGGGCCATAGCTCTTGGGCATCCAGCTGATCACATCCTCCTCCACGTTATGGTTGACCCAGAAGTTACCACCCTGGTCGATGGCTGCGAAGGTGAGGATTAGCGCGCACAATAGACTGGTCCACCGAATCATTCCACGATTAATGATAAACATAAAAATCATGACCAGACCAACGGCTAGGCCGAACACGGCCGTGTAATAATGGAAATAAAGGAGGGATGCCGTAAGGATGGAACATGGCAGCAGCCAGAGGGAGCATGGGTTGTGGTCGACGGTTTTCATCCCATTGTCCGCCGTCTTTTTGGTCCGCGTATCGTCGGCCGGGAAGGCGAATGACATAAACAGCAGGGCGGTGAGCATCATTGTGATAATAAGGGAATAATTACGCGCCTCCTGAGAATACCAGAAATGCATGGGTGATAAGGCCAGCCACAGACCGGCAAACATGGGCTTGGGGCCTGGGCCGGGGAAAAGCCGATTGGCCAGCAGGTAGATCAACGGGATGGCCAGTGTTCCCGTCAGGGCCGAAAAACCACGCAATACCGTGTCAGAGGCGCCGAAAATCTTGACCCAAATATACATGAGTACATAATAACCCGGCGGATGTGGATCGACCTGACTAACCGTAAGAACGAGATCTTCGATGGAGGCATAGGTCGTCGATTGGACAAGGGTGATAAATTCATCCCACCACAGGCATTCTCCGTTCAGGCCACACAGGCGAATGACGAGTCCCAGTATTGTGACATACGTCAGTTGAAGGAACTGGGTTGGATTCAGTCTCAACGATGTGGGCCCAGGATTACGCGGCCATGTAGACGGGCGGCGAGGCGATCAGTTTGATTCGGGTCCGACTGAAACTTCGACCATTGTCTCCATGGGATCATCGGCCCCGAAGACATCCAGCGCAGCGTTCATGACGGATTCTGGCGTGATGTTCTCCAGATTTCGAATATAGTTGTCCAAAAAGGCGGTGTGGCCGCTTAGTGTATAATAATAACCTGTGTTTGTGGCAGTTCCCGAACTGGTTTCCATCGAGAAAAGGTGGGAACTGCGGAGTAGCCTGTGGGCCCGGGCCAATGTAGCCGTGTCGGGAGGATTATCCAGGAAGGCCTTGATTTCGCTAATAAGGCCTTCGCGTAATACATTGCGTTGGTTGGGTGTGCATGTCGCGATGAAGACAAACAGCGAATCATGTATATGAGTTGGATAGTAGGTGGAGATCGACGAACAGAGGTTTTGTTTTTCCTTGAGTTGCTGATGAAGGATTGAAGCGCGGCCTTGACCGAGGATAAATTGTGCGACATCCAGATCGAGGATCGCACGGGGGTTGTTGAGCCCGGGGGCAGGGAACGACCATGTCACGTAGACCTCCCCGCCGGTGGGCTTATTGATATGGTTGAGGATTCCCCTGCCATACTCGGTGGGCGGCGGGTGATGCAGGGCGGTGAGTTTCCTGTCAAATCCTGAAAAGACGGACTCGACTTTGTCAACGACGGCCGGCCCGACATCCCCGCTGACAACCAGCGCCATATTTTCGGGGCTGTAACGGTGGCTGTAATAGTCCATCATTTGGTTTCGGTTGATCGATCGAATTGTTTGCTCAGTCCCGATAACTGTCTGATGATAGGGGCCCCTGCGGAAGGATGTTGCATACATTTGCTCAAACAGGATGCCGGTCGGGTGATCCTGTTTTCTTCGGTACTCCTCGAGGATTACGAGCCGTTCCTTCTCAAGTTCGGAGGCCTCCAGTGTTGATGATCGGATCATTTCACAGATCATCTCTACGGCGGTGTTGACATGGCTGGATGGTATGGTCACATAGTAATGTGTGAAGTCGAGACTTGTGGCGGCATTGCAGACCCCTCCCAGGGACTCGATGCGGTTTTCAATTTCGCCGAGGCCGTACTTGGTCGTTCCCTTGAAGAGCATGTGCTCGAGGAAATGTGATATCCCGTTCACTGCGGGGGGTTCATGACCCGACCCGGTACGGACCCAGATGTCAACGGTGGCAAGTTCGACCTCATGATTGGCACAGATCAGCAGGGGCATTCCACAGGATAACTTGTGCAAGGTTGTTTTGTGGTCCATGTGTAAAACCTGGTTGATTAATGACCGGCATCCACGCAATGTGAAAGAATGATTTTAGTTTCTGCAAGACGCTTTATCAATCCGGGATTCAGTCTGAATTCAACAGAGTCGATACTCGTCCTGGAGGGTCCCCATGGTCGGTATCGAATGACTGGATCAATTGTGATTACGGGCAGCGATTCACTAGATAATAGCACGAAATCGGGGGGTAGGGCATGAGTGGGGACAGAACCGGAATGGTGAACGAATTATGCCGGTTAATGGCAATAGGGGCCGGACCTATAGCATTGGGTGGGGGTGAGGATTCGAAATTCGCGCCGGGGGTTTCCAACCGGCTCATGCATTTTGTGATTCCTGCTCTGGATGCAGGGCACGAGTGCCTGGCCCTCAGTATCGAGGATGATTGCGTGGGTCACAAAGAGGTCTTCCCGGGCATATCCGGGCCACTTGGAGGTCGTTTTTCGGGCCTTCGGGTTGTTCGTGTCTCGATCGAGGACTGCAAGCAGGAAAAATGTCTCCTTGAACTGGTCAAGACATTTGATCCGGGCCTGATTGTAGGTGCAGGTACATTACAGGCGGCCTTTACGGCCTGTTCAATTGCTGGCGATCGCCCGGTCTGGACGGATCTGTTCGGCGATCCACTTGCCGAGATGCAGGCTAAGTCGGAAATCAGTGAGAACGGATCCTCCGTCGAGCAAAATATGATGGTTTGGAAAATGATGATGCGTGTCCTGCTGCGGACCGATGCCTGTTCAACGGTCAGTCGACGCCAGATGGATGCTTTGTATGGCCAGCTTTTGATGGCGGGGCGTGGAGGGGAGTGTTCGTCGCCCTATCTAAATGACGGTGCCGGAGGGGATATGGAGGGGGGCTGCTGGGTCCATAGCATTCCCTGTGGACTCGAATCCTTTGATTTGCATGGCCATGGCAAGCCACATGGGCGAGAGGAAATGTTGCGCTCGAGGGGATTGCCCCCCAACACGCAGATTGTGATCTGTTCAGGTGGATTCAATGCTTGGATGGATGTGGAAACTCTGGTCGACGGAGTTGAACTTGCCATGTCACAGAATCCGGAACTACACTGTATTTTTACAGGTGGAGCCTTGTCCGGTTATATCTCGGCCGTTTATGAGTCCTTCCAGAAACGGTTGAGAAAATCCGGTTTCGCGGACCGGTTTCATGACCTTGGCTGGCTACCTCACTCACAGGCGATGGATTGGCTGCAGTCGGCACATCTCGGGCTGGTCGTCGACCGTATGTGCCTTGAGACACGACTCGGGTCGCGTAACAGGATCCTGTATCATGCAGTTGCACGCTGCCCGACCGTGGCCTCACGCGGTACTGAGATCGTGGAGGATCTCGAAAAGTCCGGCGCGCTTGTATGTTTCGACACGGGAAGGTCCGAGCAACTTGCGTCGGCGGTTCAGGCACTATTGCATCAGCCTGATCAGGCCATACGGCTAGGCAATCAACTGCGTCAAGCCTGCGAAGAGCGATATCTTTTTGGCGCTACCTCCGGCCCATTCCTGCGGTTTTCGGCCGACCCGAGGCGACACTTAGATAATGGCCCTGAGTGGGAATCTGGCGGAGAAGATATATCCTACCGGCAGTGGATAGAACATTATCTGGATATCCCGCAACGTCATGAGGAGTGGTCTGAGCTTGAACGTTTCAGATCTGGACGCCTGGCGAGGTTAAGAGGACTGTTCCGGGGACACGGATTCAGCCGATGAGGGGGGCGAAGGAACAGCAGGATCGCTCCGAATTAGTCTGTCTGCCACAGTGTGGGCGAGGGCGTAGGAACCGTTTTTATCGTTTTTGTCGTTTTCTGATTAGGGTATTTTTCTATTTTTACCATCGGGTTGAGTTGAAGGGTATGGAGCATCTTCCTGAGAGTGGCGGGGTTCTGATCGTACCCACGCATACCAGCTTCCTCGACCCGCCTCTGGCGGGATCGTTCCTGAGCCGGGAAGTCTACCTGCTTGGCCGCCACGATCTTCTCGAGATTCCGGTCTTTGGCCATATTTTGAGGAACCTAAACACCCAGCCATTGAGGCGTGGTGGATCGGACCGGGAGGCTCTGCAGTTGTGTCGTTCGATTCTCAATGCGGGCTGGCCGCTGATATTCTTTCCAGAGGGCACGCGTTCGGAGGATGGCCGACTGGGTCCAATTCAGGGGGGATTTGCGATGGTTCTGTCATCGACCCCTGATGTCCCTTACATACCGGTCGTGATGCAGGACACATACCATGCCTTTCGCAGGGGTTGGAAATTCCCACGTCCCCGGAAGATACAGGTGAAGTATGGGCGGCCGAGACAGTTGCCCAAACGTGAAGCAGGGGAGCGTGCGCGGAATTACTATAACCGGTGTACGGCCCAACTGCGTAGAGACTGGCTTGAACTGGGTGCGAAATGACGAGCCAAAGGCTTCATGTAAACCTTTAAGGTCAAGGGAAATGAATTTTATGTCATGCCCTCATGATCAGCTGTCCTGTTGAGCCTTTCTTTCTCTGCGTGAAGTTTCCGAATATTTGCTTGCCAGGGCCATTACGATTACCAATGGGTTGGTGATAAAGATCAAGTTCCCCGATATATGTCAGGATCAGAGTCTGGTTCTTTGACGATGGGCCGGTCATTTACATGCGAAACCTCAGGCTTGTTCCCGTTGTGAATCTTGTCGCGTTTCCATCTTCCGGTCAGTATGCCACCGACGATGAAAGCCATTGCGGCGAGAACATAACCAATTATCGATCGGTAACCGATATGGTCAAGCCATTGATTCAACAGGTTCCACAATAGATAATTCAGGGGACCCAGAAGCAGTAGAAGGACACTGCTAAATCGGATGGATGACGGGATGGGTTGCCCGCTGTTTCTGGATGTCAGCAATCCGATACCATATAGAATTATGCCCAGAAGCGGGGTCAGGAGCGCAATGATTGTCATGGATTTATGAATGACTTCAGTGTTCAAGGGAGTAAACCTTCCATACGGGGATATTGGGGATGGTTGATATGTGGTGAAAATCCCGAGATCAATTCACGGTCGAGTCTGTGAAACTAACCCAGCTTAAATGTAGGGTATTGATAATCAAGATGATACATAATTTCGCTTGGGTACATGGGTTAATTCAATGATTCAAGAGTATAATCGAGGAGCCTGCGGACCGGTTAATTATTGACTTTATGGGACCGTGTTCTGAGAATGACTTGCCGTTCAAGACGAGAATCGCCGGTGTGTTCAGTTCCCGCAGTAACAACCCGATAGCGGACCCAAACGGCCGGAGATATAATCGAGTGAGCGACGTTGTGGCCCTTGGACAGAACGGATTCTGATGTGATTTTCCGGTTCTCAGGTCCGCAGATATTTTGGGCGGTTCTCATAACCTGCATGGTGTTGGTTGTTGGTGATGCCCTTTTGGATCGCGGTGATTCCCCCTCATTGAGTCCTTATCCCCATCCTCCTGTTTTGCCCGAGAATTTCGACGACCGGTTACAGCCCCCCGTAATTGCTGATTCAGATCTTCCGGGCAAGGTCGGTACGTCCGAGTCGGCTATTGATGATTATGTGACTGATGGAGGGAGGATGCCGAATCTTGATTTACTCCGCATCACTTCCTTTCAGGATGACCCCATCTGTTTTATCCAGATGGACGGCCCGGGCTGGCCGCTGATATGTAGGGAAGGCGATATAATTGACGATTATGTCGTTGAATCCATCCGGAACCAGCGCGTCCTGCTGGCAAGTGAGAGTGGTTATTATCTGCTGGGCAAGGACCGGGACTGGACCAAACTGGATGAGGCCCAAATAACGGACTGGGATTTGGAGGGGGGGGGGGCAGATGAGGCTGTGCGAACGACTGCGCATAAAATGACTAAAAGAACGGATAATAAACTGAAGGCAAAGACAGACCGTTTAGGCCG